>JALOBO010000031.1 GCA_023228225.1 Clostridia bacterium
GTCCGTTTAATCCTGATGCACAAAATACACAGCCCATAGGACAACCTACTTGTGAGGATACACAGAGCGTTTTACCATATTTGTATTGCATTAAAACCGCTTCTATAATATTTTTGTCCTGTAATTCAAGTATATATTTAACAGTGCCATCTGCTGATACGTATTTTTTATAAATTTTAACTGGTTGTGCAATGCATTCTTTGGCTAATTTTTTTTTAAGATCATTAGAAATATCCGTTATTTCTGCAAACTCTTTGCCTTTATACAGCGAATCAAATACTTGTTTAGCCCTAAACTTTTGATCTGTAAAGCGGACAAGCAATTCGGAAAGTTCATTTAAACTCAAATCTAATAAATTTATCATAGTTTTCTCAGCCTCGCCATAAAAAAGCCTTCATCACTATCAATATTAGCAAAAAGTTGTAAATAAGGTTCGCCTCGTATTTCTTTTTTTAAAGATAAATCTTTCACATATAATACCTTTTTAAAAACACTAATGTTTTCTGCTTTAAAATCTAAATGCCGGCTTAAAAATGTATCAACAATATCTTCGTTTTCCTGTGGCAAGATTGTACAAGTTGAATACAATAAGCAACCACCAGTTTTTACATATTTTGACGCAGTATTCATGATGCTAGCCTGTAAAGCCGTAAGTTCGTCAATACTTTCAGCGTTTCTATTCAATAAAATGTCTGCTTTTTTGCCTGCGACACCAAGCCCACTACAAGGAACATCAGTTAGAACACAATCAAATTTTTCTTTATAATTTTCATCATATTTAGTAGCATCTTTAACCACCGCGAAAACATTTGCGTTCATTCGTTTACAATATGAGTTAATAAGATTTACCCTATGTTCGTAAATATCCCACGCTGTAACGACAGCACCTAATTCGCTTAAATACACGCTTTTACCACCCGGAGCAGCACAAACATCTAAAACCTTTTCTCCGCTTTTAATGTTAAGCGTATGACACACTGTCATAGAGCCTGCTGATTGTACTGTATAAAGCGGATTAAAATCTTGATGCTCTTTAATTTGTCGGTAATTAACATAATAACCATTTACATTAGATTTTTCAAAAGGAATATGATTAGAATTTAATAACTTTTCAAATTCTAATGCTGTAATTTTAAATTTATTAACGCGTATGTGAGTTTTATGTTCTCCTCTTTCCAAAATTTTTTCTAAAAAATCGGTTGGATATGCTTTTAATAATTTTTCTATAATCCATTCGGGATAACTATACTTTGTGCTTAAATGCGTTTGCACGGTTGTGTTTTCATCTTCGGTCGGAAATAAATATGCGTTTTTATTAGAGCATACTTTTTTCAGTACCGCATTAATAAAGCCTGACATACCTTGTTTGCCAAGTGTTTTTGTTAGTTCGGTAATTTCATTGCATACAGCATAATCTGGCACTGAATTTAAAAATAATAAGCAATAAATACCGATTTTAAGCATAATATCCGCTGACAGTTTAGGTTTTTTAAGTGCTAAAATACTAATAATATTATCAAGTTCAAGATTATGCTGTACAACGCCATAAACAATTTTTGTTATAATTTTACTTTCTTCATCGTTAATATTAAGAGCATTATTAAGTTCTATTTGCAAATAAGCGCCATCTTTAAGCACTTTAAATAAAATATTATATGCGGTATGAAAATAATTACACTTTTGCATTTACTGCACCCAACATTTCACCAGCATTTATTTTATGCCCAAGTAAATATTGTTCCGAAAGCATTTTCTTACCGTTTTGCACTTGAATTTGTTTAAGTTTTACTATCTTACCATCTCCGCACTTAACAAAAAGCCCTTGTTTAAAATTAGCAAGTATAATCTGCCCGTTTAAAGCGGTAACAAACTTGTCAAAATTTAAATTAGCACATTCTGCTTTAAATACTTTAAGTATACCGCCATTTAAAATTGTAAATGCAGTAGGAAAAGGATTCATTCCGCGCACAAAGTTTACAACATCTACTGCACTCAAATTAAAGTCAATTTGAGCATCTTCTTTTTTAATCATAGGAAAATAAGACATTTCTTCATGATTTTGCGAAACATATTTTACTGTGCAATTTTCAATTTGTGACAGTGCGTTTAAAAGTAGTTCCGGGGCAAAATTGCTAAGTTTATTATAAAGTTCGCCTGCGGTTTCGATATCACCGACTGGCAGTTCTTTTTGCAGTATTATGTCGCCAGTATCTACACCAAGTTCGGTTTTCATAATTGTAATCCCACTAACTTTTTCGCCTTTAATAACCGCCCATTGAATTGGTGCAGCACCCCTAAACTTTGGCAGTAGCGAAGCATGTACATTAATAATACCAAATTTTGCAATATCTAAAATACACTGTCTTAAAATTTGTCCATAAGCGGCAGTTATCATAATATCTGGCTGTAAATTAGTTAAATCTTGCGTGCCTTCTTTTGATATTCTAGCATATTGTAGTACCGGAATATTATTTTCTAACGCTACTTTTTTTATAGGAGAAAATTCTATTTTTTTATTGCGTCCAGATGGCTTGTCCGGCTGTGTTACAACCGCTACTACTTTATGTTTAGAATTTATAAGTGCTTTAAGGCAAGGTACACCAAAATCCGGAGTTCCTAAAAATACTATTTTCATTCTTTCGCCTCTTTCGTCATTTTATCAACAAACAATATACCGTTAAGATGGTCAATTTCATGACATATGGCACGAGCAAGCATTTCGTATGCAGTTAACTCATAAAAAATACCATTGCGGTCTTGCGCTCTAACAACAACCTTTTTAGGTCTATCAACATATCCATATTTGCCGGGAAAACTCAAACAACCTTCTACACCATTAATATTGCCCGATGTTTTTAAAATTTCGGGATTAACTAATTCCAAATATTGCCCGTCTGCCTCTACAATAGCCACTCTTTTATTAATTCCAACTTGCGGAGCAGCAAGACCTGCACCATCATTATGTTGCATAGTATCTTTCATATCATCTATAAGTTGTTTAAGCCCATCATCAAATATTGTAGCAGGTCTGCAAACTATTCTTAAAATTGGATCATTAGATAGCAAAATTTTACGAGTTGCCAATTCATATCTCCTTTAATTAATATCTAAATAATTGTATAATAAATTTTTAATTTTGTCTATTTTAATTATTGTTTATTTTATTATTAAGACAAACTTTGTGGATTTATTTCCACAAAAATATTCATATCTGATACTTTTACTCTATTCGCAATTTTATAAACCAAATCTGTAACTTCAATTTGTCGTTCAGGTTTTATTCGCATAAGTATTTGATATCTATATTTTTTTTCTATACGAGTAAGTGGCGATTTCATTGCTTCCATATAAATAAATTCTTTTTCATAATCCTTTTTAACTTGATTTAGCATATTTTTTGCTTCCATAGTTTTTTGTCTTGCCAAATCTTCGTTTTCAGAAGAAATTAATACTCTTATTATGCGTGAAAAAGGCGGAAACGCGGTAACTTCACGCATATTTATTTCCTTATCAAAGAAATGCTTGTAGTCATAATTCGCCACAAATTTATACACATAATGTCTTGGCGAATAAGTTTGTAGAATAACCTTTCCCACCTTTTCATCACGACCTGCGCGTCCAGAAACCTGTGTAATAAGTTGAAAGGTGCGTTCTGTGCTTCTATAATCGGTAAAATGCAGGCTTAAATCCGCATCAATAATACCAACAACTGTTACATTTTTAAAATCGTGTCCTTTTGCAATCATTTGTGTACCAACGAGTATTGCGGGCTTAGTATTAGCAAATGCCGACAAAATTTGAAAATGTGCATTTTTGCTTTGCGTAGTGTCGTTATCCATTCTAAATATTTTAACATTAGGAAAAAGTTCTTTAAGTTCCTTTGCTACTCTTTGTGTGCCTATTGCACCTTGCCTGATATGACTACTGCCACACTGTGGACAAATATCTAGCATTTTATATCGGCGACTGCAATAATGGCACTTTAATTGTTCTTCGGATTTATGGTAAACAAGCGACACATCGCAATCTTCACATTTTGCAACATAACCACATTCAATGCAACGTACAAATGATGCAAAACCACGTCTATTTATAAATATCATTGCTTGGTTATTATTTTTAATGCACTCAGTTAATTCTTTAATTAGTGCAACAGAAAAAATGCCGTTGTTACCCGCACGCATTTCGGACATCATATCAACAATTTGAATTGCGGGCATACTATGCTTATTAATCCTTAATGGCAATTCAAGCAAATTATATTGACCATTTTTTGTCTTATAATAACTGTCAACCGATGGTGTAGCACTGCCTAAAAGAATCGGACAGGCGTTGTATTTAGCCCTAAAAGTTGCAATATCATGCGTAAAATAACGCGGATTGCTTTCGCTAGCATATGTAGATTCGTGTTCTTCATCAATAATAATTAAACCAATATTATTTAGCGGTGCAAAAACTGCCGAGCGAGCCCCGATTGCAATTTTGGCCTGCCCATTTAAAAGTCTATTCCATTCATCGTAGCGTTCGCCATCTGATAGCCCACTATGAAGTATTGCCACGGAATCACCAAACCTAGTTTTAAATCTATTAAATAATAGCGGGGTGAGTGAAATTTCGGGAACAAGCATAATTGCAGTCTTTCCACATTCAATAAAATGCTGTATACATCTTATGTATATTTCGGTTTTACCACTACCTGTAACCCCGTGCAATAAATATGTATTATGCTCAGTATCATTTGTTATTTTATCAACAACCGCTTGTTGCATATCGGTAAGTTTTATATTTTGCTTTTCCGCTTCTATTTCTGATGAATACGGAGTGCGATTAACACAAATTTCACGGGATATAAGTACTTTCATATTTAAAAATTTTTTAACAGCGGACAGCGAAAAATTAGCATTTAAATATGTGATATCAGATTCGCAATTTGGCTGAATTAATAAGTATTTTAACAAACTTATTTGAGAAATTGCATTTTTGCGTAAAGAATTAACCACTTCATCAATATTTATACCTGAATTAATGGTTACAATTGTTTTTTTCAATTGTTTTACTTGTCCGCCACGCATTTTTGCGGGAATAAATAGCCTAAGAACATCTACTTTTCGTAAATTATACTCATTTGTCATAAATTCCATAAGTGCAAGCATTTCTTCGGAAATGACTGCGGTATTATCTAATATTTTGATTATAGATTTGAGTTTTTCTTTTTTAACTTCACTTGTATCAGTAATGTTTATGACATAGCCTTCAATGGTTCGAGGACCAAAACTTACAAGTACTCGCATGCCCTTTTGCACAAAAAATCCATCTTCAATTTTGTAATCAAAGATTTTATCAACCTCACTATTAGCAATATCTACAATGACTTGTGCAATCATAACCCCTCTTAATAAAAAAATCTATTACTGTAAGGTCACCACCTGTTTGTAATAGAATTTTTGGTTATTTAAATAAATTATTCCTCAACAATTACAACTTTATCTTTATAAACTTCATCGGCGGCAATAGATATTTCTTTTAATTCGGAATTTAAAAGCATTTCAGGCATATTTTTTTGAATTTCTTTTGCCCTTTTTGCCACAATACATACAAGTTTATAACGGTTTCCTAGTTTGTCGATCAGTTTATCAATGGGCGGATATATCATCATAAAAATTATACCTTCTTTTATTCTATAAACTAAACAAGTATACTACACACAAATACAATTTGCAAGAGTTTTGTAGCCCTTTAAGCGCTTTAACTAAATTAAATATTTATAAGTTTAATAACAAGTTCATTTACTATTTGTGGATTAGCCTTTCCTTTGGTTGCTTTCATAATTTGTCCTACAAAAAATGCAAGTGCTTTTGATTTACCCGCTTTAAACTCCTCTACTGCTTGCGGATTTTGTGCTATAATTTCTCTTACAATTTTTTCAATTTCGGCCATGTCATTTACTTGCATAAGTCCCATACGGACAACTGCTTTCTCTGGGTCTTCATCTGTTTTCCAAATTTCTTCAAGTACAGTTTTAGCGACTGTAACATTAACTTTTCCATCAGAAACCATTTTTAATAGGTCGGTGAGTTTCTTTGGATTAACGGGAATGTTTTTAAGCGATTGATTTTGACCTTTTATAAGTCTTAAAATGTCGCTCATAATAAAATTGCTTATTTCTTTTGGCTTGTTATATAATGCCAAACAATCTTCAAAATATTCGGCAGTTTCACGTTCGGAAGCAATTAGTGTTGCATCATAAATCGGCAAATTGTATTCTGTTACATATTGCTTAATACGCTGTTCGGGTAATCTTGGCAATTTGGCCATAATGCTTTGCACATATTCTGGCGTGACGGTAATTGGCAACAAATCAGGGTCCGGAAAATACCGGTAACTTTGTGATTCCTCTTTGTTACGCATAGCAAAACTTTGCATTTTTTCATCACTCCAACGACGCGTTTCTTGAATAACTTTTCCGCCTTTTTCAAGTATATCAGTTTGTCTTTTAACTTCATATTCTATTCCGGCAAACACTGATCTAAACGAACTTATATTTTTTAGTTCTGTACGAGTACCATAAACGCTAGAACCTTCGGGCATTAACGATACATTAACATCGCAACGCATTGCCCCTTGTTCCATTTTGCCAGTAGATATGCCTAAATAAACTAGTATTTGTCTAATTTTTTCTAACAGTGCAACTGCTTCTTGCGCCGAACGCAAATCCGGCTCGGTAACCATTTCTATAAGTGGAACACTGCAACGGTTAAAATCAATTAAACTTCCTTTGTTTTCGCTGTGTATAAGTTTACCGGCATCTTCCTCAACATGAATTCTATTAAGACGAATAATTTTTGTAACACCATTTAATTCTAATTCAATATGTCCGCCTATGCAAAGTGGATACTCTAATTGTGAAATCTGATAAGCCTTAGGTAAATCAGGATAAAAATAATTTTTGCGCTCAAAAACCGAATATTTTGAAATTTTTGAGCCCATAGAAAGCCCTGCTTTGATTGCATATTCATAAACTTTACTGTTAAGAACTGGTAAAGCACCTGGAAGTCCAGTGCATACTGGACAGCAATTTGTATTAGGTGAAAAGCCAAAACCATTTTTGCACGAACAAAACACTTTTGATTCTGTACATAATTCAGCGTGTATTTCTAGTCCTATAACGGTTTGGTATTTCATATTATTTGCCCTCCCAAGAATAATGCTTTTCAATATAATCAGCGGTATTAAGTAATGTGCATTCAGAGAATTTTTTACCTATTAACTGTATACCTATTGGCATATTGTTTTGTCCTTTTCCACAAGGAATAGATATCGCAGGCAATTCTGCAATATTAACTGGTACGGTATAAACATCGGCCGCATACATTTCTACTGGATTATCAGTTTTTTCGCCAAATTTGAAAGCGGTAGATGGTGTTGTCGGCGAAATAATGACATCACAAATGTTAAATGCTTTTTCAAATTCGCATTTAATAGCCTGCTGTGCTTTTTTTGCTCGCTTATAATACGCATCAAAGTATCCACTGCTTAAAACAAAATTGCCAAGCATAATCCTGCGTTTTACTTCTTCACCAAAGCCTTGTGTACGAGATTTAAAGTAAAGTTCACTTAGATTTTTATAATCTTTTGCACGCACGCCGTATTTAACGCCATCAAATCTTGATAAATTTGATGCCGCTTCGGCACACGCTACAACATAATAAACAGAAAGTGATAAATCTATGTTTTTTAAATTTATATCTACAAGTGTGGCACCATGTTGTTTTAAAAACTCTATAACACTATTTACACTTACTTTTGTTTCATCACTCATAAATAAATTAAGATATTCTTTTGAAATACCAACTTTTAAGCCTCTAATGGAATCTGTAAAACACTTGTTATAATCAGGTAATTTAAATTTTTCAGAGGTAGAATCTTTTTCATCACTACCTGCAATAACGCTTAGTAATAATGCGGAATCTTTAACTGTTTTTGTAAGCGGTCCTATTTGGTCAAGCGAAGATGCAAATGCAACAAGTCCAAACCTTGATACTAAGCCATAAGTAGGTTTAAGTCCTATTAATCCACAATATGCGGCAGGCTGTCTTATAGAGCCACCCGTATCAGAGCCTAGGGACGCTAAACATAAATTAGCGCCAACAGCAGAAGCACTACCGCCACTGCTACCACCGGGTACATACTCGTTATTAAGTGGATTTAAAACATTGCCGTATGCCGAATGTTCATTTGAACCACCCATTGCAAACTCGTCCATATTTGCTTTACCAAGTAAAACAGCATTTTGCGCATTAAGTTTTTCTACAACTGTTGCGTTATAGGGCGGAATATAATTTTTTAAAAATTTGCTTCCGCATGTTGTGCGAACACCTTTTGTTGAAATATTATCTTTAATTATGATTGGAAGTCCAGTAAGAGCAGGATAAGCGACACCACTTTGAATAATTTTGTCGGCTTTTTCGGCTGTCGCCAAAGCATCGGCTTTACAGATTGTAATAAGGGTGTTTAATTTTTTAGTCTGCTCAATTTTTTGTAAAAATGATTTTGTTAATTCTACGCTTGTAACCTTTCGGTCTTTTAAAAGTTTTGACGCTTCTAAAAGCGTTAATAAAGTATAATCCACTGTATGCCCCCTTATTCTACCACGGCAGGAACGACTATGGCACCGGCAAAAAATTCGGGTGCATTAAGTTCTATATCCTGTACAGAAATACTTTTTTTAGGCTCATCGGCTCGTAAATCTAAACTTGCATTTAAACTACGCCCGCTTGTACAAGTACTTTCTTCTTTAAAATTTTTAACCGCATTTACGCACGATAATATATTATCAAAATCTTTTTGCAATTTTTGCATTTCAGCATCACTAAATTTTAATGCCGATAGTTTTGCAATTTTTTCTAGTTCAAGTTTACTAACGCTCATAAAAACTCCTTTAAGTGCTTTAAGTTTATCACAACTAATTTTTATAATCAATAAATTTTTTACATACAAAAAATATAATAATACTATTATTTTGTTTGTAATTTAATTAGTTTAATTAGTTCTGGCTCATCAATAACTCTAATGCCTAATTCTTTGGCTCTGGTTAATTTGCTTTTTGCACCTTCGCCAGCAACAACCAAATCGGTATTTTTAGAAACCGAACTCGAAACTTTCGCCCCAAGATCTTCTAAAAGTTTTGTCGCTTCATCTCGTGTGTAATTTTCTAACCCACCCGTAAGCACAATCGTTTTATTATTAAAGTAATTTTCGCCTGTGTTTTTTTTAATATATTCTTGTGGTTTTACTCCTACATTTAATAAATTATCAATTACACTATATTGTGTATTTAAAAAATCTAATACACCATATGCAGTAATTTCACCAATGTTTTCTATATTATTTAATTCATCAAATGTAGCGTGTTGAAAATGTTCCAAAGTTTCAAATTTTTTTGCTAAATCTTTTGCAGTTTTCTCGCCTACATTATCTATTGATAGTGAATATATAAAATTTTCTAATTTACAGATTTTACTATTTTGAATTGTCGAATATAAATTTTCGGTTTTTTTATCTTTAAAACCTTCTAAATTTAAAAAATCTTCCTTAGAAATTTTATATAAGTCGGCAGGAGTGCAAACATTTAATTTTTTATATAATTGATCTACGGTTTTATTGCTTATACCCTCTAAATTCATTGCGTTTTTAGAAGAATAATGCACAAGTCTTCCCATAATTTGTTCCGGACAATTATTAATATTTTTGCAATATAAGTTTACGCCATCATTAACAAGATGCGAATTACAAGAAGGACAATAATCAGGCGGTATAATTATTTTTGAATCTTCTGTATCACGTGCTAGACCTAGTATTTCGGGTATAACTTCGTTACTACGCCTAATAAACACATAACTGTTAATTTTAACCTGCTTGCGTAAAATATCATCGCAGTTATTTAATGTTGCTCTACTTATTGTTGCACCGGCTAACTCAACCGGTTCTATTATTGCAAGAGGAGTTATTTTACCTGTTCTTCCTACCGACCAAAGCACATTTAATAATTTTGTGGTTACTTCTTGTGCTTCAAATTTGTATGCCATTGCCCAGCGTGGAAATTTATTTGTGTATCCTACTTTTTTTCTTAGTGGAACTTTGTTTAATTTCAGCACTGTACCATCAATAAGTATATCAAGCGTGCTTTTTATATCATCTATGTTGCTAATTTCTTTTTCAATATCGGTAAAATCAGAAAAAACTTTAAAATAGTTATGCACTTTAAAGCCTTGTCCACGCAAAAATTCTCGCATATCTTCCTGCGATTCAAATGTTTTATCTTCGGCATGATTCACATCATAAAAATATATTACCAAATTTCTACTTGCGGTAACTTTTGGATCAAGGTTGCGTATTGCACCAGCCACAGCGTTTCGGGCATTTTTAAGCACATCTTCGGCGGTTTCATTATACTTTTTAAGCGTTGACAGTGCCATCATACCCTCGCCATGCACTTCAAGTAATCCTTTAAATTCTATACTAAGTGGTACGCTTTTAATGGTTTTAACTTGTGCGGTAACATCTTCACCCACTACTCCGTTTCCGCGTGTGGCAGCAGTTAACAATTTACCTTTATCGTATGTTAAGCAAATTGTAAGACCATCAAATTTATATTCCATTGTAAAATCTGCATTCTTATCTAATTTATTTTGGGTATTTTCTAACCACTGTTTAAGTTCGGCTAATGTTTGGCATTTATCAAGGCTATAAAGTTTATGCATATGCTCATGCTTTTCAAAGCCTTCTAAAATAGCGCCACCTACTCTTTGACTTGGCGAATTTTCTAGAACTATTCCGCTTTGCTTTTCTAACAAAAGCAATTTATCATATATTCTATCGTATTCAAGATCGGAAATTGTTGGATTATCAAGTACATAATAATTATGATTGTGAATGTTTAATTCTCTTATTAGTTCTTGCATTTGTTTAATTACATCTTTACTTTCCATTTTAATCTCCATTTTTACTTTTTATAAGTTGAATAGGTGCATCAATTGATAACTTCTTAACTCCAATTAAATTAAACTTAATGCTTATATCTTTTGTGGTATTTATTGCGGAAATATCAATAATTTCACCTACACCAAACTTAGGGTGCAACACTTTTACTCCAACTACAAAGCCCAAATAATCGTGTTCGGCACTGCTTTTTGCTTCAAACATTTTTTGCATATTAGAATTACTGCTTTCTTTATATTTTTTAGAACTTGAATAGCCATAATTGTTATTTTTATAGTAACTATTTTGTGAAGAAGGGTTTCGGTTCCAATCCGAATTATAGGAATGCTCGCTATATACTTCTTGCGGTGCGCTGTCGGGCTTGTTTTCTAAGCCCGCTTCACTTAAAAATCTTGATGGAATTGTAAAATCCCTTTTACCGTAAAGAAATCTGCTTTTTGCATAAGTCAAATAAAGCCTCTCCTTTGTGCGTGTAATTGCCACATACATAAGTCTGCGCTCTTCTTCCATATCATCATCTGAACTATCAACACGTTTAATAGGAAAAATCTTTTCTTCAAGTCCAATTACAAATACTACCTTAAATTCTAGCCCTTTAACTGAATGTACGGTTGCAACTGTAATTGAATTAGATTTTTCACCTTCTCCCATAGAATCTATGTCGCTTATTAGCATAACTGATTGTAAATAGTCCGAAAGAGTGGCTTCTGGATTGTTTTTTATATAATCACTAATGTGTTGCACAAACGAATTTATATTCATCTTACGATTAATATTTTCTTCGGTATTTTCTACATATTCGTTTTCTATACCAGTTCGGGTTAATAGATACGACACAAACTTATTTAGTGGCATACCGTTTAATGCATTATTTAAATCCGCAAAAATTTGACTAACAGACATAATTTTATTTGATAATGATTTACTCATACCGCCAAGACTTTGGGCGTTTAAAACCGCTTCATAGGGCGAAAAACCAAACTTTGATGCAAGTCCATTAATTTCACTAATCGCACTATTGCCAAGCCCGCGTTTAGGAAAGTTAATAATTCGTAAAAATGCTTCATTATCTTTGTTATTAACAAGCAACCTTAAATATGCAATAATATTTTTAATTTCAATTCGGTCAAAAAATTTAAAACCGCCAAATATTGCATAAGGCATATTATAGGACAAAAACAATTCTTCAAATGGAAAAGTAAGTGCATTTAATCGCATAAGTACCGCTATATCAGAGTATTTATATCCCGACTCTATAAGCCCGCCAATAGAATTTGCAACAAAACTTGCTTCTTCTTTTTGATCATAAGCGGAATACTTAGTAATTTTAACTCCGCCGGTTTTATTAGTCCAAAGTTCCTTAGGAATACGAATATGATTCTTGCTTATTAATTTATTTGCGGCTTCTAAAATTTGAGTTGTAGAACGATAGTTTTGTTCTAATTTAAATACTTCTACTGGTTTAAAATTTATTATAAAATCTTGCTGAAAGGCTGATATATTTGTGGGGTCTGCACCGCGCCAAGTATATATACACTGGTCCTCATCGCCAACTATAAATATATTATGGTGTACACTTGCTAACATTTTTGCTAGTTCATATTGCACTTTATTAGTATCTTGAAACTCATCAATATGAATATATTCAAATCTATTTGCGTAATACGATAGTACATCTGGGCAGGCCTTAAATAAATCAAGCGTTTTATACAGTAAATCATCAAAATCCAGTGCGTTAGATTTTTTCAATTCTTCGTTATATTTGACTACTAACTTTACTATTTCATCAATGCCTTTTTGAAAAGCAAAATTCATAAGATATTCTTCTACACTCAGATATGAATTTTTAAAATTTGAAATATGAAATAATACATGTTTTTTAAATTCATCTTTTTCTTTATCTTCAAGCGTTAAATTTTCCAGCAATTTCTTAACAACTTTTTCTTTATCATCATCAGCATAAATAGTAAATTTGCTATCATATCCATCAATCCTGCTAATATGTTGCCTTAAAATTTTAGCGCACATAGCGTGAAATGTAGAAATCCAAATATCCTGTGAATTTTCAACCATTTTAGCAATGCGGTCTTTCATTTCTTTTGCCGCTTTATTTGTAAAAGTAATCGCTAAAATTTTATGCGGGTTTACACCTTTACTTATTAAATATGCCACACGATATGTTAACACGCGAGTTTTTCCGCTACCAGCACCCGCAACAACTAAAACAGCACCGTAAATACATTCTACGGCTTTTTTCTGTTCTTGATTTAATGCGTTTAAGTCAAAATTTTCCACAATAACACCTTTTAATTTAAGTCTATAACAGTTTAACATTTTTAAAGACTTTTCGCAACAAAAAGGACAGAACAAAATGTTACTGCCCTATTTTTGTTAAATTAATAAAATTTTATGAAATTAATTTATTAATAATTACAAATTATTTACTACACATTTGCTTTTCTATATAATATCTTTCTTTAAGTGTTCTATATTTATCTGCTAATTTGAATACATAACGTTGTTTTGCATTACTATCTAATTTATCATAAATTTCTCGATCAACAAGTTGTCCTATTGGATTTGTAATGTCAACACAATCATCAAGTATTTTGCATACTTTTTTATAAAGCATATCATCTTCACATTGAATTTTACTTTTGCCATAAAGTTCTGCGTTAAGTTTGTTTATGTAATAGTTTTGAGCAACTGTTACACTTTTTCCCATTGCACGCATATTTTCCATTGCATTGATTCGCTGAACATTTGTCTTTTGCCAATATCCATCTTTCATCCTTCGTTTTGCATTAAGAGCAAGAAGCCTTAATTCGCTTTTCTGGTTTTCCTTCATAAACATTAATCCCCTAAATGTTATTTTTCCTGTATTACCCAGGTGCATATATTGTATAACAATTCATAGTAATAAGTCTTAGTGTTTACAAAAATAGACATATAATATTGTAAATAGCATTATAGTTAAATAAATTGGCATTTTTCCACAAACAAATTAGACAAATTTAAAAAAATGTATAGTATATTTATGCATTCAATCTACTGTTAGCGATAGTTATTGCATAAATACTTTTTCTTATCTTTTTAAAGGACTGTTATATTTAAAAATTATTTACTTGGCATTTATTTGGATTTTTCACTTATGTTTTTGCACCGATTATAAATAATTTTATTCATAAATCGAACTGGAATTAGTTTACCAAAAAAATCGGCTAACTTATTTATAAAACCAGGAATATAAACTGCTTGCCCCTTATCTGCTTTTAAAAGCGTTTTGTATGCAATAATGCCTACATTTTTAACTGAAAGCAGACTACTAAATCCGACCGCTTCAATGTTCTTAGTCCATTGCGGATTTGTAGGAATTGTTGCCGGAGTAAGTAGTGTTATACTAATATTTTGATCTTTAACTTCATAAGCAAATGCCCTAAAAAAATTTGTTAGCATTCGCTTACTAGATGAATAAAGTGCTTTATATGGCATAGGAAATTCACCCGCCAAACTAGATACTGTAATTATTGTAAATTTCTGACTTGTGCGTAAATTTAAAATACTGTAAGTAATATCAATCACGGATTCTACATTAACACGAATTAAATTTCTTATAATATCATTGTTTAGTGTTAAAAATTCGCCTTCATGGTCAAATCCAACAGTATTTATTAGTTTATTAAAAGTAAATCCATCTTGCTTTAAATATATAATCAAATCATTTCTTTCAGTATCTATTGCCATATCACATACGGCATATTTTACATCAATTTTATAAGCATGCGTTAAACTCTCAGCGAGTAGTGCAAGTTTATCTTGTTTTGTGCTTGTTAGAAATAAGTTTTCGCCTCGCATTGCACAAGCCACGGCAAACGCTTTGCCTAGTCCGCCAGTTGCTCCACTTATAAATGTATATGGCATAAAAGCCTCCAAAAAATATTTATATATAATTAATACCATTTTTATTAGTTTAAGTCAAACATAATTTAAAATTTGACTATTACAATAAAGTAGGTATATAATAAAGTTTGTAAGGCGGTTGTTTTATGGATAATTATAAAAACAAAATGGTATTACTTACTGGCTTTTCTGGTTCAATAGGCTATAATCTTGCACTTGAAATTTGTCGTAGTGGCGCAAAACTGATTGCCACCGATAAAAGTATAGAATTAGTAGAAAGGGCAAAAAATAGACTATTAAAAGAATTTGATTTTGCACAAATAGAAACTTTTGTATGCGATTATACAAATATTAATGGTGTTAAAGAACTTGCACAAAATGTAAAACAGTATTTAGGCGAAACCCCATTAGATTTTATATTTCATTGTGCTGGTGTATTTAATAAATGGCAAAAATTAAGCGACCAGGGCTTAGAAATGCAATTTCAAATTAATTATCTTGCACCATATATGCTAACTGAACTATTAAAAAAAAATCTACTAAAATCTGAATATTCACGAATAGTATTTTTAAGAACAAAGTTTATGTCTGCACAATTTAGCGAAAAATATTTTGAGTTGCAAAATTATAAATCAATAAATGCCTATGCGTTTAGCAAAAATTGTGCAACTTTATATGCTTTATATTTAAACCAAAATAATCCCGAAAATATACGTGCAATAGTTATTACACCAAAAATCACAAACAGTAACTTTTTTATAAAAAACAATTTTGGTTTTTCAAAATATTTTTTTGAAAAAATCAAAGAAATGTTTGTGTTACCCTCACGATGTGCTATGGATATTTCCGAAGCAGTTAAAATTTCTGTAAATACAGGTGCGGTTAAATTAAGTGGTCGCAATCCTAAAAGAAATAGATTTTCCGAACAAGATCTTGATAACTCAAAAATTTTAATTGATTATTCAAATAAGTTTGTTGACATATATAAAAAGTAAAATCATTGTTTACTTACTCACTCTTATTTTTAAATAAAAGTACAAAAAAACTGTCCGATGGACAGTTTTTTAAATTAATTATTTTTTTAAATTTCTTTTTCTTGCCGCTTCGGCTTTATGCTTACGCTTAACACTAGGCTTTTCATATTCTTGGCGTTTACGGAGTTCGCCGATAATACCATCTTTTTGGC
>JALOBO010000190.1 GCA_023228225.1 Clostridia bacterium
ACCTATCTTAATTCGCAGTCGTTCGCATCTACGTTTAGTTATACAGTCGAAGATGTTACTATGCCGGCTACCGCGGCAATTTTCATTTTAGCGTTAATTCCGTTGTCTTTAGCTGGTATTTTAGTGTTTACTATTATCAACGGCAATATGGATACAAGAACCATTGCGTTAGAATTATTAACTATTGGTACTGTATTCATCGTGCTGGTTCTCGTGATTGTCCTTGCTGGTACTGTGGATACCAGTGTGATGAATGTATTTGAAGTAATAAAAGGCTTTAAATAATCTTTTTTTTTAATGTATTTTTATGTTGATAAATTTATATTTTATTGTAGATTGATTTTTAGGCATGGCAGATAATCTTTATATTGTTTTACATCAAATACTATAGTATGTTAGTTTACGATTTCGAGGTCTTTAAATATGACTGGCTGGTTGTATTTTATGATACGGAAACACATTGCCTTGCTCATGTTATAAATAATATTGAATTACTTCGTTCTGTATATAATTATTATAAAAATGAAATTTTTATTGGATTTAATAGCCGTAATTACGATGTTCCTATTTTTCAGTGTATTTTGTGTGGGCAAAATCCATACGATTTGACACAACATATTATTGCTGACGATAAAAAATGGTTTGAATATGAAGGCAGTGAGAGGTTTAACGAATATCCGATTAATAATTATGATGTATTTTTAGGATTAATCGATAATGGTTTAAAAACATTAGAAGCATATATGGGTATGCAAATTGAAGAAAGTTCTATTGCATTTGATATCGATAGACCGCTTACTGATGATGAATTATCAAAAACTTTGTTTTATTGTGAATCAGATGTATTGGCTACCTATCAGGTATTTTTACAGAGATATGAAATTTTTCAATCTTACGTTGGTTTATTGCAAGAATATAGATTAGATAATTATTATTTGAATAAAACTCGTGCACAATTATCTGCAATTGTATTAAAAGCACAAAAACGACCAGTTTCAGACGATGAATTTGCTATTACGTTTGTATCGACCTTAAATATGGGAAAATACCAATCTGTTTTAGATTGGTTTAAAAATCCGAAAAATAAAAACTATGAATCTTCACAGTTTGTAAAAATAGCAGGTGTTTTTCATAAAGTGGCGTGGGGAGGATTACATAGTTTTATTGGTGATTATAAAATGTCAGCGTCTGGACCGAAATTTTCATTAAAACCCATCGATGTAACGGGAAATATACTTAACGCTGATGTTGCGTCTTATTATCCTAATTTGATAAAAAGATATAATTTTATGTCACGCGCGGTTCCAAATCCAGCTGTTTATAATGATGTTATTAATAAAAGAATTGAATATAAAAAACAAAAAAATCCAATTGCTAATAGTTTAAAAATAGTATTGAATTCGGCATATGGTGCAATGAAAGATAAGTATTCACCAATGTATGACCCATTGATGGCGAATAACGTTTGTGTGAATGGACAATTATTGCTGATTGATTTAATCGATAAAATTGAAGATTATTGTGAAATTTTGAATTCAAATACGGATGGTATTATTATTTTAGTAAAACAATCATCTTTTGAACCGATTATTCGTGATAAATGTAATGAATGGAGTAAACGAACCGGGATGGAATTGGAATTAGATAATTATTTACGCCTTGTCCAGCGTGATGTAAATACGTATCTTGCCTTTAGTGTAGATGGCGATTTGAAAGCTAAAGGTGCGTTAAAAGAATTATCCGCCCTTGATAATAATCTGGCTATTGTGAATAAAGCTATAAAAGCATATTTTATAGATGGTGTGCATCCTAGTATAACTATTTCTGAAAATAATAATTTGATTGATTATATGGCAGTTGTGAAATTAAAAGGGAAATATAAGCAATTGTTGCACATGCGAAACGGCAAAATGAATCTTATTCCTGGTAAATACGCGCGTGTATTTGCTTCTACCGATACTTTGAATGGTATAATAGGACGTGGATTTTTGAACGAACTTGACAAAGCACAAACCAGTTTATTCGAATTTGTAGATGGTGAAAATGAAATATCATGGAAATTTTATAAGTTTGCAAATACGCCTGATTGTATATATATTGACAACAGTTATATTAAAGATAAACCGATACCTGTTGAATTAAATAAACAATGGTATATCGATTTTGTATGTGCAAAATTGAAAAACGAATGGAATGTTGATTTATCGGATTCTTAACTAAATCTTTTTATAGTAGTATGTCGTATATGTAATTGTATGATAATTGTAGGATTGTCGTGTGAAAACACACGTGTTATAGCAAGTAAACTTGCAATGTTAAAGGGAATTGCGTCATTCCAGTCTGTTGAGTCTGATAGTGTGACTGAAGTATGGTGGTTATTTTTTAATAAAACGGATGCTAGTTTTACTGCAAAGACTGTAAATTGTATTTTGAATGCTTTATTGCCGGATGCTAATATCTTTTGTATTAAAGATACGTATGTTTTAGATGACGAATTGGTGTCTATTCCTATTTTGATTAAATTGAATGGGACAGTTGATGAGATTATGCTTATTCGTGATGTTTTACATCGCATAGTCCCATGTGAGCATCTTACCCATATCAAATCAACGAATGCAGATAGAACAGAATGGACGGCAATTTTGAATTGTCTTGCAAGCAAATCTAATGATTTTGTGTTTTTTCCACGAAGATTATTGGAATCGTGCGAAAAATTAATTGATGGATTTGAACTTGTTGATATTGATTATACACGATTAGGTATATTATGAAAATAAAAGTTGGAATTTTTGTATTTGTGACAGATGAAACAAGAATGTTTCTACCTGTCTCAACAAACGATTCTTTTAAAATTGGTAATTTGAATTGTGGAGGTTTATCTAACGTTTTAAATCAGGAATTAATGGTGTGGACAGATGTAGAAAAATCAGATATCCTCAGTTTAGTATCTGATATTCCAAGTGATATTAAATACGTCGCTTTAGGTGAAATCCTTGTTTCACCCATGTGTTCCCCTACTAGATATTATTATATTATAATAATGAAAAATGAAAAAAGTGGAAAAGAATATCTTGAAATTCAACCGTGCAGACAAACAATTCCAAAAATAAAAGTGACACATCAAAAAATTAGTAACCCATCTGAACATATTAAACAATGTCGACGGAAAGTGAATATCATTCATCAACCTGAAAAAATCGTATCGAATTCATTAATGACGACCTTTAAATTATCATTAAAAAAATTGGATGCGTGGAGAACCTATTCAGATAAAATAATAAAACATCAACGTAAAAATTAGCGTTTGGTTCCTTTCCAGTTTCCTGAAAACTGTCCTTTTCTACCATTTTTTGTATTATATTGACGTGCCGCATATGCGTTTTTATTTGTTGAATTGAAAACTTTCTTCATACACATAAAGGTTATATTTTCCATATATTTAAGGGTATGTATTCCTGATAAAATGTATTTTATATGTAATAACATATAAATAGATACGAATACTATATTATAATGCAATGAATTCGAATACTGTTATAGAAAGTGTGCTTTCAGCACGTTATTATCATGGAACGGAAAAAACTTGGTCGGATGTATGTCGACGTGTGTCTGATTTCATTGGAAACGATGAACTTGAACGAAATTCGTTTTATACGTTAATGAACAATTGTGATTTCATTCC
>JALOBO010000191.1 GCA_023228225.1 Clostridia bacterium
AACGCGTCGAACAAACAGTTCTGATTCAACAGCACGATAATTATAAAACATTCATTAAAAATCGTATTGTAAAAATCGATGATGTTGATTGGGTTGGTGACAACACATTGACATTGCGATTAAGAGCACGCATGCTTTGTGCAAGTTGGAATAAAAATAAAATCAATCGAATTGAAGAAATTTTAGAAGAAACTAATGAGCGTGTAATCATTTTCTATAGTTTTAAACAAGATTATGAAATACTGACCACGCTATGCATTCGGTTGAATAAACCACTCAGTGTTGTAAACGGTGACAAACATGATTTATACGCATATGACCATGACAATAATTCTGTTACATTAATTCAATATCAATCGGGAGCATATGGTTTAAATTTACAAAAATGTAATAAAATAATTCATTTTAGTTTGCCAGAATCCTGTGATTTGTTTATGCAAAGTGAAGCTAGAATTCGAAGAATTGGTCAAAAAAATACATGTTGGTATTATTATTTAATTTGTGAAAAAACTGTAGAAAATGATATCTTAAGTGCGTTAAAACGAGGTGAAGATTACAACGATGCGTTGTTTGATAAGTATTTAGAAAATTTAAAAAAATAGTATTGTGTTAACGTGGATAACCAACTACTTTTTTTAACTGAGGTGGTTTTACAGTGCCAAGCCCAAAATAATAACGTTTTTTAATTACATCTAACGACTCACCATCTGTTGACTTAGGTGGTAAATTAACTTCATTTAAAAGAATCGCCCAACGACCGTTTGTTTTAAGATAATCTGTGCGTTTAATTACAGCAAGCTTAAGGTTCTTCTGAACTAAATAAGTTGTTACATTTTTTCATTTTTACATGGCTGTTGCTGAAATTCAATCATTTTTAAGCTTTTCAACAACGCATGTATCGGAGTCTCGGAAAAATTAAGGAGATTAATTATCACAAAGATACGGCTCGGAACTTCTTATATCGTCCAATACTTCTTTTTGACTGATACATAATCTGCTTCTTTCTGTACCCTCAACACACCAATCGTCTTGAAATATCAACATGTATGAATCCACACCTTCGGATGATTCATCAGCTGATAAAAATTCAATTGCCCATACCCTATCAAGATATTTCTTTGGAATCTTAATACTGGTTTGGTTTTCTAATGGGTGTAACTTTGTTTTCATTTCGTCTTTCATATACTAATCTATTACTTTTAAAAGTATATATAATTATCTAAACGATACGTCGCCAACAGGGTTCGAACCTGTGACAATTGTATTAAGCACCGTGTTAATACCGCAAATAACTATTTAGTACGTTCTTTAACAATACGTTCAACCAACAATATAGGTTCCATGTGTGGTTTACTATCGGAAGCACCCATAGTTGGGATACTTCGGGTATGATAATCCAACTTACCGAATAAATATCCTAATCTTAACATTTTATATACCGCACAACACGAATGGCTGTTGACGTCGCCAACAGGGTTCAAACCTGTGACATGCTGGTTAACAGCCAGCCACTCTACCAACTGAGTTATGGTGACAAACGTTCTCATCAAGATTTGAACTTGATTGTTTTAACCCAATTCACACTAACTTCTTTTGATGTTAAGCATTAACTGTATGTATCAATTTGAGTAGTTTGATTTGGTTAAATGAGAACAATCATCCTAATGGGATTTGAACCCATGATTCCCGGATTAAAAGTCCGGTGCTATGCCAAGCTAAGCCATAGGACGTTATGCTTTATTCTTATATGCTGTAAAAGTATAAATAGTTATCTATTAATTTGTTTGTTAAAAAAAGAACAAAAAGTTAATCCGTCGATTAACTTTCTATAATTTTAAAACGCTTAGACTTTAAACCTTGTAATGTGTTATAAATCATAAACCATCTTTTAGAATTAGCTTTGTAAACATAAATCAAATATCCGATTTTATCAACATCGAGAGTGTTCATGCGTATATTAACATAATCACAGAGGAAGCCTGTACTAATTTCTTGTAACGTTTCATCAGCTTTAACTCTAAACCATCTATTATTGTTTGTCCCTTTTTTATACGTTTTGGGGTCAACCGCGCCTTTGCCATTTGTGAACTCATACACTATAATCTTATTTGCTAATTTCATAGTATATTCTGTAATTTCAGGTTTCTTTGCCATACACTAAGTCATACTATGTTGTTATATTTAAAAGTATTTGTTAAAAATAAAAAGTTATTTGTGGTAAATGTCTTTGCGTCTTTGACCGTTGTCGCCTTGAATATCGAACCAAAGATGTTCTCGTGTTCTCGCACTAAGACGATAGGCGACACGATGTTTATCTAACATATCCATTTGTTTATTAAGAAGTTGTCTCAGTAATTCTCCCTCAATATTCATACCTTTCTCATTATACTTAACGAACGTTTCAAAAGCATACCATAAACCACGTTTTTTTACATATTCATCAACGTGTTCACGCTTCAAGTCATATATACGAATCGTATACAATCTACGCATCATCGGAGAAGTAATTTCAATTTTTTTCATACACTAATATGAACGCTCCTTATACTTAAATGTATTTGTTAAAAATAAAAAGTTAGTTGATTATGCAATCTTTAAAACTGGTAATATTTTCAAAATATTCATCTCCAGTTTTAATCGCATCACTAAGTTTTGAATATTTCCAACCAAAACATGAAGCATCCGATGGTTTTCCCGTGTGAAACTCATAATGTTTATCTGAGTATTTAACAATGTAGCCTCTGATTTTTCGCGACTGTTTGTATAGTTTTACTATGTCAGTTTTCTTTTCCACAACTATCACATATCTATACACACTAGATATATTTAAAGGTATTTAAAAAATAAATTATTTATTTATCATTTTCTTCATTTCAGCAAGAGTTAAGTGTTCTCCATCGTGGAGTGCATTTCCACCACATGACTTTTTAAATTTAGTTGCGAATAAAACACGAGCTTTACTAATGTAACTCGGAACTAAATCTTTGTTCATATGTTTAATTAATTGCGCGCTTGTCTTAACTTCATCACCGCTCCCATCCCAATAACTTTTACCCAAATACACACTTCTTTCCCAATCAACAACCCAATCATCATTTATTTTCCGGTCATAATATTCAAATCTTACTGATTTAATAGACAATGGTAAATTATCTAAAAATTTAGCAGTTACGTTAAACTTAGTCATATACTATTACATACACAGTTATTATATTTAAAGGTATTTATTCAATTCTAAAAAAAGTATTTATTAAAATTTTAACTACATTTAGTATTTCCACAATTTGGACAAGTTAAACAATACGCATCGCTTTCAAATTCAAATCCACACGCGCCGCATTTTCTGTATACCTTGCCATCACGAATTATTTCACTAAACGTGTCGTTTTTTTCACCAGTTGACATTACAACATCATTCCGACTGCCGTTTCGATACATAGTCAAACCTTTACAACCAGAATCATAGGCTTGAATAAATATACGCGCGACATCTTCTTTTGTAGCGTTATTTGGTAAATTCACAGTTTTACTAATTGAACTATCAATCCATTTTTGTGCGCGCGCTTGTGTTTTTACGTGCCACTCAGGCGAGATGTCTAATGCAGTTTTATACACAGCTTTTACCGCATCGGGAATAATGTCTATTTCCTGCAAACTTCCTTTTTGAT
>JALOBO010000192.1 GCA_023228225.1 Clostridia bacterium
CCACGACAAATTATGTGAATGCCCTTACCACTTTGAGAAATTTCAGTATATGAATTTAGTTTTGCGATAAACTCATCTCTTATCATCTTATCATTATCATTTTCAATGTCATCTAAATCAACGCCAAAATACCCATTTCCCAATTCAAAACCTAAACCACCTATTGTATCACTATGCTTTTGGTAATATATTAACGAGTTATAATAAGTGTCCCAAGTTGAACTATCATTAGCCTTTGCTCCAATTCCATTAACACTTGAAATTGGTATCTTTGTTCCTTTTTTAAAACAAACCCATTGTTTAACATTTTTTAATTCTTGTGGTATTTGGTTATACTCAAACATAATTTCACCTTTCGTTTTTGGTTTAAAAATAATTCTTTTGTATGCTTTTAAGGAGGAATTCAGTATAGAGAGAATTATTTAGAACTCTATAACAAATGGATTTTTAAAATGGCAAATCTTCTGAAACAACTGATAAATCTTCTTCGCTAGTTTGCTCGCTTTTTGTTGCTTCTACTTTCTCAACTTTTTTTGGTGCAAAATTAGTTTTGAAGAATTTAGAACAAATATTTTTGTTGCCATATTGTTCGCTTTCTTCAATTCCAACCTTAACCCTTAAACTAATGCCTGTTAAGTAAGTGATAACATCATCAATTGTGGAGAAAGTAATCGAATTTCCCTCATAATCTTGGGTATTAGTCAAGTTAGAGATATCAACTGGGTTGTACATATCTGGTTTATCTTTTAGTGACCAAATTGCTTTAAATAAAACTCGGTTTTTAAATTGCCCATTACTATCGACATCATCTCTAACTCTAAAACTAACATCAATATATCGTCTGCCACTTGTGGTTGTTTTAAAAGTCATTTTTTCAATTCTACACTCTAATTCTGTCTTATCTGGAATTAATTCATAATCTGTATTTTTATTAATCTCATAACTCATAAATCTTTTATCTCCCATTTTTCTAAAAATAAATTATATAAATTTTGTAATTTTAAATCTTCTATAAATGCCCTAATTAAACTTTCAGCAGATCTAACATCTTCGCGATTATATTGCTCTTGATAAGTACTCCCATTTTTATCATTAAATAAATAAATCAATTTTTTAGCCTTTGGCAAGAGTTCTAAATATATACTTTGCTGGGCTGTGTGAAAGTATTTGTTTGCTGTGTAATAACTTGACATTGATTTTTTAATATCATAAATTGTGTCGCCTTTTACACAATCAAAACGCCCATATAACATTATGTTTAAATCATTAACTTTGATAATCTTCTTGACACTCATTTGATAAGTGCCACCAGTTATTATTTTAATAATTTCTTCGGTTTCCGGAGCAACTACTCCGGCATAGCACTTATTTTCAAAGTCAATTCCTGCTTGTTGTGCTTCATTAGTTGGTGTCTTAACTCGATTTAAGGCGTTCAAAAAACTTTCTTTTGCTAAAATTTCTTGTCCCTCATAACAATTGTAAAGATAAAGCCAACTATTAAGCAAACTAGGGGTTATTTCGTACACTTTATTGTTTAACATAAGATTTGGCCGTTTTATCATATTTAAAACCTAAATCTTTTGCTTTAGCATTAATTCTATAACCTAATTCTTCTTTGCTAGAATAAAAATGCGTAGCACTTAATATTTCAGCTAAAACACTATTTAAATCTTCAGCAGTCTTGCTTGCTATAATTTTATCAGTAATTGCTGTCATTAATTCATTGTATTTTTTGTTTAAATCAACTTCGTCTTGCAATTCATCTCGATATTGTTCAAAAAGAGAAGCAATTATATCATTTGATTTATGATTTTCAAGATTCTTAATTTCATAAATGCCAACAATTCCATGATTTCCTTTTGCACTAAATCTATCAGTTGGCGAAAAGTTTATTGTTCTCTTGTTGCCAACAGTTTCCATAAAACATGCAAGATCTACATCATTAAAAACATCATCTTTCATGCTTCCGCCCACATCGGGCACATAGATGGTGGTCTCACCATCTTTATCACTTTTACAATGTGTAATAATAATTAAGTCTTTTTTCTTATCACGACATGTTTTTATAAGATTCTTTAATTCAACTTTAACAGCTCCCCAACCTTTCATTGAGAGTTGATTACTTGTATCTTGTTTGAATTTTGGGTTTTGATTGATTAAGTAAGGTGTCATTAAATCAACAGCACTTCCGAGTGTATCAACTATCAACGTATCATAGGCACTTAAATCTTTGTTTTCTAAATCGCTCAATAATTGATCCCAAGTATCACAAACCAAAGTATCTTTGCGATAATAGGCATCTACTCGATCAACACCACTTTCTATATCAATTAATAAAGGTTTTTTGCTCGAAAGAGCAAGGGTTGTTTTTCCAACTCCATGTTTTCCCTCAATTAAAAGTACAATATTTTTATTCGAAAAATTCATCTCGTCTGGCTTAACAATACTCATTTTTATGTTCTCCTTGTTTTGAATTTGTTATTTCATCTCAACATTCTCATCTAAATAGTCCAACAATACATTTTCATCTTCTCCACAAACACGAGCAATTTGAATAAGTGTCTTGGAATGTGGTTTTGTGATTCTCCCGTGTTCGATATCACACAGGGTTTTACTTGAAATCTTAGTAAATTTTGCAAAATCCTTGGTTGTCATTTTAGCTCTTACTGCTCTCAAATAGCGAACCGCTCCGCTTAATGACAATACTTTTCCATTTATATAAATCATTTATTTTACTCCTTTCTTACTATATTATAAACTTTTCTTCTTTTTTTAACAAGATAGTTTTATTATTTAAAAACTTTTAGCCTAGAATTAACTTCGTCTAGTGCCATTTCTCTCGCCTCCTTTACTTCATAAATTTTAAAACTAATAAAAACCCCATTGTTATCTTGCAAAAAGTTTACACAATCTTTCAAACTATTAGAAGCGTAATTTATTTCTTTATGAATTTTATTATTTGCCACAATTATATATTTTCTCATATTTTTCCTTCTTTTGTTCCATTAAAGATTTAAGTTCTTCACCATAAATATCTTGCATCAAAGTAGGTTTACCACATACACAAATTAAATTGTAATAACGCTTGTCAGCATATTCAAAACAATTATACTCTACTAATTTAACTCTTCGAAAAACATAATAACCCCTAAATGAACAATCATAAACGAAATAAGATGGGCATTTTTTTAAATCAAGACCGACAGACCATTGAAAATAATAAACGGAAACACAATGTTTATAATCTTTACCTACATAACCTTGACAATAAAAATGATTACTCTTCATATTAATTGCCTTTCTCCTTTAAAAAATTAGCAAGATCTTCATAAGCAAGATTAAACGTATCAACATCTTCGGCTAATAATTCTTTAATGCGTTCAGCATTATCAAGATAAAAACTATCGATATCAAGTTTAATTGAACTGCTTTCGATATAATTATAGCCAAAAGATAAATTTATTTTTAGTGTGCTGAGTTTTCCTGTGAGTTCTAAAAAATAATCTTCGGCTAAATTGCCAACATCTTCAAATTTAGTTTTTAATAAATATTCTTCAATTTTTTCTTTTGTCATAATAATTAATTTTTAACACTTTCTTTTAAATGATTAAATTGATTAACG
>JALOBO010000193.1 GCA_023228225.1 Clostridia bacterium
TTATTATCAAAATAAACGCCTAAAAACACCGCTACATAAGACCACCCATTAGTAATCATCCACGCTATGCCAAATGTAAGTAGCATTTTCGGCTTAATTATTATCTTGATAAAATTGAAAAGCCAATCTACTACGCTTTTAACCAATGTAAATACCATTTCTTTTGTTAAAAATGTTTCACAAAGTTCTAATAATAGCAAAATGGCAAATATATAGGCATAGATACGATTATCTATAACCATAATCTATCTAACTACTCAACAATACCTTCGCTTTTAAGGTTGTTATCTTCCTTATTGTTTATCGGTTCTTTTACAATCGGCTCTTTTTCAACATCTTTATCGCTATCTTTTTCGTTTTCGGCTTGTTTTCTTTGTGCCATATTAAAATCTAGTTGCGTTGCCCTATCTTTGATACGGTTAACTTCGTTTTCTATCTCTTCTTCGCTCATTTCGTTTTTGTTAAGTTCTCTAACTGCTTGTTCAATAGACTTAATACCAAATTGAACTTGTTTCGCCAAAACATTAGTCATAGTTTCCGTGCTAGGTGTGATATATTGGTCAAAAATAACAGCAATATCGCTAACTTCTACATTTTTACCATTGATAAACAAGAAAGTCTTAATAATCTTGGCAATTAATATCTTCAAAATAGCAATGTGTGTTTCTCTTAATCTAATACTTACTCTTTCTTTCGTGGTAGGTGTATCAGTGTTATTAGCAATACTATCTAATAAACTATAACCAAGTGATATAGGGTTAATCTTTGCATCTAAACAACCTTGTAAAATGTCCATCTTCATATGTTCTTCAATTTCTTTTACTGCGGACTTGCCTTCTTGAATAATTAGCGAATTACCATCAACGCTCTTTTTCATAGGATAAGTAGTGCTAAATGGATCATCAAACTCCGCAGCGTTGCTAGAAGTGATTTCTTTATACATTAAGTTTTCAGGAACGTGCTTTTTAGTTTGTGAGTTAGCAAGGTCTTTATCTTTGAAATACATAGCCTGTGCTAAACCATCTTCTAAATAAATCACATTAGGTAATTGACCACGCCCAACGTTTAACTCAAAAAACGGTTGATATGAATACGCCATATTTACATCTTTAATACCTAATACACTTTTAACAAATGAAGGTTTTAGTTTTTCACCTTCTTCGTTCTTTCCGCTAACTTCTAATCTCGTAATTCCATTAGGTTGGCTAGTATAGGCATATTCAAAATAATATGTCTTGTTCTTTTGGTCTATCTCATCAAATACTTCTTTTGTAATAGTCTTTACTAATTTATTCTTATTATAACTAACTTCATATTGTTTAAGCACTTCAAATTCTAAAAAGTTGTCCTTAATGCGATAACCCGTAAATAAATCATATTCGCTCGTTGTCCGCATTAAAATATATGCCTTGCCATCTCTAACACCTGCCAAAGCACTAGAATAAGCCTCTTTTAATGTTTCAATAAGTTGCCCATCATATAAAAAGTTCTCAACTAGATTTGTCGCCTCATCATCCTGATTAATCTTAATGTTAACGTTTCCGCTAAACACCATATTAACCGTGCTTTGATTTATGCTTTCCGCAAGACCAAACCATTTTACACAACGATTGTCTAATAAGAACAACCTAGATATTCTATTTTGAACCAATGGATCATTTGTAAACATAGTTACATTAGTAAGTATAAATCTAACCGCTTCAAAATCTTTTTTAACTAACGCATAATTCAATACATTGTAAAATCTTTCGTTCTCGACTAAATACTTATTGAGTTGTGGTCTTGCTATCATACTTAGTTAATCCCTTTCGTGCTTTCTTCAATTTCTTCTAAATCAACATCCGCTTCTACGTTGTTTAATGTTCCATCAATTTTATACGTAAGTTCAATCGCCTTAATGCCCGCAGTTCCACCACGCAACATATTTTTAAGTAAAGTTTGAATACGCACTTCATCAAGTGTCATTTCATCATCAACTTGTCCTTCAAACGCTTCCGCAATTATTCCGTATAAATGACTACCCTTAATCTCACCCATAGAACGACCTAGCCATACCTTTAAGCGGTTGTTATAACTGATTTTAGCCAAGTTTTGTGCTTCTAACTTGTATATCTTTTCGTAATCAATTTTGTTTCCCATATTTCTTTCACACACCTTTTCTACTCTTATCTATTGTAAGTATAACACTAATTTATAAAGAAACGATACATACTCATAAAAATATATTTTAACCCATCCCATACATCCGCTTCCCAACTACCATTGTCAAATATCTTGCCATCACTCTCTTGTTTCGCACTTATCATAGCATTGTAAAAATATTTCCTGTTTTCTAATGTGTCTAATACCTTAAATCTACCATTCATCATAAACTGTTGTATTAAACCTATTATTGCCTTTTCATCTAATGCTAACTTTATATCCCGCTTTACCGCAGGTCTTACATCGTTTACATTCTTTACCTTTGCCATCAATGCCGATAACATACTGCTATCAGCAGGATCGCAAAACATATAATCCCTTTTTGCAGTGTTAAATAATTGTGCCATCTCTACTACACGATTATTAATCGCCTCTACACTCGCCCACTGTATCATATGATTCGGAAAATATGTGTCTAATAATATGAAATTACGATAATCTTTATCAAACGCTCCCGTTATCATTATCGTATGACCACCCTTTTCCGCTCCATAGTCTCCATCTCTATATTGACTTCCTAACATTTCCTTCTCGCTAAATACGTGCCCACCACTATCTACACTAAATACCATCTTGTTAGGAAAAAATAACTTGTCTTCCCCTACTAGTTTCCGCATATTTGTAAAACTATTCTCGTTTAAGTATGCAGCAAAAGGACTGTCTTGATTAAATCCACGTATCCCTAGTATCCTACTGTAATACATAAATGAACCTAATGGAAATAACTCGTAAAATGCCTTCAACTGCTCCTTGCTATATGTCGGGTTGTCTTCTAAACCCATATGATATGCCATAAAGTCCTTCTTCCGCTCATCTTCAAAAAACCTCAACTCATCACTCGGTGTCCGCCTTATCCCTTGCTCTATCATTTCACCTTCATCCATTGTGTCCTCTAATGTATGACTTACATTTACTATCCCCGTGTAAAAGAAATGCTTGGGATCACCACCATTACTTGTCGCTATCAGCCAAGTCCCCTTTGTCCGTATTGTCCTACTCACTACCTCTTGTAAAAAATCTTCGTTGCTCTCTACCGCCTCATCTACAAATACCCCATCTATCGTTTGCCCTAGTATCCTGCTATATGTGTTTACATTGTTAAATGGCGTGAAATATAAATACTTCTTGCCTGTCCTTGTCTTAAATATTATCTGTGCACCACCATCTACTTGCTTCTTGTATTCCCACTTCCCCCTAAATGGCTTCCAATTCAATACACTATAATTGCTCTTCACAAACCGCTTCTCTAACGTAATTATGTCCCGCCCCGCTAATACAAAAGTTTGTTGCCTACTAGTTGACTTGAATATCCTGCTAACCATCTTTAATGTCGCAAACATACTCTTCCCATTCCCAGTCGCACCAAATATAGCAAGTATCTTGTGCTCATCACCCAATATCTTCCTTGTCTT
>JALOBO010000194.1 GCA_023228225.1 Clostridia bacterium
ATGGACGGCCCGGAGGTAGGGATACGTCAAGAGCAAGAACCAGGGTCGGCAGGTAAAACGCTTACCGCTGCATATTCGCGTACTATCTTTGCAGGATACGATTATCGTGCAATACCTGCAGCATCCAAAGGAAACAAGATGCAATGCGCCGCGCCTTTTGCTGCTGCATGTGAACGCGGAGATGTGTATATAGTGAGAGGAGATTGGAATCGTGCTTTCATCGATGAGCTTTGCGAATTCCCATTAGGCAAACATGACGATCAAGTGGACAGTTCTTCATTGACTTACAATCAATTAACATTATATCAGGCATCATCCAATGTTTGGTTCGTCTAATTAGTTAATTTAAATATGCTAAAGACAATGTTAGGGTAGATAACATGCAATTCAAATTCAGAAAAAAAGAAACCAAGTCTGTGATAACAAGCAGTTCTAGCAATATTGGATTTGCAGATGCCTTTTTTGGAAATGATACGATGCGTACATATCTGTCACAATTCACACAGGGATATGCTCTTTCTCCATTCGTTTTCAGATGCGCATGTCTACGTGCAGCATCCGTCGCATCTGTACAACCCAGATTATTGGATGTGGATGATAATGAGATATCGGATCAGAATCATCCATTGTATAAACTTCTCCGTCGCCCATCCAAAGGTAGGTCGTGGCACGATCTGGCTTATGATATGGAACATGATATGGCCATCAACGGCAATGCTTATGTTCAGTCCATACGCGGACTAAGCAAACCAATCGAATTGTGGAATCTGAATCCTAATAATGTTCAACCTATGCAGAGCAATGACAATTATGAACCCGTAAAGTATTGGATATATAACGCAGGAAATAGGATATTGAATATCCAACCCGAAGATCTCATCCACATTCATTTGAAGCCTAAACCCGGAGAGGTTGTAGGAATGTCTCCATTGGAAGCTGCATCCGCATCTATACGTGCTCAAACGTCATCCAGAGATTGGAACAATAGCCTTATGGATCATGCAGGAAGGCCGTCATGTGCAGTGTCTGTACCTGAAACCATGAATGAAGACGTATTCCAAAAATTCAAGAACCGTCTTTCATCTGGATACGGAGGTAAAGAGAATGCAGGAAAGATGATGGTATTGGATGGAGGAAAAACAATTACCAATTTAGGATTCAATGCTTTGGAGATGGATTTCAATTCAGGCATGGTGTTGATGGCGAGAGAGATATCGATTGCAATGGCAGTACCGCCAGAGCTAGTGGGGGATTCAGCCAATAAGACTTATGCAAATGCCCAGGAAGCCAATAAGGAGTTCACGCAACACACGGTTGTTCCCGAATTGGACACATTATTCAATGCTTTAACTATCAATTTATGTCCATATTGGACAGATGTGGCTAGGATATCTTATGATAAAAGCGATGTTGCAGAATTGAGAGGCAATATGCCAGAGATAGTCGCTGCTCTCAACAGTGTGAATTTCATGACTACCAATGAGAAACGTGCGCAGATGGGATACGATTCTATAGGAGAAGAAGGAGATACCATTCTAGTTCCTGCCGGGAATATCCCATTATCAGAAGCGGCCACACCTGTCAATGATATAAACGATCCCGGAGACAACGAATGAGTTACGTTAGATACAACTGTAAATTATTATGTGTTAAATCCAGCGCAGCCAATGACCGTGCTGTGATGATAGTGATGCAAAGAATTCAGGAATACAATGCAAGATCTATCAACTACAACATGCGTAAAGTATTCGCATCCATGTACAAGCAATTCAAAGAATTTGATGGAGTTCCCGACCAAATAGACATAGCGAGGATAGTGTTCTCTCATTCTACATGGGAAACGGCTATCTTGACAGATGCTTACAATCGCATGGCAGACGCGGTATATCCGCTTATAGCAGATGATGAAGGCTTGAAGTCGATGGAACATTATTTAGAACACAAATCAGATGAACCGCCTGCTAATTATAAACGCGATCTGAACAGTTGGATATTCCAGCATCTAGGTGTTCATATATCAGATATAGACGATACCACGATGGGAGAGATAAGGGAGTTGGCTTCTATATCAAAGACAACAGAGGATTTCCAAAAATCCATCAAAGGCTATTTTATCAACAATGCTCCATCACGCGCATATACTATAGCACGCACAGAATCTCATTCAGCTGCAACCACGTCTGCAGATATATCTGTACGTAATACGGACATAGGCAGAGACAAGATTAAAGTATGGCGCACTACTAAGGTCAACACAAGGCAGACACACAAGGAGATGGATGGAGTATCTGTTGGAATGGATGATGCATTCCAAGTACCAAGAAATGATGGCGGATATGATATGATGATGTATCCGGGAGATAGCACTTATGCGCCTTCTGCAGGTAACGTAGTCAACTGCAGATGCATGTGTTTCTATAGGTATGCGTAAAGGCTTTTAAATATTCTTAAAGATATAATGTCTGTATGCGTCTAGAGTGGAAAGAGATAAAACTCGAAGCCAAAGCAGAACAAGACGGAGTTCAAGGTGCATTCAGGGGATTGCTTTCTACCTATGGCAATGTAGACTTGGTCGGAGATATGTGTGTCAAGGGATGTTTTCAAGAATGTTTGCAGAACAAGACGATATATCCAACTTTATGGCAGCATATGCAATGTGAGCCCATAGGGCATATGAATGTTACGGATTCCGATGAAGGTCTAGAAGTTGATGGAGTGTTCAATCAGGAAGTCCAACGCGGACGCGAAGCATGGGCACTTCTAAAAGCAGGAGACATAGGAGGTCTGTCAATCGGGTATGTACCGGATGAGTTCGAGTATGATAAGAACGGAATACGCAGACTTTTGAAGGTAACACTTTGGGAAGGTTCATTCGTTACGTTCCCAGCCAATCCTGAAGCGTATGCAGAGGCAAAGAATATGGATGAAAAAGGACACCAGATAAGGAAGAGCATAGGAGCTTATCTTACATCTCTTTCAGAAGAAGAACGTAAGACGGCTATCAAAGAATTCACTTCTCAAATCAAAGTGTGCAGTGGTAAGCCACGCAAAGCCGATGATGAGATGGTGGATGAGGAAGAACCTGTTGATAATACTGAAGAAGATCCAGAGGATCTAGAAGACGATACCGAAGAAGATTCTAAAAGTATAATCGACGATATGAATAAACAGATGAAGAAAATGAAGGAGATAAGATGAGCGAAACTACAGAAATCAAGAATACAATGGCCAAGTATGGCAAAGAATTGGATGCTATACTCAATTCTCATAAAGAGAACTCGGAATCCATAATGGATGTGAAGGCCAAGATAGAAGAACAAACAAAGACGATAACAGAACTCACTAATAATCTGGATGCAAGACTTCTCACTCTCGCAAAAGGACAGATCGGTGATTTAGCAGGAAAGCATGTGATCTCTCCTGAAGCTAAATCGGTCATTGAGTTCATATGCAAAGGATCCATCGATGAACTTTCGAAAAAAGCAGCTACAGTTGCAGATGTCCAATCTGGAGGGTATGTTGCGCCATCAGAGTTCGTTGCGAATATTGTACAGAAATTAAGAGATAGCGGAGCAATCAGATCTATTTCAGAAGTCATCAATGTTACAGGA
>JALOBO010000195.1 GCA_023228225.1 Clostridia bacterium
CCTGTGTGGGTGTTGCACCTTGGGCTACAGCCTCTTGTTTTTGCGCGTCTGTGGCGGTGCCTAACGATATTGCAACGCCTGCGTCTGAGTTGCGCCAATTAGATGACGCCATTATACCACAAACTCAGCAGGGTTAGCACCGCATGCAATAACAAAATCGTAATCTTCAGGCGTTGCAATACCTAAACTAATGTTAACGCCAGATTGTGTATTTCGCCATTCGGTATAATATCCAACATCATACGGATTTGCACCATTTGCGATGCAATACAGTTTATCATTAACACTAGCTATACCTAAACTTACACGCTCACCAGCTTCGGAATTATGCCAATTTGCATCATTAGATTTAACGTCAACATCCGAAAGCATGTTCGCGGTCATGCTCGCGCACAAACCGAAGCCGAGCCATGCACAAAAAAGACATATTGCGCCCAAAAGGACACAGTTTTTAACAATTTTTACATTTTTTGGGGTTGTTAAGTTGTTCATATGTAGTCGTCGTACCCGTTATATTTAAATGTATTTGTTAAAAAAAAGATGATTTTAATTGAATTTTGGGAATTTTAATAATTTTGAAAGATGATTTTGAATTTTTGCGTATTCAATCGCGGCAAAATCATCTAAGTCTAAATAGTGACCTGCTAATACAGATGATGGTTTTTTGCCAGTTAGTCTTTCGACCGCGGTCTGAGGCACTTTGTTTAAGATTAATTCATTTGAAAAAAACTTTCTCAGCGTTTTCGGGCTGTATTCGAGCTTTCCGCGGGCGTATTGCGTCTGATTTAATTCAAACGGTGTAATATGTTTATCAAGCATATGCTTACTTTTAATGTTTTTTAACGGCTCATAAGTCAATAACATTTTTTCTGCTTCGTGCGAATACGGAAAATAAAGATAATATTCGTTTTTATTACCCGAACTAAATTTTTTACAGTTAACCCTCAAAACCGTGTTTTTTAACTGTGTACCGTATTTGCGCTTTGTTTCTGGGTCAGATGGGTTTACAACATCAATTAATTTTTTGCGTTCAAATTCGGATAAAGCCAAAAAGCGTCGTAAAGTAATAATCCTACATCCTGACATAACCAACATCCATAAAAACGGCTTTGCGCTGTCAATTGTATCATAATACCACGTTTCCAAATCATCTAACGGGATATTTAAAGCAATTGAATCTAATCGGCTACCTTCGTTAGTTTCCGCATTCAATAATTTGCGCTTCCACTGGGTGAAAGTGAAACCGTTAAAAGACTCTACATCTTTACTATCCTGCATACTGCTAAAAAGCTTATAAATACCTTTAATGTGCTTTTCGCTCAATCTTTTGCCATTATCACGTTCATAATTTATCAAATCGTCAGGTGTATATACATTATTAAGCGTTGCTAACGCTCGCGCATAATTACCATACGTGCCTTCACTAACTTTCTTTTTGGCGTAATAGTGGCAATAATCATAAAAAACATCATTATTGGATTGATACCACGCTGTTATAGACTCTTTAACGGGTTTGTTGGCGAATTGTGCAGGTGTTGAGATGTTGAGACCGTTTAAAGCCTCTAAAAGTTCTGTAATCGATGATACTTTTAATGTTATATCGCCATTTGTAAATTCTACTAATTTATCGGACATTACACTATAACGTTCGCTTAAAGTGTTAATAAAGGACTCACATATAAAAAATTTATCAATAATCGCATTAAATTCACTTTTTGATAATGATTGGTCTAACCCAAACATAATCAGGCTTTGTTTCAAAAACGCTCGAATAACACTTGCCCCAAATCGCGCATAAAGCGCATACATTTGAGAGGTGATATCATTATTAGCGTTTTTAGCGTTTTCAATAACAAAGTTGCCAATTTTACTATCGTTTTTGCTATCTATTGCTAAAAATGATACCAATTCTTTGCTTGCATGTTGGCGGCGTCGAATAGATTTTAAATCCTTTGTTTTTATAGCTTCTTTTAACAATTCAGACGCACTAAGACCGTATTTTTTAATTACGTCAAATTCATTAGGCGTAAGGCGAATTGATACCGTTTTTGATGCTTTTTCTTTTGTTTCGCAAACTAAGCTCATTTTGACCTCCGATTTACTGTATATACACGTTTTTTGTGTATATACAAAAATCGTAACAATTGAAGCGTTATCACAACTAGTATTTAAAAGATAAGATTATGTTAAAAAAGTTAATTGATGGGGTCGCCAAATTTACCCGTAGGTTTATAGTGCGTGGCAAACGTTACCATGTATGCGCTGTAGGCGTCCTGTGCCTCTTGCGCCTGTAAGATAGACTGTTGTGTCATCTCCGATGTTTCGTTGCTTAGGGGGGTTATAGGTGTTTCATTTAACGCGGTCATCCACGATTCGTTAAAACCAAATACAATTGTTTGAGCATTTAATTTTGCCATTGAATTTAATTCACAATTTATTACAATTTTATTTACCGCGTCGTCTGTTGATGTTGAAGATTCAATAATATTTTTTACAATTGAATTTTCGACAGTTATTAAATCGACTGATACTTTTTCGTTTCCATTAAAGAAACTAAAAACATCGTCAATTATTGTTGCTGATGCGGGCGCGCATAACGAAAATGCTAATACGAGCACTACCGTAATTAAAAATATTTGTTTTTTCATTTTTTCACCTTAAATTTATAATTTGTGTTCATTTTATCACTCTATCATTGTAAAGTATCGACCGGTCACAAGTTGGAATAATCCTACTCCACTAACCAGATACAGCAAAACGGTTATCATGCCAACAAAAAAGTCAGGCAATCCTAAATATAAACCTAAAATGTTAGGTATAAATGCAATTACGCTGTTTATTAGCAACAACAGAATACCTATCATACTGCCGAGGGCGGTTAAAGCACTACTAACGTTGTTTATAACGGTCGAAATTGTTGTATCACCACTTAAATTTATACCTGAGCTTGATTCATAAAACTGATTGACCGCATCGCTTAATCGTTCGTCATACGGTAATATTACAACATTTGATTCTGCTAATTCGTCACCCCACAGACCGTTAGCGATTGCTGTGCCAGTAAAGCCGCAAACTAAATTAAAAATTACAATATATAGAATAATACTATAGATTTTCATTTTAGCCCCTCCGTTTGAACATTTTGAACAACAATGCACTAACACCAATAACGAAAATAAGTGGCGGAACCCACCAACTGACGATGGGGAACAGGTTAGCGGCTATCCAGAGAGGGTATGTCACCCCTATCGAGAGTGCTATCAAAATCATCGAAGAGGAACGAGCCCAGACCAAGAAGATGTAACACATATAAAGGAAAATGAATACAAAATTGCCAAATATAGCCGTATACGGGTCAAAAGTTGATTTTAACATCAAAAATGTATCTAAATCTCCTTCTTCATTTATCCAACCCGCAAACGCTGAATCGTTAAAATCGAATACGGGAGGCTCAACATACGTCATTGGTGTTTGCTCGTAATCGTATGCTGACACATTACCACACAAAAACACGCAAATTAATGCAATTGTTAATATAATAATTTTAAATTTCATTGAAATTTAAAGAATATCGTTATATTTAAATGTATTTGTT
>JALOBO010000196.1 GCA_023228225.1 Clostridia bacterium
AACACCTTCCAAATTTGCTCCATCGAACGATGCACCTGTAATATCAGTATTTGTAAAATTTGCATCCCGTAAATCAGCACAATTAAAATTAGCATTTCGTAAATTTACATTGACAAAACTTGTGCTCCTTAATTGTGAATTAGAAAAATCAGCATCTATTAATACTGAATTATCAAAAGTAACATTATTAAATCGGCAATTAATAAATTTAGCACTCACCCCAGTTATATTTTCTAAAATTGAGCTAGTGAAATCCACATTATCACATTCGATATTATTCATATAAATACCGCTCAAATTACTATTTTTAATTGCACAATTCCAAAATTTAGATTTGCATAATACATGGGCATGCTCATATACACCAAATTGATGATTACGTAAATCTAAATTCGACAAATCGCATAAGTTAAATTCTCCACGAATTGGTTGCATTATCAAACTCAGTCTGGCATCCCATGATGACTCCATGGAACAAGGGCACACTTTAGTAGGCATGCCATTTTCAACTGAATAAGGACAATTACCAATAATAATAGGAGACGCATCTCGATTTTTCAAATAAGCATCATCATAACCCCAATCAGCACACTTGCATCTGCGGATTAGCCACGCCATATGTGTATAAACTGATTCTGAACAACACCAATCCAATAAATGCTCCATTGATAATTTTTGCATGTTAATTACTCCATTGATTATAGTATTAGCACCAATACTATTTATAATCATAGCATAGTATTTAAAAATAACGAGGTGATAAAATCTAAAAAATATTAATTCAATTCAATTTCATTCAAAGTAACCAGTTTACAGTTATTTTTCTTGATTTCTATCATAATAATACAACAATAGTATAAAAATCATATTAACACTAAATATTACTCCATTAATTATATATAATCCCATATGCCATATGTTAAGTTCAAACATAACAATATCAAAAAGTATTATAAATAAATAAAAAAGTTCAAATACAATAAATCCTACCAACATTGATATCATACTAAATATAAAAATCCTTCTATATTTATAAATATCAGACTCATAAGATTCAATCATTAAACTCACAATTTGATATAAAACAATACATCCTAGGAAAAAAGCGATATGATATATAGAAAACATAGAGGATTCATTTCCAAATATTAACGTAAACATCAATCTAATTGATACAAGAAACACTTCGCAAAAAATAAAAGCAATCACTAAATAGAATAAACAACGTGATATGAAATAAATCGATTTAATTGGTAACGCATGTATTTTAAAATATATCATATTTTTATGCCCATTAAATATAGGTTATATTAATATTTATAACTATCTAAAAATCAATTAGAATATAAATAATCATACCAATGTCGTATTGATATCAATACTAAAATAAAACATGCTCCGAATAAATAGATATGATTCATTGACATTTCAAATAAGGGCAATGACATTCCTAAAATAAAATTACATAATAATTTAATTGCCAAAATCAAAAGTTCATATATTGCAAATAAAACCAAAACATGTAATAATATAGCTAGAACATCACATATAAAATCTAAAAAATAATCTTTAAAGTCAAAGATATACTTTTTTAATTCTTTCATATTATATAATAGATGTAATATTATTTATAAGTATCTACATATCACTCTTAACACACTCAATGCAAAGCTTTAAATATATAGAATGCCAATATGTAAATATGGTAATCTTAAAAACATTTAACTTTAAAACAGTCAATGGTTTACCGGTTTTTCCAAAATACTTTGAATCAGTCACATTTGAACATGAAACCGGTCCAAAACATAAGATTGACCGAGTAAACGGTAAATACACGGAATATATAAAAGTCATGTCATCATGGACTGATTGGGAACTAGCTTATCGTTTTACAGCCGTGCAGGCACGAAAAGAATTAAAATATTTCTTAACTGACCCAGAATATAAATTAATAAGTATTAGGATTGGCAACTAACCTTTTTTATCCGTTTATATTTATAAATTAAAATGTATTATTTTTACTTTCGTTTAATATATGCAGTATTCATTGATAAATTAAAATAATATAGTATTAATAAGCACACCTAATCAATACTAATATCTCAGATAATAAATGTCAAGTTCCCATAATTCCATATCGAATCATAATTATAATATTCAAATAAATGATATATTACAGACCAATGCAAAGCTTTAAATATATAGAATGCCAATATGTAAATATGACAATCTTAAAAAATTATGTTTTTAGACTGCGGCAAGGTATAGTATTATTTCCACGTAAATTCGAATCTGCTACATTTAAAAATATATTTACCAATGAGTTATTTAAAATCGAAAGTATGCCCAAACAAGATTATCAGATGTCATATAAAAAAGGCAATGACAGTTGGAAATTCATTGAACATGGTGGAATAGCATTTGCAAAATACGTATTACGTCGTAAATTAAATGAACCTGAGTATACATTAGTAAATGTCGTAATTAATAATTAACCTTTTTTTTATTTTAATATTATACAACACACAACTCTAAAATATACGTATTTATAAAATAAGAATTAATTATTAAAAATAGATTGCATTAATCAAACTTTATGCAATCGCTTATTTGAAAGCATTTTACTATTAATTACAACCTCTCTCTTTGAATATCTACATCTTTCGAATGGAACGTCAGCACATATGTATTTACCACATAACGCACAAACATACTCATGATTGACTACGACACTACCTTTACGGGTAGTATAACCACAATAATTACAGGTTTTACATTTATCTACATTCATTTTTATACCTTTTTTTAAGTTTAGAATACTATATATTGTATCGAATAGCATATATAAGTTTCGATACATCATTTTGATATTTGTATATTGACTGACTGGTTCATACAATCTTTGATTTCATTGATTGCATCTTTGTCACGAACCAAATCGAAATCAAGTTTAATGGGTAAATGTAACTGATTCCTAATAATATCCCGAATCACAAACTGAAGATTTTCATGATCCTGATTTTCACAAGAATACCGATATGAAACATAATGTTTCAAGTGGGTGCAAGTAAAAGGTTTCTTTAACATAACATCATCACGAATACGTATTAATTTAATACCTGATGAAGCCAATGCCGCATCTTTTTTATAATCATTTTGTCTACGTTCGATGCCTTCTGGATGGTAAAAGGAACCGTCGTATTCAATAGCTAAATTATAAGCAGGAAGATACAAATCTACACTCATATTTTCCAACTGAGGAATAGAAGCATTACTTGCTTGCAGAATACAGGGTGTACCCAGAGAGTGTATGTAATAGGACACAATAGATTCAGGATAAGACGTAGTTGCTAATCTCGCACAAACAGGACAGCCACGAGGCTGAGATTTCTTTGTTCTATCATCAATCCGAGCTTGCCATTCGTGACCAAATTCACATATCCACCAGACTTTTCTACCACTACTAACGGTAACGTCAGAAGGTTTCAAATTGCCGTTCTTAGTAGGGTGCCATTCCAACGCAAGTTCAGGATTCACAGTTGCCAAATCGTTAAATCCAGCTAAGACCTTTTGACCA
>JALOBO010000197.1 GCA_023228225.1 Clostridia bacterium
GTAACTATTACTTACTATGATGACACAACTTCAACCGTTATCACATTAGCCGAGTTAAAAACGTTTATAGGCGAAGCGACACAATCATTAAGTGGTTTAATGTCAGCACAAGATAAAACAGATTTAGATACTTTAATGGCGTTATTTGATGAAGATGGCGATAGTGTAGTTAATACTATTCAAGAAGTATTAGACATCTTTCAAAATTATCCAGAGGGTGTAGATTTAGTTACAGCACTTGCTGGTAAAGTAGATAAAGTTGCTGATAAGAGTTTAGTTGATGATACCGAAATTACAAAACTTGAAGGACTTGACAACCAAGCAACATTAGATGGAAAGTTTGCTTTAAAAATAGACAAAGACTTCACACCTTATACCGAACTTACAAATGATTTAAGTGATGATGATTATGTAATTGTAAGAGATGTATCAAACAACCAAACGAAGAAAACGAAAGTATCAACTTTAAGACAATTTGAGACTGACACTTACGAATATGGTATTAGATGGATTGAAGGGCAAGAAAGTTCAACATTGGAACGTGTTAAGATAGTAAACGGAGAAATGACCGTTGGTAGTGCAACAAACTTGGTTGCTAATGTTGGTATAGATGACCAAGTCGTAGTCAATAGTTTTGATAATATCAATATATTTGTAAGAAATAGAGTAGTAATTGGTGGCAATACTTTAGTAAGAATAAATAAATATTATATAAAAGAATATACTGTTAATGATGGTGGGACTATACGTAATTACATTTTAATGAGCGATAAAAAAGGTGTGGGGTATAGGCTTCCTATTAGATTTGATAACGGTGATGGCACAGAAAAAGATTATGCATACATTGGTGCATATGAAGGGCATGTAGATGGTAGTGGCGTAGGTCGTTCAATTAGTGGTGTGTTGCCTTCACATTCACAAAATAGAGGAACATTTAGAACAGCAACAAGAAAAAATGATGGAGATGGCACAAATGTAGACAGTAAATATGGCATTAAATATTTAGCAGAACACTATGACTTGGTTCAAGTTCCTATTTATATTGAGTTTGCGACATTTGATACTCAAACAGGAATTGGTCGTGGCGTTGTAGATTTAACTTTTGACGAAAACACAGTAGCCGATAGCACCGTAGCAAACACCGCAATTATAGCAAATAACGCTAACTTTGAAGTTGATATGACAATTTATCTATCGACAGGAACATATCACCAAATTACTAAAATTGATGTAGATACGCCTGTTGTAGGACAAACAACACTTACATTTAATGGTGCAACAGTTACACCTTTAACAGGGGTCAATATTGACCCAAGACAATACTACACAGGAATGACTGACAGTGTGGTTGCTTCGACAGGGTTTTATAAAGCCAACGATGGCAAACACCCATTTAAATGGCGTGGTATGGAAAATGTATGGGGTAATATTTGGGAGTTTGTTGATGGCGTGAAGATATCTAATAATTATGCTTGGGTATCAAATAATCCTGAACATTATGATGATGTATCAAGCGATATAGATGGTAATTATGGAACTAATTGGACTAAATTATCATATCAAAACGCATTAACAAACGGTTATATAAGTAAATTAGGTTATGATGATAGATTTCCATTTGCAAGATTACCAATAGAGGTTGGTGGTGATAGTTCTACATATTATGCTGATTATTATTATCAAAATACAGGAGATAGATTGCTTTTGGTCGGTGGCAGTTGGGATCTTACGTCTATTGCCGGTCTTACCGGTTGGAATGCGGCTAATACTTTGGGTCTTACGGTCAACATTGTCGGTTTCCGCCTTTCTCATCGCCCTTAAGGGGGTTGATAAGGGGGTCTTCCCTCTTATGGTTTAGGTTTTAATTAAAAGTTAAAATAAAGGGGTTTATTGTGCGTTGTGCGGTTTTGTGTGTTTGTTGCTTTTGGTCGGTGGCAATTGGAATAATACATCTAATGCCGGTCTTACCAATTGGAATGCGAATAATACTTTGAGTAATACGAACAACAATATCGGTTTCCGCCATTCTATGATTTTGCACAATTTACTCCCAAGCACTTGCTTAAAAATGACAGTTAAGGGAACGCTTTAGTAGGTTAAATCTCGAAAAATCGTTATTGTCATAGAAAGGATAATATGAAACGAATAGGATACTTATATGAAAAAGTATATAACAGAACTAATATAAGATACGCAATACAGCGTGCTTCAAAAGGAAAAAAGAAAAAACCAATGGTTAAATGGGTTATGGCTAATGAATTATTAGTAGTTGAAACAATACACAAAATATTAAAAGAAAAATCATACATACCAAGTCCATATTTCAAAAGTGTTATTAAAGATGGTTTGTCTAAAAAAGAACGTATAATATATAAGCCTAAGTTTTACCCAGACCAAATCATACATTGGTGTTTAATGTTAGTTTTAAAAGATGCTTTAATGCGTGGCATGTATCATTGGAATTGTGCTTCTATACCAAATCGTGGCATACATTATGCAAAAAGAGCATGTGAGAAGTGGATTAGACATGATAAAAAAAACACAAAATACGTATTAAAAATAGATATTAAAAAATATTATCCATCAATAAATAAAGATATTCTCAAAAATAAGTTTAGAAGAATACTTAAAGATAATGACATGTTATGGTTGATAGATAGTATCATAGATAGCCATGATAAAGGACTTCCTATTGGTAATTACACATCACAATGGTTTGCTAATTTCTATTTACAAGATTTAGACCACTATATAGTTGAAAAACTTCAAGTGAAACATATGATAAGATATATGGATGATATTGTTATCTTTCATTCTAATAAACGAAAGTTAAAAAGAATGTTTGAAGATATCAAGTCTAAAATTGAAGAAGAAGGATTAGAAATTAAAGGTAATTGGCAAATATTTAATTTAGAATATAGAAATCTTGATTTTTGTGGTTTCGTCTATTTAAGAGATAAAACATTTATAAGAAAAAGAATAACAAAAAATATGCGTAGAACGTGGTATAGGTTTAATAAATCCCACACTCAAAAAAAAGCGAGGCGTATGTTAAGTTATTACGGTTGGGTAAAGCATAGCAATTCTTATGTTTTATATAAAAAATATTTTAATTTGAAATTATTAAAGGAGATGAGTAAATGAAAACACAATCAACAATTAAACCTGATAAGTTTAAAATTAAAGATTTGGGTAAAGTGAAAGAAATCATGTTATGTGAAAACATTACTGAAACTCAAAATGAAGAAGGCGATACTATCTATGAATATGATATGGTTATGGTAACAACTAAATCAACAACAAGAGATGAAATTATAAGCGATTTGGTGCATTTAAAATATACATATGATAATGAGATAGCATTGTTAAATAAAGGCTTGAAAAACGCACAAGACATAGAGTATATAGCATATAGAAACTATGTTGATGAGTGCAAATATTTTGTATGATATGGTTATTTATATTAGCGATCGCAACCGTGATTGTGTCGTGCAAGAACGAGAAAGGATTTCAAAATGATAACAAAGAGTGAAGTTAAGGCGTTAAGAACTGTGTTTGAAGACACCTTGA
>JALOBO010000032.1 GCA_023228225.1 Clostridia bacterium
TATTTATGCAGCAACCCCCCCACCCCCATGCGCATTGTATGTTATATATTTGCGCTCCCGGCGCGTTATTATATAGATATATGCGCTTAAGCGGTTCATAACAATTTTATTTATTTAGTGCGAAAATAAAAGGATTAAAACCATAAACACAAATAAAAGGCCGCGAAAGTGCCTAAAAAAATAATTAAAAAAAATATCAATAAAGGGCTTGACATGCGCAAATAATGCTATATAATGAGTGTATAAAATGCTCGCAGAGCCCATGGCGCAACCCGCCAAGAAGGAGAAAAGAAAATGACAAATGCAGAGATCAAGAAAGCAATCACCGACGAATTAAAGGCGAATGGCATCAACTCGAAACAAGTTTCTATATCGGTTAGGGATTCGCGCTATGATACATCAATTTATGCAACTATCCGCGACATCACATTAAAACAATCAGACATCGAGAAAATCGTTAATACGCACGAATCCATCAGATGGGATGACCATTGTCAAGAGATTTTGCAGGGTTGTAATACGTTTTGCACCGTTCAATACGATCACGCAGCAATGGAACAATACCGCGAAGATAATCACATAATGGACAAATGCACCGCGATTTATAACGCAGCCCATGAAAAAGACGTAAACGGAAATATTTACCTGCATGAGGTTATCGAAGGTGATCCGCGCTTTTTATTCACAACATCAGCAAACAAAAGAGATGGCGAAGGCTTACACATCAAGACGCAAGAAGGAACGAAAAACTGGCGTTTATATGGTCCTTGTGATCTCGTTGGTTGTATGGCTCATTATTTACTCGGGCATTACGGAACGCTCGAAGCGTTCAAAGAATGGGAAAAGGTCGAAAAAGAAAAGTTTTTAGAAGTTTGCAGACTTGCAGACATCGAACGCAAAGCCGCCGAAATCAGACAAGCAGAACACCAAACCACACACAACCGAATGATTGAAAGCATCAACAAAAATAGCGTATGCGTTCCAATTCCAGAAGAAGAAAAAAAAATCATAACATCGCTAAAATGGGCAAACCTTAACAAAAACAATAGCATTGATGAATATTATCAAGAAGTCGAGAAAGGCGATTTTTACCGCCAAGATGCAAAAGCATCGCATATGTGGGTTTTTTCAGACTTCGCCGCATTTGATTATCTTCGCCATCATCTATTAAGCGATTACAAACAACTTGCAGGCCTTGGCGGCACTTACTCCGACGATCCAAGACTTGACAACTACAAAACATCATGGAACATCCCCCGCGAAATCATGGACACGGTGAAATGGGTTAATATCGGCGTTGCGGTTTATCTCGGAAATGATTTTCAATTCTTCATCGATCCACAGGGCCATAATTACGCTCGTTATGTTGCATTATCCGATAGTTGCCATTCTTCGGGGTTGGTTCAATAATATGCCATCAATCACTTTTATTTACGAAATTGAAAACGCTAAAATCCATTACACCGTTCTTGCTGACGGGCGCAACATCGGCGGCGGAATCGTTCGCACCATGTCGGATTTAGATTGGCAGATGCAGAAATACGCCAAAAAGGGGTTAGAAGTTAAAAAAATAGAAAAGGGGAAAAATTAAAATGACAAAGAAAGAGAAAAACCGCGTCCTTCTCGCTCTTGTTTCTGAAATGAGATACTTCAACGATGAAATTAAAAAAACAACTGGCAATTATCACGGATGGCTGTCTGGCTGTATTAAAGAAAATCATGATCTGTTTTTAAAATTGGTAAACGTATTTTTTAAAAAAGATGAGAAAATGAAAGAATCATACATACAATATTTAAACGATATTTTAAAAGAGATCAGATAAAAGGAGATGAAACAGAAAAGGCCTGAAAAGGTCCTTTTTTTATGCTCTTTATTTGCTCTTTAAACTCTTTTATATTGCTATATAGTATTTAATACTTATATATCTTAATGCTTTATACAGTCTTTTAAATGCTTTTATATCTTTTATTAAGTACCTACATATCTTTGTTTTTGTTCTTTCTTTTGTTCTTTCTTTTTTTAAAACAAACCATATAAAGCTTGTAAGAGATATAAAAGTAATTACTCTATAATGCTTTGCTATGCTCTTGCCGCTTATTAAACGCTTATATATATGCTTTAATACATAAGGGGTGTATAGGTGCTTTTAATACCATATGGGTTAAGTTATACCCTGTATAGATTTCCAAATAAAAAGGTAAAAAAGAAATAGCAAGAAAGAGCAATAAAGAGAAAAAAGGTATTAAAACAGATAAAAAAGCAAAATAGGTATTTACAAATGCAATAAAGGGGTGTTAAAATAAAGAGTGAAATAGAACATAAATAGCACTTTGTATATTTTTGGGGAAAATAATCAATAAAAACAAAAATGTCAGAAAATAAAAGAAAGGGTGGAATCAATGTCAAAGCAAGTTTTGCAAAAGACAATAGTTCAGAAAGAAATTGATGAAGCCTTAATTAAATATAGCGAGATTCAAGGACAAGAAAACCGTGAAGCGTTTTTATTAATGTCTGATGGATTGAAATTGATTGAAAATATGTCACGAGATAATCGTTCCTTTGTTGAAATTGCGATTGATTTAAAATTAACGCAAGTATCAATGAGGAACTTTTTTGATGAACATCCAGAGTTACAAGATAGATTAGAACTTGGTTCTGATAAAAAATTTAAAGATGTAGAAAGAGCGTTATTTCGTTCAGCAACAGGCTATGATGTAGAAGAAATTCATTTAAATCAGAGAACTGTTGGTGGCCGCGTAATTGAAAATAAAGATATATATACAAAGAAAATACCACCTAACCCATATTCAATTCAATATTTATTAAACAATAAAAAGAAAATGGAATATAAGAAAGAGCAACAACAAAGCAATTTAAGTGATATAAGTGGTATTAAAGTGGAGTTCATAGTATCTGATGGCATAAATGGTGAGTAATTATGGGTAAAGCCGTCAATTTAGAATTTAAAGTTATAAGCAAGTTTTTGCCAGTATTAAATGATAATCTTGAAGAAATTAAAAAAGGTAAAAATACATATATTTTAGTAAGCGGTCGTGTCGGTGGAAAAACAACTACGTTTGAACAAAAGATGTTAGCAAATTGCCTTGCATATCCTAAACATGATATTATTGTTTTAAGAGCAAATTCAAGCGCATTAAAAGATAGCGTATTGTTAGAGTTTAAGAAATTATGTGCCACAGAGTTGCCACAAGAACTGTATAACAAGTTTAAATTTAAAGAAACGCCGCCAATGATTATAAATTGTCCATTTAGTAATCAAATCCGTTTCGGTGGGGTTGGCCTTGGAAGTAAAAGCGGCAGCAACCAGTCAAGAGGCAAAACGGCAGAAAAACCTTTATCATTAATAATTGTTGAAGAAACACAAGAAATATTTAGTGGTACCGGAAGCGCAGACCTATTAAATCACGCTATGGCAACATATATGAGGTTGCTTGATGATAACATAGGCAAGGTTATTTATGCTGGAAATAGAGATAGAAACAAGTTTGGCAAATTTAATCAATGGGTTGAACAAATGTCACACGATCCAAATGTAACTATTATTGAAACTGATTACAGAGATATAAAGCACTTTCTTAATAGGGCAACACTGCAATTAATCGCAAGAGAGTTTGAAATGAATCCAAATAACGCAAAATATATGTATCTTGGAGAACCCGTTGGAGGCAATGATTTAGTATATGGAGCGTTTACACCAAGCGTTCATATAATATCATTATATAATAAAGATAAGCAAGACAACATTTTTGTTGATTTAAAAACAAAGAAAACATTTGTGTTTGACAGCCAATGGTGTTTGCAAAATGTAGAAAAGATTTATATTGGAGTTGATGGCTCATCAACAAGAGATATGACAATATTTATGCCAATATTCCACTTAAAAGATAGAAGATTAATATGTAAACTCGGAGATATGTTTCAGCATAACCCTGATAAAAACGGAATTATTCGCAATAATATACTTTGCGATAAATATATTCGCAAATGGCTTTATGATTTAATTAATAAATATTCATTGCAATACAAATCAAAAATATTTGTTGTAGACGGGCATAATACAGATTTAATTGACAATTTAAAGTTTCAATTTGGCGGTTATTGTACTGTTATTTCATTTACACGCAAAGATTTAGTGGAAACAAGTGAAAAAGTCAACAATGCTTTTACAGATGGTGTTTTGTATTTTACTGAAGAAACATGGATTGAGGTAGTAAGCGAAGCGGAAATATCACCAAGTGAATTGTTTAATGAATTAGAAACAGTTTGTTGGATGGAAGAACCAGGCCATGAAGATGAATTTAATTCAAGCATACCGAATGACCGCACTGACGCGATTAGATACCCAGTTGCTTATCATGCAAATCCGTATCAATTAAACGATTATGCCAAAGGAAGTGAAGAAAAATGAGTAATATCGTAGAACAGACAAATCAATTACAACAGCAAGTAGCAGGAATATCTTCTTTAAACCCACAATTAACATATTCGTTTATTATACGCGATGGTTTTTATGCTCTTGTTCCAACGGAGTTTAAACAATATTACTATAATAATATTCGTGCGTGTGCAAATTGGTATCAAGGATTCGTACCAGAGTTTCACACCGCAAGAAATGGAATATTTTCAACAAGAATTGGCAACGCTATCGTTAAAGAAGTTTCAAAACTAATTGTTGGTGGAAATGTATTTTTTGGCAATAAATATAAAGAATCAAGCCCAAATACGTTTGTTAATGAAAACTTAATAAACTGGAATAAATACGCAGATGCTGTTGATTTTCAGAATTTTGTTAAAAAACTTGTTGAATATACTGTTGCGTTAGGAACGGCGGTCATTAAAGCAGATATAAGCGAATCAAGAGATTTAATACCAAGTGTTTGGCGCATGGATCAATGTTTCTATACGAGCGATTATAATGGAAAGTGTACATCATTTACTGGATTCTTAAAATCATATACGGCCGATGTAAATAAAGGCAGTGGCAGACAATCGGATTTCAAATCATTTTATCTGCTTGAAAAAAGATATTATAACGAAGATTGTAAACCAGTTAAAAAGATATTTATTAAGAAAACCGATAGTTCAGTTATATCTGCACAAAACTTTGATTTAATGGAAACAAACGAGGTTATGTGGCAACAATTACCCAATAAAATACAAAAGCAATTAAAATCTGATTTTGGCAAAGATTTTATGCTTGATAAGGAAATACCAATATCTCCATTACTGCCAAATCTTGGGATCCTAATTTGTAAATATACAGCCGCAAACACAATACCAGAAATCAACATGGGAGAAAGTGCTTTGCTTAATGTGATTGGGTACATGATTGGTTATGAGCAAGCATATGCCGAAATGATTACAGACCTTTATCTTGGCCGTGGCAAGGTTTTAATGCCACAGCAAATGGTAAACCCAACAGATGTTAATAATCTTTATTATAGCGATTTAGACGGAATGTTGTTTACAAAATACCCTTATCTTAACGAAAAAGACCAAAAACCTATCTCTATTCAGTTTGAATTGAGAGCCGATGAATGGGTTAAAACAAGAAATAACTTTGTTGAGTTAATAGCTTCACAAATTGGCGTTGCAGGCAGTGATTTATTCTCGTTTCTTAAAGACGCAAGCGGCGGTAGTAAAACGGCCACTCAAATTGCTGCTGAAGCACAAAAGACAATTTCGTATATTGAAGAAAAGCGTTCATTATTTACATGCAAATTAAATCAATTTATTACTATTTGGAAAGAGTTTTACAAAATTGAAGATGATTTTACAGTCAAGTTTAGTTCTCAAAATCACGTTAATATGCTTGTAACAACAGAACAAACGCGCGTTATGAACGAAGTTGGGTTTTCAAAGTTCGATATATTCAAAAAAATGTGGCCGGATCTTGACGATGAACAAATTAAAGAAATGGTTGATCGTAAGTTTGATGAAGAAAGACGCAAATTAGAATTACAAGCAGAAATAAATGAAAAAGCGTTTGAGAATTCAATGAAATTAAAACCCAATTTAGACGATAATGACAAAGGAGAAGATGACGAAGTAGAAGAAACGGACGGATTAGAAGATAAAACCGAAGCGCATAAGGACAATAAACTCAAATGACACACAAAAATCGACAATTATTAGACGAATATGTATTGCGGTTAAGCGACTTGCAGTATAAAAAACGAAAGAAACAAGAAGATTTCATAATTATAGGATTGTTTTTAATAGCGTTTGTTGAATATTTATCAAATAAAAACATAGTTTTTACTGGAATAACAAGCGAAAAAGAGTTAGAAAAACCAAAGAAAATGGTCGAATTAATCGATAAGGGCTTAAATAATCAAGGAAAGTTTGTTAATTATGTTAAAGATATGCGAGAAAGCAATGTAAATATCATTAATACCACCACTAATATTATACCACAAATAAAAGAAAAAAGCGAGAGTATAGCGAAAAAAAAGCTCATAGAAACCATTGAAAAAACCGATTTGTATGAAAAACAAAATTATCTATCGCAATTTATCAATAATACAGCTTTCAATAAAAATTATAAAACATGGAATACGCAACGTGATAATAGAGTGCGTTATACAACGTTTCATCAAAATATTGATGGAATTGAAGTGAAAATAAATGAATTTTTTAATGTTGATGGTATCACGGCGATGTTTCCAGCGCACAGTACTTTACCACAATACGATAGAATAAACTGCCGTTGTTATTTAACTTATAGGTAGCAAAGAAACATAAGATATATTTGTTACAAAACCTAAACCTTATCAACCGACTCCACTTGAGAAAGCGCATAAGCGTTAGTATCGTGATTATAGCCCGTTGGTTTGGCACGGTAGATTCCGAAAGGAGAGAACATCGATGTCAATTTTTAAAAGGAGATTTAAAATGTTAACTGATGAACAAATCGCTGCATTGACAGACGAACAAAAAGCCGAGTTGTTGGCAAAACTTCAACCGAAAACGGTTGAAGAAAGCCAAAACCAAACCGAAGATAATACTTTGGCAACAACCGAGCCGGAAGCAAATCCTGAATTGCAGCAACAATCCCAAGCACAAGAGCAAATTGCTGATGAACAACCCGTAATTCCTGACTTTAATGAAAAGTTTAGCGAACTTGAAAAACGGTTTGAGAGTATTAGTAATACGCTTACAGAAAAGGACAAGATTATTGATTCTTTGTCCAAAAAGGTTAAAGATTTAGAAGATAGAACGCCAACGGGTATTTATACACCGCAACCATCAGCGGCTGAATCTCAAGCCGCTAAAGACAAAGAAGAAAAAATGTTACAACAATTTAAAAATAGTTATAGAAATTAAAATAAAAGAAAGGGAGAGATTAAAATGGCATTTTCTGATTTTACTGGATTATCGGTTGGTTCAACCGCGCTTGAAATCGGTGTTGCAAACATTATTTTAAGCAAAATGATTCAAGAACAACTTTATCGTAACGGTATTGGTATTACTGAAGTTTATTCAAACAACGCTTCGGCTGGTGGGGCGGTTTTGCGTGTTCCAAAAATTGTTGCTTCAACAAAATCGTTTCGTGAATTGGGCGCGTCTACAAATGGTTCATTTTTCAATTCTGACGCCGCTGAAATTAAGGGTTTAGATGAAATATTACTTGTTTGTAAAAACATTTATGATGCGATGGAAGACGTGCCACAAGCACAACATGTTTTATCGTTGGGTGGGGCATCTGCTCTTGGTGTTCGCGCTCAAGAAATCGCTAAAAACATCGCTCGTCAAATGAACGCAGGAACAATGGCATATCAAATCGCGGCTGTTTTAAACGCCGTTATTACCGCTTCTGGCACAGAAACAGACCGTATTTTTACTTACACGGCTGGCACTGCTGGCGATCCGTTGGCGAAGTTTCTTGACGCTTGTGCTTCGTTAGATAACGGTGATACTTACAATGATGTTTTTCCGACAGTTGGACGTCTTGCTTTATTGAGACCAACAGCGTTGACTGACATTAGAAAAAGTGGAAACGTAATTGTTGGTGGATCTAACTTCGCACAAGACATGATTAAATCTGGAGCAGTTGACCCAGACACTATTTTACCAGACGTTCCGGGTTATCGTGGCGTTATCAATGATGTAGCAATATTTTCTGCTTCAAATGCTCTGTGGACATTAGCAGAAACTTGGATGCAGCAAACTGCTGGTTATCTTGACAACGTAGTTGGTATCATTTGCGCTTATAACGCAACCGGGCGTGGTCATGCTTTTCCAGATTCGACCAAAGTTATTGACAGCCCATCTGGACAAGGATTACGGATTCAACCATTATCAAATTTTGGTGTAACAGTATTTTTTGAGAAAGGAATTAAACTGTTAGCAAAAGCAACCGTTGTTGAAGGTTCATCGGCTATCACAGTATTAGCACCTGGATCGCAGGAATAGTTAAGCCAACTACAATCACAATTAGCGGTTTGGAAGCCGTTGTGGTTGGCGAAGAAATAGAACTGACAGTAGCACTTTCCGCTGGATTTGATCCTGGCTACTATGCAGTGATTTGGTCAACAAGCAACGTATTACATGCAACAGTTGTTGGTGACAACGCTGGCGCAACCGTAACTGGTGTTGGAGCAGAAACTGCAACAATTACTGCTGAAGTTAAATCTATCGTTTATGTAAACGGAAGTCCTACTTATGTAGCGCTATCAACACCGTTAACAGACACTCATACAGTTGTCGTAAGCGCAGCATAAAATTAAATAAAGATTGGGCGGGCGATTGGCAACGATATTGCCGCCCTTTCTTATATCAAGTGGCTTGGCGCAAAACTACAGTTCGATTCTGTGGCGCTTGTAATCCAAAAGAAAAGGGAGATTTAAAATGAAAGAAGAATTAAAAGCCAATGAAAAAGATGTAATTGTCGTAAGTGAAGAACAAAAAGAAAGTTTTATGCAAATGATTATGAAAACAAAAGAGATTTATAACAATGTGTTACAAGAGTATTTTAGTACCCCAGCAGTAGTTCGGTTAATTTACATGGAAAACAGATTTAGATTATTAACCAAAGAAATAAAAAGCATTGACGAACTAAAAGATTTTATGATAAAAGAATTAGATATGATGAGATCCAAAGAAAATATGACACGAATTGAAATAATTGAATATCGTTTGGCAAAAAAGATTTATCGTGATGTTATCGAAGGGAAAGGCAAAGAAATAGATTTTAATAAACCCTTGTCTTATAATTATGACGAACAAAAAATGGAGTTTGAAGATATTAAAATGGGGCAAAAAGAACTTTATGATAGTTTTGAGCAACACTTATTAAACAAAGAGAAATTAGAATCTGAACAATAAAAAGGTAGGTGTATTAAAATGCCATTAGATACAACGGCGATGACTTATAGCACTACAAGGCATATGTATATTCTTGAAATCGTTTATTTAAAAAACGAAATGGGAATAGACCTTGAAACGCGAGAAGGTAGCGCAACAAAAGCAAAAGATAAGGCTTATCAAGTTTCACGAACTATTTATAATTTTATTTATAACCATCACCTAAAAAATAAGCGCTATTGGGAGTATTTTTTAGCGTTTGACATTGAAGTAAGAGCAATTATTCAAAATTGTTTAGAAGAACAAATGCGCTATGAATGGGAAAGCAACGCAAGCATGCTTGAATATCAAATTGGAGTTAATTTGCTTAACGGCACTAAAATTAGCCAAGATGATTTGCGTGGCAAACGTAGAATCGCAGTTGCAGTTGAAGATATTTTAAGGAATTATGAAAACGGTATGCTTATATTTAGTGGTAGAGAAATGTACCTGTCTGGCTACGCACAAACCGAATATGATTATACTGAAATGGGGTATTAATATGTCTAATATTGGTGTCGGAGAAACATATTGCGGTATTTATATTGAACAAGGCTACATAAGCAAAGTAGATTCTTTGTTAGGCAACACTTTGCCAGTTACAACACTAATAGGTACTCAATATATTAAAACGTTCAAATACCGATATTTAACATCAAGTGAAATGCTTACGCAACCGATAAGTGGGTGGGTTAAGAACAAATATGAAGATGTAATTTTTACAAGCGAAAATAGCGTTGATTGGAAAACAAAATCGTTAATATATACGCAAGATGGTAAAAGACATATACTTGAAAATAAATTACCGCAAAGGCAACATGGCATGTTTCTTATTAGCCAAAAGTTTCCTCATATTTTGGAGTTAGTATGAATCTTAATTTTGAAGATGACAAAAGTGTCTGCACCAATCTTGCACGGTTTTATGCACCAATGAGATCTGGTAATTTACGTTATAACGCCATTCAAAGTTATATAACTACCGATGGGTTTATCATTGTTTATTCTTTAAACGAAGCATATTATATTTATTTTCTTGAAGAAGGCACAAAAATAACGTCAAAACATAAGGGCTTTATTAGCAATATTACAGTTCCGGCAATAGCTAGTTATCTTAATGCTAAATATAATGATGTTAGCGATATGAAAAAATATTATGAAGAAAACGCTATTTTGGGCGGGAACGATATTTATATGCAACAAGGAAACGAAAGAATGATTAGCGAGAGAAACCTTAAATTGCTCGAAAGTCTAAATTTAAATGTCCCAAAGTTGGCTGAAACTTATGATTGGCAACATAATCAAAACAACGAAATTTATTATGAAGATTTTATAAAAAGAAAGTTTTAAGGCGGTGTTAATGTGTTACAAGAAGTATTAAGGGCGAATATCGAAGCAAAGTTAAACAACAATACGCAGGTTGAAGAATTTATCGTTGGTCAATATGCGAAAACAGACGCGAGCGATGATGAGTTTATTTATAACGTAAAAAACGGTTATCGCTTGATTGAAAAAACGTATATACCAACCATGATGGTTTTTAGTGCTGAATATAAGGCTATACCAGACTCGATTACTGGTTTTGCGACAATTACATTAAACTTTTTAGTTGGTGATGATGATGATCGCACCGATAAACTTAACGCTATGGAAGAAATTATAACAAAAATCGTTGCTAATAATGAAAGCGTTGTTGATGGTTCGACAACTTATAATACCATTTGGAACATGGACGCAATTACGCCAAGCGGGTTAATATTAGCAAACGGAAGATATTTCATTCAATTAAATACAACAATTTATATTGAATTCAGCAACACGTTTTATTTTGGCAATCAATGGTCTTTTTATTTGGAATCGGTACGTATTTACCCTTATTCTGCTTCGACAGAACGCAAGATAGAACTTGCAAGTCCGCATATTTTAGGTGAAAAAGAAGCCACATCATTAAGCGAAACCGCAATATGGTCTGGGACACACACGTTTTGGGTTAACAGTGCTTTAAGCACGTTAATCGATACCCTTAATAGCACATACGATATGTCTATAATTAGAACGCTTAAAATTGTTTCGCCAACAAATAGCACAGGAATAACTTTAAATGTAATTGTTGATGGATCTAAAGCTAATTATGATCTTGGCGAAAAGGCGACATTAACATTAACGTTTGTCAAATCTTATAGCGAATAAATGGTGGTGTTAATATGCAAGATTATAGAATTATAGTTCAACATGGCGGTACGACCGAAAAGTTAAAAACAAATCCGCAATATATTGCACCGAAACAAGAAAAAGTTGTCGCTGAGAAACCAGCCATAAAAGAATATAATGCTGGTAAGTTGCAGTTAAATGTAAGAAAGGCTGTTGCCGTTGGAACTGCTACGGGTATGAAAATCAATCAATGGGTAGGGGAATTAACAGAAAATAAAGTCACGCAGCAACGCATACAAGCGGGATTTACAATAGCGGGAATTGGGTATTACATGATAAGCAACCCAATTCAAGGAGGCATTGCCATGGCGGCTTATGTCGGCAATGCAGCAATAAATTATGAGGTAAAAAATTATAAAGAAAATCTATCTGCAAATTATTTAAAGCAACTAAGCGGCGGCACTGTAAACACAAGGGGGTAATTTAATGTACACTTTCACAATAACAATACAAAAAGGCAGTGGCACTATTTATACTGTTAAAACAGAGAAATTAGCAACCACATTTAAAATTGATGAAAGTTTAGACACTGCGCTTTTAATTATTCCTTTTACAACAAAAGATGATGAATACCAAAGATTTTCAACGTGTGACATTTCAATTTCAGACGGGACAACAACATTAACTCATCAATGGCTTGTTTATAGCGATCAAATAGCAATCGGAACATCTTACCCAATAAGATATGACCACACGATTGGATTAATTGAGCCAACTAAATTGCTTGAAAAAATCCCCGCAGGTTCATTGTGCGACACACAACCGCTAACTGGGACGCAAAGAACAATGTATGATGTGTTATATCGAGTTCAGCAATTATGCCCGTTTGTTGATTACGACAATGTTGACACCACAAGAGCATTTACTATTGACACTGACTTAAAAACTAAATTAGAAGAGATAACTTCGCCACAATTTTATTTTGATAAAAAAAATCTTCGTGAAGTTTTAATTGAGATTTTTACATATATTAACGCAATTCCAAGACTTATTGATGGCGTTTTATCGGCTGATTTCATCAACAATCGGCAATTATTGATTACGCCAAGCAAAATGATTGATTATGCAGACGAAGTTAGCGGAGAATATTACGCTTCAAAAGTTGAGAGTTATCAAGAAAATGTTGTATCAAACAACAACACTTCAGAGCCAAATGTAATTACAGAATATATAAATTTTCGCTCTGATGAGATAATTGTTGGCGAAAGCAATATGAAATTAATTTTAACGCAAGAAGTAGAACAAATGGTATCAATAAAACTTTATTTAGTTACTACAGATGAATTAAATGATGTTACTGAAGTTGAAATGAATGGTGTTTATGCGTTTGAAAAAAACGTTTATGATTCGTTTGAAGTTGAAAGTGGTCAAGGAACAAAATCATATTCATTCTATTGGGAAAAAGGTTCTAACACGATCGATGGATTAAACTTTCAATATGGCGCATTGTTTCCGTTTATGGCCATTGAAAACATTTTAATTGATTTATCAACAAATGTTCCTTGGTATGAAGTCGTGTTTAAAGTTTCTTATATTCCACGTTTTGAAACAATGAGAGTTGAACAATACCGCGAAGATATTAGTGTTCATACTGACGATACAACAATACAAATTAATCAAAATGAAAGAATAAACGATTCATTCAAAGCAACATCGAATTTGTATGGGCAAATCCAACGTATTGGCGTTGATACGCTTTCATTTAGTAAAGTGCATAAATATCTTGCGCCTTATGATGAAACGCACCAAAACGGCATATATTCACTTGGCGACTACACAAGCGATGGGTACTTTATTACTACGGTCGAATTATCGTATAACAGTTATTATATTGTTGCGCGTTATGAAATGAGCAAAAACTGGAATAGATTAGCACAATTTCTTCAAATAGACAAAGAATTTCGTCCGTATGAAATATCATTAGTTAAAACTGATTATACATTGAAACGCGATATAATTATACCGATTGCATTTATTGAAATTAGCTCTCTTGATAGAATGAGTGCTGGAGATGTATCAAAATATTCATATTTATATGCGCAGTTTCTTAAAACGTTTCAAACGAGCATTTATGATTTACCAGCAAAAACAGTATTATTTAGAAAAGGCACTTTAAGTGGTTCAACAGTTACTATTGATGACGACGGCGTTATTCAACCTTTATCATTAGTAAAAGAAAAAAACACGATAAAATTAAAAGCCGGATTTAACAATACTAAATTAGCTGGAAACAAGGCCACAATAACAACCGAACTCGGATCGTGGGTACAAAAGCAAATACCATACACCGAAGACGACGGCACGTTAGAATTCGTTTTTATTCAGCTATATCAAAAATATTGGAATTGGTCTATTGGCGATGGCAGAATATTAGAGGGAATGTCTGCTGCGGCAAGGCTTTATCCATATGTTGACACTTCAAAAGGTTTTTTATCGTGCAATGGGGTTTTGTATGACGCTGTTATTTATACAAATGTAAGTGCATTCCCAGCGGTTGGTGAAGCTGGAGTATATTATCTTGATTATTCAACAAAAAATCTTTATGTTTGGAATGCGACGACTGAAGTTTATAATTTAGAAGATTTTATTACAGCTATTGCAAATGGGGCAATTTATTCGTTGCCATATTACCAAGTGTTAAAAGACAAAGCTGAAATACTTGATTATGAATTGACAATGCCTATTATACCGTATAAATATGAAATTAATACATTTGTTATTGGCAATGCTTTAATTAAAGAAAACGTTTTTTTGAAAGAACGGACAATAGCAAAAACGTTTTATTTCTGTACTAAGGCAACACCGTTTTCAAAGAATGACACAGAAAAACCAACAGTATTCGTTACATTAGAAGTTCCAACAATTACAAATCATCAAATAAATGTTCCACATAATATTTATTATAACCATTATTATTATGGAATTGTAGATGGCGCTGGTAATTTTTATCTTGGAGTAAACCAAAAAGATTTTGCTGGTAATGAAACCGAAATAAGCACTATTTATTTTAATTTTTTAAACGAAAGGACGATATAAAATGATGAAAAAATTGGAATTGATTAAAGGCATTATGTTTGTTTTGGTCGGTATTGTGTTTCTATTTGTAAGTTTTTGGAGTATATCTTTAGATGTTGTTACTCCGTCCGGAATAGAACACACACTTGACAGCGATGGCTTTATTGTGTTTTATTGGTGGCAAATCTTTCAACCGACAATATGGAATTGGATTTTATCAATTCTATTTGTAGGAATTGGAACGATTGAAATTATAAAAGGAGTGAAAAAATAATGGCAAAAGCAATTTATGTATTTGATTCAGACGCAAAACTTGTAAAAAAAGGCAGTATTGTTTATGACGAAGAAACAGAGAAGTACACATTCAGCACAACAGAAGCGTATATAACTCAAGGAAGTATTGGCGTTGATGAGATATGTATTGTAATTCCAGATACATTTCTTGACAAGACATTATATGGCGTATTTGCTTCGTTTATATCGCCAGTAAGAAACCCTTTAGGACTAATACCTGGATCGTGGGAATCTCGCGTTATTATTGAAGATGAAGTTGAAACAACATATGTAAATTGCGCTATTTTTTCGCTTGATTTGGCTTATTATACTTATGTTGCGGGCAGATATGCGTTTGCTATTGGTTTTATGAGTGCAACGCTTGGAACGATTAAAAAAACGCCGTATGACGCTTATATAGTACAAAACGGTGTTGATAATTTTACAGAAAACAATTTAACACCAAGTGATTACGATAATCTTTTAACCGCAATTACAAACTTAACAAGCGGTTTTGGCGGAAGAATAAGTGTATTAGAAGATACAACTCAAGATGCCGCACAACGCTTTGACGATACCTATTTGGGCGTAACAATTCAAACAGATATTTTCCCCGCCACTGGCGCTGAAGAAACCGTAATGGGTAAAATCGAAGTTGCTCGTGATATTAACCCCGCTACCGTGTCCG
>JALOBO010000198.1 GCA_023228225.1 Clostridia bacterium
TAAATTACTCTGTCGAGTTTTCGCCCAAATGTATTATCCCAGCGTTTCTGTTTATACCATTCATTAGCTTTTGCAACTTTGCTCTGTTTAGCTGTCGCCTGCTCTGTGACTGGTCTCTTGGCTTTCCCAGGTGCTTTCAGTAATCCAGCAGGTTTCTTTTGTGTTAATTTAGCCCTATAATCAATTTTAGCTATTCCGAGTTCCTTATCCACTTTGACAAGCATTTGTTTTGATTTGGTTATCATCCTCTGGTATTCTTTTATGTTTGCTGCATTTGTTTCTTTTGCTATTGATAGCCTAAAACCGTCTATGTCATGCACAAGGTTAACTTTTTTCTGTGCAAGAGCTTTTAGTTTTGCCTGTGCTTTAAGTTCAGGTGTTGTAAGTGTTTTAAAGCCTTTTTTAATAGCTGCAAGGTCTTCTTTGAACTTTGGAATTGTGCCTAAGTCTGTGTTATAATCAACACCTTTCTTTAACCCTGCCTTCTGCGCTTTTGCCTCCCATCTATAAAGATAGTCTCCTACATTAGCTTGATACTCAGCATCACTTTCACCCTGAGCAACATTTCTACCTATCTTTTGCCCATCCTTTGTAATAAGCTGCCCTTCTTGGCTCACAGAACCTAATAGTTTAGCTCTTGTTTCGTGTGCTGTTTCCTTTGTTATCTGCCAGGCTTTATTATCTACTATTTTTTTAGGTTGTGCCAGGTTATCTATTGATTTTATCGTGTTTATAAAGTCACCGGATTTATAGGCATCATCCACCATCTGTGATGACTTTGTGTAAAGTTCTTTTTCTGTACCGCTTGTGTAGGTTTCGAGTGTTTTTGCAAAGGCTTTTTTAGAGTTTTCTGCGTCCTGTGGAACTATTTCATACTTGCCGTGTAGTTTAGATTTAGGTATTGCAGCCTCCCCACTTATTTTATAAGTCCCTGCTGTCGATTTAACAATTGTTTTCTTCCCTACCCTCACACCATAATGGACATTTCCTATAACGTCCTCGTCCAGCTTTACCTGCAACCTTGCGAGGCTTGCTTTATTACCTGTTAGCTTCTTCACAGGGTCATTAATTAGTGCTGTGCCTTTCCCATATGCACCAGATACGCCTTTTCTAAGGCTAGGTGTTTTGAGAACTGCTGTAATAGCTGCCATGTCTGCAATGAACCTCACACGCGACCCGCGAATATTTTGTTTGTCAAGTGTGTCGGTTTTTTTATACAACTCAAAAGGCAAAACACCTTTTGTTGACCTGCGTATGCCATGGGATGTTACCACATCACCAGGTTCCATGTCATAAAGCTTTTTACCTGAATAACCAATATAACCGTACATACCATATTTTAAGGCAGGCTCTAGGTAATTTGCCTTTTTTGCTACTGCTTGGGCAGTCCATTGTAAACCTTTTGCAGATAATCCTCTGCTACTTGTTGCTATTGCACTTCTACCAATGCCTGAAACTGCACCACCTGCATAACCAAAGAGTCCAGCAGTTACATAATTTAAAGCTATATATGCTGCTACTGTTTCTGCTGTTTTTACAGGTTTTTCCCTTGCGTAATCATACATATAGCCAGTAGTATCTGTTAATATCTGTACTGGCTTTGTTTTTAATGCCTTAGACAGTATGTTTAGTTTTGCTGCACTTCCTGCAGTTGCAGCAGATACAAGCTTATTGTCAGAGTTATGAAGCTCGTTTATTGTCTTGGTTAGCTCAGTAAACTCGCTTGATATTTCAGCACTTGAAGGTATTTGAGAAGTTGTTTTAGCTGCCTTTCTATCAATTGCACTATTTGCTTTAAATATAGAATCAACATCTTTTGTGGAGTCATAGAGGTAAGCAATAGCCCCCTTTACCTTACTGTCTCCTGCAAATTCTTTTAAATTTTTATCTATTTCTTGTTGTTTTAACCTCGCTTCATACTCTTTCTGCCTCTGTGCTTTCTGTGCTTTTGTTAACTCAACTGTGTATTGTGTGACCCCTTTATCTTTCCCTACATCTTTTATTTTCCCTAGCATTATCCCAATTATTTTAGAATCAGAATAACCAGTTTCGGCTTTGTACTGCCTTACTTCAGAGTCAAAGGCGCGCATTGAATCAAAGTAAGCCTGCTGTTGCCCTGCTGGTAGTGAACGTCCTATAATGTTCCGCGATATAGTTATTCTGCGCTTATCAAATGCGTTAGTACTGCTTGTTATGGGACGGTTTGCATAATCAATGTATTTGTCCACTTCAGCCACAGAGGCAGAGGAGATAAAGGACCTTGCAACACTGGCAACTTTTTCCTTATATTCTGTAGAGCGGCTTATCTGCCTTCCTGTTTGTTGCCTGTACCTGTATGCCTGTTGCAAAGAAGCTGATGAAGCTGCGGAGCTTCTGCCCATGATTCCCACTGCATGACTACTACCTTTGCTTAACTGTATCTGTTTTATTTCTCTCCCTGACTTATCAAGCAAAGGTGAGGTAGTAACACTACTACTGCTTGCTGCTCTAATAGCTGCAGATTTCTTTGCTGCTGCTTGCTCTTTGATAGTTATTACTCTGTCCTGCTGAACATAAGGATTGAAGGGTAAAACGGCAGCTTTCCTCGTGGTTTTTGCTATGCCATTATCTACAGCCTGAGTATAGCTCTGTGTACCTCTACTATCTGCTTCTTTTCCAGTGGTTTGCTTGTATTGAGGTGAGTAAGTAGAAACTTTTTTCCCACTTGTTGAGGTTCCGTTCCTGCCTCTTATTGTTGCTTTACCTGTTGCCATGTAATCACCTCAGATTTTAGAAATAATTATTTTAGCATTAGGAGCAATATTTTTTAAAGCTGCTACTGCTTTTGCTTTGTCTGCTGTATTAGAAGCTTCATAGCAAATTCTAGCCTCAAAGGCATAACCATAAGGAGTATTTACAACTTTATCAACTGCTACAGCTTTGTTTTTTGCCAGGTTGCGTCTATCTACCATTGCGTCCGTCTTTGATTGATAGGGACCATACCCCAGAGCTGCTACAACTAAGTAAGATTGTTTTTTTATTACTACCATTTATAACACTCCCTCTATACTCTGATGAATTTGTTTAAGATTCCAGCATGTTTTTGGCGTCAATCCTGTTTTTGCTGATAGTGCCGCAAGTGTCATGTTTTTACCCTGATTTGCTTTAAAAACAACTAACTTGCGTATTACTGCTTTATCCATGCCTACACTTGCACAGGCAGCAGGAGAAGCTCCTAGGAGCAACATTCTGTATACAGGTGCATAAGTTGCACTTCCCTTTGCTCTCACTCTCTCAACCCCTATTTATATTTTAATGACTGTATAAATATACTTTTCTTATTATATACATATTAGCTCTAATAGTATAAATAACTTTCGACATAAGAAACAGTATCAGTAGAAGGTATTAAGGATTAAAAAGAGATTGTCTAATGTAAATTTTCTTAGTTGAGGCAATAAGGCACAGTAGAAGGTATTAGCAACTATCTTATCTACTGCAAGGGTGAACTCGGAGGCTCTTGTGACTGTTGCAGAACCAATGTTTAGTTGAGAAGCTATGCGTTTGT
>JALOBO010000199.1 GCA_023228225.1 Clostridia bacterium
GTTATAAGCAATTGAGATTTGCTAAAGGTGTTTATAATTATGCTTATAAATACTTTAACATGTCACCTAACGAAAAGGATAGAAAACTATTACAAGGTATAGGCAAATGTTTCCGTGATGAGATTGATATTAATTACTGGTTAAACATGGTTGGTAAACAATTAGTTGAATCAACACAACCTTGTATTGTCACCGATTGTAGGTTCTTAAATGAGCATGTTTATTTAAAAGAACGTGGTGCTATTGGTATTGGTATTCAAGTTGACATAAACACTCGTTTAAACAGATTAACTAAACGTGATGGTTCAACTCAGTTAAATACACTTAGTGATGTTAGTGAAACTGAAATGGATATTTATTTTGATGATTTAAAATACTACATTGATAACAATGGCGATTTAAAATCTACTTTTAAAGCAATTGATGATTTAATGGTTGAATTGGGGGTGTCAAAATGATTGAAAATTTAATTATATTTATGTTAATTAATTACACATTAGGTTGGATTGTAGCTTATTTTATTGATAACTCAAACAATGCTTTCATTCCATCTAGTGAATTAGAGTCAATTGTAGAAAGTATGCGTGGTTGTGGATTTTTTATTACAATGATTTTATTAGCATTGTATCAATTAGTTTTATATTTTATAAATTATTTAAATAAAAAACGTTGACTTTTATAAAAACAAATGGTATATTAATATAACAAACAAAGGAGTTTATATGTCAGAAAAAGTTTATTTAGGTTCTGGTACTGAAAAGACTATAAAAGGTCAAAATGGTGAGTTTAATGTTATTAATCTTTATTTTTCAGCAGCTGATTTAGCAGTTATGATGGATAAAGCAAATCAAACTGCCAAAGGTGCTATTATAGTAAATCTATACAAAAAGCAGAAGCCTAGCAAGTATGGTCAAACACATTATGGTGTTCTGTCAGTGTTTGAACCAAAGGGTGAACAAACTAAATCTAATTCAACTACTGCTAGCAAAAGCCCAGCTGTGAACGATGTAATCAATAAGTATAGAAATGCTGGTGCAAAGGGAAGTAGTGATACAATGACGGTTACAAAACAAGAAGATATTGAAGAGGAAATGTTTTAAACAAAACAAGGATGTTGTGAGGGTTCAAATCCCTCCCTGCATTCTAATTAAAAAGGAGTGAAAAATGGATAAGTTAGGTGTTTGTATCCTATGTGGAGTTGTGCTTGCAATGATGTTATTTGGTCTTGTAACGATTAATGTATTAAAAGAATCAAGTTTGATTAAATACGAAACCTTAATTAAAAATAATCTAGCTACGTACAATCAAACAACTGGCATTTTTGAATGTGAAATATGTAAATAAAAAGGAGTTAATTATGAGAAATGTAATTGTGTTAATGTTTTTAGGGATGATTGGATTTTTTACAGGGTGTGCAGAAATAAAACCTACAGAGGTTGGGGTTGTAATTAAAAAGTATGAAGGTAGAATAGTAGAGCAACCTATCTCAGTAGGTTATCATCTATACAATCCTTTTGCTACAGATATAGCAGTCTATGACATAGCAGCTAGGTCTTTTCCCGATACGGAAAAATCAGAAAAATCTGAAAAATATACATTAGATGTAAAGACAAAAGATGGTCAAAATGTTGACATTGATTTGACTATAATATTCAGCTTAAGAGCTGGTGAGGTTCCCCAGTTACATAAACAGGTTGGTGTTAGTTATAGTCAACAAATTATAATGCCACAAATCATGGCTGAAAGCAGATCGGTTATAGGTGCTTATGGTGCAGAGGATTTATATGATGGAGCATCCAGAGATACAATACAGGTAACGCTAAAAAAGAGGATGGAGTCCCAATTTAATAAATATCCAGCAGTTCAATTACACGATGTGTTAATCCGTTCATTTAGATTTTCACCTGCGTTTGAAAAAGCCATCGAAGATAAAAAGATTGCATCTCAACAAGTTGAAGTTAATAAACAAAAAGCTTTAGCACAAGAAGAAGAATCTAAAAGGCAAGAGGCTCAAGCTAGAGGTGAAAAGCTTAAATACTTACAAGAAGCAGAAGCAAAAATGAACGCTGCGAAAATGGAAGCCCAGGGGCAAGCAGAGGCTATTAAACTCAATGCTGATGCTAATAGATATAAATTAATAGCAGAAGCTGAGGGTAAATTAGCAATATATAAGTCTGACGCAGAAGGTAAGAAATTAGCAGCACAAGCTTTAGGTGGCGGTCATAATGTAGTAGCTCTTAAATTTGCAGAAACATTACCTGCTAATCTTAAAGTTATTGGGGTTCCAATGACAGACAGTTCTATGAATATTATGTCTATGCAAGGATTTACTAAGGGTTTATTTGATGGATCGGAAGATAAAAATAAATAATAACTCATAGCTGAGTATGAATCTGGGGATAAAGAATTTCAACTTTATCCCTTTTTTCATTTATAAAAATAATACTCAAAAACAATATAATCATAATTAACATTAATATAGTTTTAATTTCCGCCATGTTTAACCGATTAAATCAAATAATTCCTTAATTGCATCACCTACATTTGTAGAAGACATTCCAGAATAATTAAAAGGTATTAATGCAGCGTTAATTCCCCCACCAGTATAATCAGCTTTTAAATGATTTAGTTTAAAGTTATGATTATATACAAAGAAATTAATCATAGATGTATAACTAGCTGATGAGCTAATATAATAACTCCCCTCATAATTAGTATTGCCAGTGTTACGCACAGTTAAATAAATACTGTCATTATAACTACACCAAGACCAACGTTCATTTAAAACATCTTGATTAGTTAATGTTAAAATTGACTTAACTGAATTAGCTGGTATAATGTAATAAACCTCTGGATAAACATAACTAGATTCAAGCATTGCAGTACGCATACGTATCCAATATTTTGTTTGTGAATTAACTGCATTGGTTGCCCAATCTGTAGGTGCTGCCCAAGCAAAGTTTCCATCAACTGACATATTGCTAGTATTGTCCACATAATCATTTAAAACAGAATCTAAATCAACCCAAGCAACACCATTCCAATATTGAGTTTGTATAGCAAACCCACTCGCTTTGTTTCTAAATTTAAACGTTATACCATTAAATGCAGTATCTAACCCTGTATATAACCAGGTTGTGGTATCGTTCATTAAAGCATAAGTATTGTTGTCACCATCGTCAATTGTCTCATCAGTAATATCAGTATAAACATCGTCTATTGCATCATGTAAATACACATAATCAAAAGCTGTAGATGATTCAGATAATGCTTGACCTTTATTGATAATTAATTTGTCATCCATGAACAATTGGTTTTCTCCAGCATAAGCATAATTGTCTGGTTCAACTCTCCAAATAGAATAACCAGATTGAGTGACCACTGGTGTTAATGTAGCAAATACATCTGGGTCATTAAAGAAAAATTGATCCAAAGCATACTTTTGTGTTATACCACTTAATGTATGTATATTGTCAATTTGTGATTGCATAAAGTTATTATCATCAATCATACCTGATAAAGCAAATGTTTGATTATT
>JALOBO010000200.1 GCA_023228225.1 Clostridia bacterium
GTTCACCTTGCACTCAAGGGTAAGAACGATCAAAAAAGTAATGATTAGAAAAATAATTAAAAAGTGCTGAGTTTTGACTCAGCTTATTTCTTACTTCTTGAAACAAACACTTCATACAAAGGTATAGACCCAGGTGTTTTAACAACTCTTACTCTGAACCCTTGTTTTCTGTACGCTTCTGCTTTATCATTTGCTTTGTATTTTACATTCGCTTCGTATTTCTTATCAAAATACATTCCGTTAAACGTTCTGGTCATTTCTTCTTACCGCCTTTAACTACTCTAGCATTTATGCCACGGTTGTACTTGTTCAGGCTGTCAGCGTACATTATAGCCTGTGCTTTGGATGTAAATTTCATTTCAGTACGCACTCTTCCCTTTCCACTTGCACTATTAAACGACACTTCATACATTGCCATGTTATCTAATCTCCTTTTATTATTTAGTGTAAACCCTTTTCTATATACATATACGCAGTCAAAATATATAAGTCTGTTGAACAGATTTAAATACTTTAAACACCTATTACTATACAGGTGATAGAATGAAATCAGAACTAACAGTATTAGGACTGCTCTGCTTAATTTCACCAGTTGCCGCAGAGATGACAACCACGGACATAAACACTGTTTGGATGTTGCTTGCAATGGGAATAGTGTTCTTTGTTATTGGTTTGTTCACTTGGGGATCTGGAGGAGTTACGGCTTTATCAGTTGGAACAACATTAATACCTGCAATAATCAGCTTTAAAATATCTAACCTGTTTATTGACGGGACTCTAACAACCACAGAAAGATTTTTAAGCTCAACCAATGAAGTGATAGTATCAACTGAGGTAATAAGGAATAGTGCGGTATCACAGGTATTCCAGTTGATAGGGATAGTAATCAGTATAACCATTTTGTTACAGGTCTATCAATTCATAAAAGAAAGTAAAGTAGTGGAGGAAATATAAATGAAACAGAAATTCGCAAACCCTCTTGATTGTGGGTTTTTAATTTCGCTTGGGTCCATAATCACAGTTGCCATAACTGATGTGCTTTCGCCAGCAGTGGAAATTTTCACTTATCTTGCAGCGATTATCTACTGTATATGCTACTGTAAGCACACATACATAAAAGTTATAACAGAAAACCCTGTATTTTTACTAGATGTTGAGAAGGATCTGAAAGACGCAGCAGCTAAATTAAAAGGTGGTAAGAATGAGTCAAATGAGTAAGATAGTTCCAATGCTGGCACTCATGGCAGTGTTAATGGTAGGTGTGAGTTACATGTATGGTGTGCTTTCCGCAAATGATGAAAATATAAATGTAACAGGTACAGCATATGAACAGTCATATGAAAGTAACACAGCAATACAGAGCGCGACCTCAAGCCTATTTACACCAATTGCAGCAATATTTGGTATTATGATGTTGATTTTTGGCATTTCTGCACTAAAAAACAAGCGAAGATATTGAGAGTGCCGCGACTCTCAAACTTTTTATTTATTCTGTTTTGAGAAAAAAAATTATTCTTCTGAGAAGAACCAATCAATTGCTAAGGCATTTATTTCTTCCATACCTGACCATGTAGAATGATTATGCACAATAGATTTGTGAAGCTCCGCAGGAATAAAGATTCCTATTGAGTTGTCAGGGTTGCCTTCAAGATCTATGTGCAGGTGGTGGAACTCTGAACCTTCGAAGCGTTCATTTATCGGGTTGAATCCTAGTTCTCTGCGTTTCTGTTTGTGCTTTGTTGATGCTTTCTTTCCTGCATCTGTTTTTAACCATGCGCGGTTTTTAATTCTTAAAATTTCTCTGTTTTCTTCTCTGTATTTTTCGTGGTATTCTGTGTAGTGCTCTTTGTTTTCTTCTCTCCACTTTTTATCGTATTCTCTAACGCTTTCTTTATGGTCTTCTTTCCACCTCTTGTTTTGTTCTTTTAATCTCTCTTTATTGGCTGCCCAATACGCTTTATTGTGCTCTTGATTTGCTTCTTTATTGTTTGCATATTTTGCTTTATTATACGCCTGAGTGTGTTCTTTGTTTTCTTCTCTCCACTGTTTATTTTTAGCGTGCATAACTTCTTTGTTCTCTCCCCAGTATTCTTTATGTTTATCTGACAAGGTTTCTTTGTTTTCTTTCCAGTATTTCTTATTATACTCAGTTATGTACTCTTTATTATTTTCTCCCCACAGTTTATTTCTAGCTGCTTGGCAGGCCTTACAATCATTTCGGTGTCCATCCTTAGCACCTTTTCTAATGTTAAACTTGCATAAAGGGAGTAGTTGTTTACATACTCTACATATTTTATAGGAAGAAGCGTAAAACCACTAGGTCTTTAGCCTAGTGGATGTAAGCGTCAACTTAACCTTGGTTCCTAATGTATGCTTCAGCTATTTCCTTACTAACATTTCCTATACTTGAGGCAAAGTATCCATCACTCCACAAAGTCTTTTCTCTCCAATAGTACCTTTTAAGATAGCTGCCCTGGCTTTTCCATAGCTTGTTTGTAGTCTCTTGCTTCAGCTTTCTAACTATAGACACTACTGAAACTTTAGGCTCACTCTTAATTAACAAGTGAATATGATCTTTGTCAGTTTCCATTTCCAGTATTTCAAAGTCAGACTCTTTTTCAATACTATGAATTACTTGCTTAAGTTCTGCGTTAATTGGTTCTAGTATCTTTTTCCTGTACTTGCAAACAAAAATAACATGGTACATAAGCAAAAACTTACTGTGATTCTTGTGCTCATACTCCATATATACCAAAAACTATATATGTTGGTAAAGCATATAATACCTTGTATGATGAAAGCGTTCAAGTTTAGACTATATCCAACAGAAGCCCAAGCTGGTAAACTTAATCAGCATATAGGTAGCTGTCGCTTTGTCTATAACTGGGCACTTGATCAAAAAGTTAAAACATATGAGCAAACTGGTAAATCAATCTCCAGGTTTGACTTAAACAAATTAATTCCAGTTTTAAAACTTTCTAATGAGTGGTTGGGGGAAGTTAACTCTCAGTCTCTTCAGGGAATGACTAAACAGGTTGAATCTGCCTTCACTCGGTTCTTTAGAGAGAAGACAGGATTCCCTAAATTTAAATCTAAGAAAAATCCAATACAGTCTTTCCCAGTACCCCAGCACTATAGTGTTGATTTTGAAAACAACACTGTTAAGCTGCCTAAAATTGGAGAGATTAAAGCAGTTCTACACAGACACTTTGAAGGTGAGTTGAAAACAGCAACAGTTTCAAAGACTTGTAAAGGAGACTACTACATTAGTATCCTTGTTGAAAACGGTGCAGAACTCCCAGCGAAGCAACCTTTCACTGAAGTTACTACAATAGGTGTAGACGTAGGAATCAAAGACTTTGCTGTACTTTCTACAGGTGAAAAGATAGAGAACCCTAAGTACTTGAAAAGCTCTTTGCAGAGGCTTAAAGTCCTTCAGAAAAGAGTATCAAGAAAACCGAAAGGTTCTAAGAACAGAGAAAAAGCTAAACAAAGGTTAGCTGTGCTTCACGATAAAATAACAAATCAGAGGAATGA
>JALOBO010000033.1 GCA_023228225.1 Clostridia bacterium
AAGTTTCTGTTAAAAAAACAGAAACTAAAAGTAAACCAAAAGTTACCACAGAAATAAAGGCGGAAAAACCTGCTATAAAAAAAATCGCTACTCCAAAGGTTGCTATTGATGCAATTAAACCCGAAGTTGAAGTTAAAAAAGTAGCAGAGGTTAAAGTTTCAAAGTCTGTTAAACCCGAAGTTAAACCCGAAGTTAAACCCGAAGTTGAAGTTAAAAAAGTAGCAGAGGTTAAAGAAGAAAAGCCTGTTACAAAAAAAATTAAGACAAGTAAATCAGTAAAAATAGAAAAATTTGAAGCAACAGGAAAAAGAAAAAAGTCCGTTGCAAGAGTAAAATTAGTTAGCGGTAGTGGAGTTATTACTATCAATAACAGAAATATTGAAGAATATTTTCCGATAGGAACTCTTCCAATTGTTGCAAAACAACCACTGGAACTTACTCAAACATTAAATAAATTAGATGTATTTGCAGTAGTTTTCGGCGGTGGCTTTTCTGGACAAGCCGGTGCCATTAGAAATGCAATTTCAAAAGCACTTTTATTAGTAAGTGATACTTATAGAGCCGAACTTAAAAAGGCAGGCTATCTTACTCGCGATTCCAGAATAAAGGAACGAAAAAAGTATGGGCTAAAAAAAGCCCGTAAAGCACCTCAGTATAGCAAACGTTAAAATTAAAAATCCATTCGCATTGCGAATGGATTTTTAATTTAGTGAAGAATTAAGAACTAAGAATGAAAAATGGTGGGTCACTTCGCTCCAATAAAATAAATAATGAAAAGTGAACGGTGAAGAATGGTGAATAGTGAAATTAGTCCAAACAAAACTATTTGATTTTATATTGCTTATGTGGTAAAATACTGCATAATATATTTATATAGTTTTCAAATATTTATAAGAGGATTAAAATGAATACAAACTACGATTTGATTGTTGTTGGTGGTGGACCTAGCGGACTTACTGCGGCTATGTATGGACTAAGAGCGGGTTTAAAAGTTGTTATAATAGAAAAACAAAATATAGGTGGGCAAACACTTACTATTCCTGATATTAAAAACTATCCCGGATTTATTTCTATAAGCGGGGTGGAATTAACCATTAAGATGCACGAACAGGTAATTTCTCTTGGTGCAGTTATTGTTTATGATGACATTAAATCATTAGATTTAATTGGCGATACAAAAAGAGTAGAAACTTTTTCAAACGGTACATTTACATCACAAACCATTGTTCTTGCAATGGGTGCGATTGCCCGTAATTTAGGGCTACCTCGCGAACAAGAGTTTATTGGGGCGGGTATAAGTTATTGTGCTGTTTGTGATGGAACATTCTTCAAAGATTTAGTTGTTGCAGTTGTCGGTGGTGGCAATACCGCTATTGATGATGCAATATATTTAGCGGGTTTTGCAAAAAAAGTTTATATAATTCATAGACAAAATAGGTTTAAAGCCGATGAAGAACTCATAAGTACTCTCAATACCTTTAATAAAATTGAAAAAATTATGGACTGTAAAATAGTAGAACTTTTAGGTGAAAATAAACTTAGTGGTATTAAAATTGAAAATTTAAACACTGGTAATCAAAAACAACTAGATATAAACGGTTTATTTATTGCAGTCGGCAGAGGTCCGGATACAGAACTTGTTAAAAATATCGTTACGCTTAATAAAAATGGTTATATCTTAACAAATGACAAAATGGAAACAAATATTTCGGGTATCTATGTGGCAGGCGATGTGCGAGAGTCGGTAATTAAACAAATTGTAATTGCTTGTGCAGATGGCGCAGTTGCGGCTACTATGGCAAACAGATATATAAAATCAAAAAAGTATAAGAAAGTATAAGGAAAGGAAAGAAAATATGGCAAAAGTTAATATAATTTATTGGTCCGGTACAGGTAATACAGAACAAATGGCAAATTTAATTGCAAAAGGTGCGTTAGGAACGGGACATTCGGTTAATGTTTTAAATGTATCTAACGCAACGGTAGTTAATGCAAAAGAAGCAGATATATTGGTACTTGGTTCACCAGCAATGGGAGCCGAAGTTATTGAAGAATACGAAATGGAGCCTTATATAAACGAAATTGAAAGTTTTGTAAAAGGTAAAAAAGTTGCACTTTTTGGCTCATATGGTTGGGGTGGCGGAGAATTTATGGCAGAATGGACTAATCGTATGAAAAGTTATGGCGCAAATATTGTTGGCAGTATTACTGTGCAATATGCACCCGAAAGCGATGAGTCTATGCGTTGTATAGAATTTGGTGCAAAACTATAATTGTGCATTTCAGTCACTATTGACAAATTAATGTAAAATAACTAAAATTAAAATACTTGCGAAGTAAGCAGTTAATATTTATAAATTTTAGGCGGAAAGAACAATGTTTACGATAACAAAAAATTGGTATGAAATATTAAAACCTGAATTTGACAAACCTTATTATAAGTGCTTGGCAGATTTTTTACAGCAAGAATATTACAGCCAAACAATATATCCCAAACCCGAACAAGTTTTTAACGCATTGAACTATGTAAAATATGCTAATGTGAAAGTGGTTATTATAGGACAAGACCCGTATCACGGTTTAAATCAAGCACATGGGCTTTGTTTTTCGGTTCAAAAAGGCGTTGATATTCCGCCATCATTACAAAACATTTACAAGGAATTAAAATCGGATTTAAATTGTATAGTTCCAAAACACGGAAACTTGGAAAAGTGGGCAAAGCAAGGCGTGCTTATGCTTAATTCCGTTCTTACAGTTCGCTCAGGACAGGCTAATTCTCATAGGTTAAAAGGTTGGGAAAACTTTACAAGCGCAATTATGAATGTATTAAATCAAAGGGTAGAACCGATAATATTTATGCTTTGGGGCGCCAACGCAAAAGAAATAGGAAAAAACATAGACACAAGTAAACATTTTGTCCTATATGCACCACACCCAAGTCCACTCTCGGCATATAATGGTTTTTTTGGTTGCAAACATTTTTCTAAGGCAAATGAAATACTTAAAAATTTAAATAAAGAGCCGATTGACTGGCAAATTGATTAAAAAAACGGAAAAAATGCCGTTTTTTTAATCAAAAATTATATAAAAATATTTAAAAAATTATATAAAAATATTCTCAATTTTTTGTTCTGCATTTTTATATAGGTTTTTATGAAATACAACCGCTAAGATAATTGAAATGGCGTAAATGAAAACCCATACAATAATATTGGTTAGCACCATACTCATATAATTGGAAATATAAAAATAACCACATGCAAATATAGCGCCAAATACAACTGTTAAACCCATAGCACTAAACATTGAGGTCAATGAAGATGGAGAGTTTTTAATTCCTTCTGTAATACTCGTATAGTTTAGTCTTGGTTTTCTAATATCAATGTCTAGTGCTAAACAGGTGAATGCATAGGATAAAATTGCTAGTGCAATAAACATAACTAATGCAAGTAAAACATTAATGTTTAAAAATATCACTGCCATTAATATTGAAACAAATACCGATATTAACGAAGAACAAAATCCTAAAATGAGTTTTGATTGCAGTATTGTTTTATAACTCACTGGTATTATTTTTAAAATATAAATTGAATTGTTTTCACGCGTTATTGAGCATGTAGCCACATAATTCATACCAACAGCAAGCATCAAAATAAATGCAAATGTAGTTAGAGGAGTTAAGTTAATATTACTAGATACAGTACTGCCAATTGATTGACTTCCTAAATAAAAAATTAAAAATAGTGGAGTAAAAATGATACTGAATGAACAATAAAACATTAGTGATGTATTTTTTAATATTTCTTTAAAATCTTTAATAATTAAACTTTTTAAAGTAGTTCTGCTCACAAATTCTTGTACTTTTTGATTGGTATTAATGGAATGCTGTAATTGTGCGGATACGCCTTTCTCGTAAAATTTTGATGCTACCAACAAAGATAATATAAGAATTACTAAGTTTGTGCCCAATCCCACTAAAAGATTTAAAAAAATATTTCCATTAAATAGTAAAACATTTGCAAAAGCATAGTCAAAAAAAATTATTTTAGCGATTGAAGTAAAAGTCGTTACAATTCCGGTCAAATTTATTTGACTCGGGTCATCGGGTATTATACTTGTCATTGAATACACAAAATATAGATATCCTCCAAATATAAACATTGTGATAAGTAATATGAATATTGAGGCTAATACTGCTTTTCTTTTAAAATAAGATACGATATACATTAGCGGAATTGTTAAAATTGCTGAAAGTAGTAAAGGAAGTACCGGCAATATTAAAACAACAAATGGCAAAATTATATAAAATAATGCTGAAACATTTGATCCAATTCCAAATGCTATTAGTAGTGGTAATAAACATAATGTTATTACAATTTCGGTTAAATAAGTAATAACCATTTTGCTAAAAAATATTTGAGAAGGTTTAATTGGCAGGCCTGATAAAAATTCGCTATCTTTACTACTATATAATAATGAATATAATGTTGGTACAGAAAAGAAAATTGTTACAAATTGCACCCCTAAAAACATAACTGTTAAAAATTGCGGGGCAATTCCAATTTGAATTGCGGATTGCCCAAAAAAGTACATTAAAACACTTACCGAACCAATAAGTGGCGCAAACGCTAGTACTAGCCCCAAAATTACTAATGGAACATATTTTGGTTTAATTTTAGAACTAAGCCTAAATTGATTTTTAATTTGAATAGCAATAAGTTGCAATAATTTTTTCATTATTCATTATCGCCTTTTGTAATATTTAAAAATACTTCTTCAAGAGATTGATTTTTGTCTAATTTTTTTAGTTTTTCTAAATCGCCTTCAAAAATCAGTTTGCCTTTATTAATAATTCCAATAGAATTAACTAATTTTTCTACCACTTCAAGCACGTGAGAAGAAAAGAAAACAGTGTTTCCATCTTTGGTATGAAATTGCATCAGTTTTTTTAGTTCAAATGAACTCTGTGGGTCTAAACCCGTAAGCGGTTCATCTAATATCCACAATTTTGGGTTATGAAGTAATGCGCCTATTACTATTAGTTTCTGTTTCATACCGTGCGAATAGGTGCGAATTTGATTATTTACTGCATCTAATAAATTAAACAATTTTAAGTATTCATCACATCGATCTTTACGGTCATGTAAACTTACATTATACATATCTGCCATAAAGTTTAAATATTCTTTACCTGTTAGTTTTTCGTATACGGAATGCGTATCCGGAACATATCCGATACAACTTTTTGCTTCAAGAGGGTGTTTTTTTATATCAATTCCGCAAACTTCAATAGTTCCGATTTCAAATGGTAAAATCCCCGTAATCATTTTTATTGTAGTGGATTTTCCAGCACCATTTGGACCAATAAAACCGAAAATTTCTCCGCATTTAACTTCTAAATTAAGGTTATCTACCGCTTTAATTAAACCCTTTGAGTAAGTTTTTGAAACATTTGTAATTTTAAGCATTGTATCCATATAACATATAATCTCCTATTAAATATAGTATAATAATATCTATATTAAGTCAAATAAATGCATAGACAGATTTATTGTTATATATAAAATAGTTGCTTATTATGATTTTGTAGTGTAATATATCTTATACATTCATAAAAGGAGATGGGAAAATATGTGGGGTGATATTTTATCGATTACTGCTTATGTTGTTTTAATTGCTGTAACTGTTTTTGCTATTATTTATCTGATAAATGGATTTACAAAAATGTATAGGCGCAAAAAAACCGAGATTAAACCAGAAGCAAAACAAGAGATAAAAGTAGAAAAGGCTGAAAAAATTGAAAAGAAATAAATTCTAAAATTTTTATCAGTTTAATAAATTTTTCTGCGCAAAAAATTAGATGCTTTTATACAAAAAGGCAGGTTAAAACCTGTCTTTTTTATTTTTAAATTTGCCGTGCATCATTATGTTGACAATACATTCTAAGTAGTACAAATAAATACAACTCCGTTAAAGTTTCCTTGTGGCACATCGCTAAATCTGCTTAGTGCTGCTACCGTCAGGTCCTGACACGGTTCACAGCAAACGATTGCACAAGACCTTAACATCAACGATGTAAATTATTTGCCTGTTTTTAAAATATACGGCCGAATAAAGCATTCAACCCCGCTATAGCGGATTTCGGGTACAGAGCACCGCTAACTCTCCATCTAGCACGGCATAATATTATAAAGTATATTAATAATAATTGCAACTATAAAATTTAATTTTAAATTACAAATTTTATTGTTGACTAAAAATATTAATATTTAAATAATAAAAATGGTTAATTATTTGTAATATTATTGCTTTTATGTTACAATTAAAAATATTATAAGGGAGTGTGATTGCATTTGATAAAAAACGGAGCCGTGCGTTTTATTAACGCTTATAACACTATTGACCATACCTTGCGTACAATTTATAATTTTAAACGAAATATTTCTTTTAGTGATGTTATTAGACGAAGTGTTGGACAAAGTTCTCTTATTAGAAAATATGAAGATGATTTAATTGACTATTCTAGACTTCGCAACGCCATTATTCACGGAGGCGATGACCAATATATTATTGCAGAACCGCATGAGGATATTGTAGAAGAAATTGAAAAAATTGCAAAACTTATTTCTACTCCGCCACTTGCTTTACAATCGCTTTGTAAAAACTCGGTTTATTCAGTGGATTTTAATTCAAAAATAAAAAAAGTTATTACTCTTATATCTACTACTGGTTATAGCAATCTTCCAGTTTATAAAGATAGTTCTTTACTTGGTGTAGCAAATGCAAATCGCATTATAAAATTATTAGGACAAAAATTAAGCAATGGTGTTAATGCGGAAGAATATCTTTCAAATACAAATATTGAAGAAGTTGTAAGTGAAAGAGATTATGAAACTTATTATGTTGTGAAAGATGCACAATTAACACTGGAAAAAGCACTAAATTTATTTGATGAAAATCGAAAATTAACCGCAATAATAATTACTAAAACTGGAAATCGTGCAGAAAAAGCCATTGGAATAATTACGACAGCAGATGTGCTTGATATGAACAAAATTTTGGAAAATTATTAAATTAGGATATTAGAGTGAGAATTAATACTGAGTGGACAGATTATATAGTTTTAGCAACCGGCTTTGGTGAAAAACTGGAAAGGTGGGGGCAGGTTTACCTTTTAAGACCCGACCCGCAAGTTATTTGGCCGGCTAACACAGCACTCAACAAGTTTAAAGACCTTAACGCACATTATTTGCGCAGTATTACGGGCGGAGGCAAATGGGAAAATTTAAAACCTATGCCGGAAGAATGGATTATTGGCTGGCGAAATTTAAAATTTATAATTAAGCCAATGGGCTTTAAGCATACAGGACTTTTTCCGGAGCAAGCAACAAATTGGGATTACATGATTAATGCTATACATTTGGTAAACCGACCTATTTCTGTGCTAAATTTATTTGGTTATACAGGCGCCGCAACAGTCGCATGTGCAAGTGCAGGTGCGTCAGTATGCCATGTTGATGCTTCAAAAAATATGGTAGAACGCTGTAAACAAAATATAGAACTCTCTGGGTTAAAAAATGCAAATGTACGTTATATTATAGACGACTGCAAAAAATTTGTTGAGCGTGAAATTAAACGCGGTAAGCGTTACGACTGTATTATTATGGACCCGCCGGATTACGGTAGAGGTCCAAGTGGCGAAATCTGGAAAATTGAGGAACAAGTTTTTGACCTTGTAAATCTTTGCACAAATGTGCTTTCGGATAAACCCTTGTTTATTCTTTTAAATAGTTATACAACAGGATTACAGCCGACTGCTTTATATAATATTTTAACACTTGCAATGAAAAATTTTGAAGGCACAGTGCAAGCAGATGAAATTTGTCTTCCTACCGAAGAAAAAAATATGATATTACCTTGCGGGGCAACTGCAATTTGGCAAGTAAAGTAAACTGGGAGATTAGTATGACAGAAATAATTAACAAGGCTGAAATTAGTGAAAAAGTTAGGGTTATTTATGAAGATAATCAAGTCTTAGTAGTAATTAAACCGCAAAATTTAGCGGTTTGCGAAGATGCAAGCAAAGATCCCGATTTGCTTAACGAACTTAAACAGTATATTAAAGTAAAATATAATAAAACAGGGAATGTATTTTTAGCACTAGTGCATAGGCTGGATAGACCTACCGGCGGAGTTATGGTCTTTGCTAAAACTTCTAAATCGGCAGAAAGATTGTGCGCCGCAATTCAAGAAGGTGGGTTTGAAAAGAAATATTTAACTGTTGTTATTGGCACTCCAAAAGATAGCCGAGTAAAACTTGTAAACTATCTTAAAAAAGATGAGGGAACAAATACGGTTAGTATTGTTTCGCAATATGCCGAAGGTGCAAAACGCGCCGAACTAGATTATCATGTGCTAGAAAGCAAAGGTGAACTTTCACTACTTGAAGTAGAATTATATACAGGCAGAAGTCATCAAATAAGAGTACAACTCGCTAATGCTGGCTATCCAGTTTTTGGCGATGCCAAATACAAGGGAGATATTGCTAAGGGTTGGAATATGGCGTTATGGGCATATGAACTTAGATTTGCACACCCGACTACAAAAGAAAAAATGGTATTTATCGTTTATCCACCGGTAGAAGAAACGCCTTGGAAATATTTCTCCGCAAAAATAAATGCAGATAAAAAAATGTAAAATCTAGAATGTAAAATTAATATATTTGTTCACAATTTTACATTATACATTCTATTGTGTATTAGACAAAATTGTACACTTTGCCTAGATTTTAAAAATGAAATTTTTATAAAAAAATAATTCAAATGCTTTATTCAAGCCTATGTAACCAGTCTTTTCGCTTTGTAATATTTTGTCGAAATTTGCAATTTTTAATTATCTAAACATTGTGCATTAATGTGTATTGACATTTGACTAAATTTTTAGTATAATAAATTACAACTTAATAGAAAAAATTTTATTTGTGTGAGGGTATATGGCACTAAAAAACAGTATCAAACATGAGCAGAATTTGATGAATTCTGTGGACAATTATCTTACTGAGCATTTTGTTAATTCCAATTCATCACTAGTAATGGAAAAGAAAGTTAAAGGTACAGTTTACTATATAAAAGCAAACAGTGATGAGCATGAATCTAATGCAAGACCCGAAATTATTGAAGAAGGCTATAAACTGGATTCTTATTTTACTGATGATCTCTTAGGAATTGTAAATTTGGGCGACTGGGGACAGTTTGATTTGACTAATGGAAAGCGTAATCCTATGACTGCCACAATGCCAGCATATCGTCAGTATGATATGCATGTATATAGAATTAAAAAATATAAACTTGAAAAGAAACAAATAGCAATGGTTAGCGGAAATCATGATGAATCTGTATATAAAAACTCCGGTATGGATGCAACAAAATTTGTTTATAATGAAATGCTTAGTGATGCTGAAAAAGGACCGTATAGAACAAAAGAACCACACTGTTTATATGCAAAAGATCGTTGTGTATTAACTTTAAAATTTGATGATCCCCTATGTCAAGGCAGAGAAATCCCATATCCAATAGAACTTTCACATGGAGATAAAACTCCGCGTGATATTGCACAAGCAGATACGGCTTTAAATCGTTCTACCGCTAGGGGTGTGCGTTTAAGTATAGTTGCTGATAGTCACATATCATACAGTGCTACAAGTAAAACATCTGTTATACAATCAAATGGTACAGTTGTTACAGATACTAGTATGACAGTAAACCCAGGTACTACGCAATCAAATGCTGACTGGGGTACTAGAATGGGTTTTGGTGCTTCAGGCGAAATTGCAAATACTGAACTTATTAGGTGTATGGTAATACCTGATGAAACAGGTAAAAAAAGTAAAGTCGTGCATGATATTGTCAACGAACGCGATATTGTTAATGAAAAACTTGTTTTAATATATGAAACATTAAAGAAATATTTAAAAGAATTAGAGAATCGCAATTATAATTCTACCGAGGAAATGAGTTTAACATATAAATTATTCTGCGAAAAAATAGTTCCTTTTGTATTTAAAGAAGCCGAATTAAAATACATTCCACAAGATTTATCTCAAAAAAATGGTATTTACAATGAAATTATTTTTGCACCTTGGTCTGGTTTAAATATTGGTCAAGATGACATTAGACTTGCAGAAAAAGGCTATGAAATTTTTAAAAAACCAATGAAAGGCAAAAAAAAGGATGAAGAAGAAAAAGAGGCAATAGAAGAATTAAAAGTTAAAAAAATTGAATATGTTTTAAAAAATACTCCTAGTATTGTTGATATCAAGAATAAAATTGAAACAATTAAAAAACTTGGACCAAATTGCAAAGTCCTTATAATTGGTGATTTTTTCCAAACTATTGATATTGCAATAATGAAAAATTTATTTTCTAATACTGATTACTGTAAAACTGCTTTTAGCAAAGGTGATCAAAACGAAAAAAATGCTTATATTTATCAAAACTTAACCACTGCATTAGCAGATCTATTATTACCTATTAAAGACAATATACAAGGTTTTTATATAGGACTTGAAGAAGCACGTTCTTTGAGGGTTGATGGATATGATTTAATGGCAATGATTGCAAGTAAATTAGGAATAAAATTATTTACAGCAGAAGAATATAATAAATTAACACAAAAAGACAAAAATGGTAGTGCCATTATTGACAATAACATGGATAGACTAATGACACTAAATAATTATGGTGTAGTCAATTATAAAATGCGAGTACAAGGTACAAAAGAAGTAGATTTTGTAGGGGCTAGATTTGGTTATTCAAAAACATTAGGAAAGCGTGGTAGTGCAAGAAATCAAATTGAGTATATACCCGAAAAGAAAGTTGCTGGTGCTCGTATTAATATAGTAGGAACTCGTTTGGGTGATGAATTTTTAGCCAAAGGTTATCAAACAATTTTAGATAAAGGAGAAACGGTTACTCGAAATATTGCCACAATTTCTTGCGGAAATCTGAGTAATCCAAATTCTAATCTTAGATTGTATCGTGTAAAATTAAGACAACCGTCAAAAATAAAACAAAACGAATCAGCAATGTATAAAAATAATCAACCGCATTTACAAACAGATTGTCTTGACTATCAAACAATACTTGCTGAACAAGCAATTGATAATACGCAACCAATTATATCTGATTTGATTGCACAAAGCCAAATTGAAACAAAAACAAAATTTGAAGAAAAGCAAAAAGATATAGTATCACAAGCAATTTGCAACGAAACACAAGATGTAATTAAAAAAGCAATGACAGAGGCAAAAACTGAAAACAAAGATGTTGCGGTATAAAATAAAGGAGAAATCAAATGTTAGGCATTACAGAAAAAGATGATGTTATTACATGTGCTACTTGTGGTATGTTAATCTCCGATAATGGAGAGTATGACCAAAAATATTGCGTTAATTGTGGCAATCCACTTACATATGAAGCAATTCAAGAACATGAAGAATTTGTTCAAAATATAAAAAATGACACAGTAAAAGAAGTCGCTGATAAATTAAGCAAAAACTCAGAAATTAAAGAAATGGTACTAAAAATGCTAACCGAGTAATTAAAAGGGGCACCAAAAACTAACGCTTGTACGCACAAAGTGCTTGCAAGCGTTTTTGGTTCCCCTCTTTAACCGCATTTTTGATAAAAATGCTAATCCCCTCCGTTTTTAAGTTGCATACAAAAAATCTTTAAGTCAGGGAAACCCCGACCCAGATTTTTTGTATGCCATTTGCTGTCGCAAATGAGTTAAAACTTTACCTGTGGTTTTTCTATTATAGTTAATCTAGAAAAGTGAAGTAGCAGAAAGTTAGGGATTTTTAAGCCGTTCTTCACTTTTTAAACCTATTATTGTAAACACACAACAAATTTTTGCTGTACTTTTTAATAGAAAAGTTATTCATTTGCGGGAGCAAATGGCATTCTAAAAATGAATAACTGGGCTTTGCCTAGCTTGAATTTTTAGAGTGCAACTTATTAGCGGAGGGGATTAGCGGAATTAATTCCGCGGTTAAAGAGGGGAACTCAAACACGCTTGTTAGACTGCAAAGCAGTCGTACAAGAGTAAATGTTTGGTGCCCCTTTTAAAAATCAGTTGCGCCGATTAATGTAATTGTGATATACTTTGCTATTAAATGTATATAGTAAGGAAATTGATATGAATGCACTTATAGAACTTAAAAAAAGAGATTTGGTTAAACAAACAGTTTTTGAAGAAGATTTACAAAAATTATTAGGTGAAAAATCTGTAACTTTTTATATGGGTTTTGATGCTACTGGCGAAAGTTTAACAGTTGGGCATTTAGTGCCTGTTATGGTTGCGAGAAGACTTCAAAAAATGGGGCATCGTCCTATTATTTTGGTTGGTGGCGGTACAGCGCTTATTGGCGATCCATCAGGTAGAACTGATATGCGTAAAATGCAAACCATAGAGCAAATCATGATAAACGCTCAAAAAATTGGCGAGCAATTAAAAAATTATTTGAGTTTTGAAGGCAAGAATGCTGCTATTATGGTAAATAATGCAGATTGGCTTTTAAAACTTAATTATGTAGAATTTATTAGAGAAATTGGCTCTACTCTTTCGGTAAACCGTATGATAGCCACAGATTGCTTTAAAAAAAGACTAGAAACTGGATTATCTTTCTTAGAATTTAATTATATGCCTATGCAAGCATATGATTTTTGGTACTTGTTTAAGCATTATGGCTGTCAGTTAGAAGTTGGTGGCGATGATCAATGGTCAAACATTTTGGCGGGCGAGGACTTAATTAGAAGAAAAGAAGATAAGCCAGCGTTTGCGTTTACTGTGCCACTGCTTTTAAATGCTGATGGCGTTAAAATGGGTAAAACCGCAAAAGGTGCATTATATTTATCCGAAGAAAAAACGAGTGCATATGATATTTATCAGTATTTTAGAAATGTTGAAGATAGCGATGTGGAAAATGTGTTTAAAATGCTTACCGAAGTTGATTTAGAAACTATTAAAGAACTTGTAAAGTATAAAGATGAACGCATAAATCATGCAAAAGAAATTTTGGCATACAAAATTGTTGCCCTTGTGCGTGGCGAGGCGGAAGCAAATAAAGCACAAATGCAGGCAAGAGCCGCTTTTTCCGACAATGCCGACAATATGGAAGTAGTTAAAATAGATAAAAATATACGAAATATTATAGATATTTTACTTACACTTAAATTAGTACCGAGTAAGAGTGAAGCACGCAGACTTATTGAAGGTGGCGGAGTAAAAGTTGATGATGAAAACATCAATTCAATCGATTATGCTATTCCCGTAAATAAAAAAGAATTTGTAATTCATAAAGGTAAAAAAGCACATATTAAGGTTGCTTTTTAGCCTATTTTAGCGGAGAAATAAAATGCCAATTGTAACAGATATAAAAGTAAAACCTAAAAACCAAGAACTCGCTTCACTATTTTGTGATGGCGAGTTTTGTACTGTTGTACAAACCGAAATTTTGGTTAAGTTTGGAGTTAAAATAGGCACAAATTTATCACAAAGCACGCTTAACGAAATATTAAAAGATAGTGGAGTTAAATCTTGTTTTGAGTTTGCCCTAAAATATGTTTCGGCTAGATTAAAAACCGAATATGAAGTAAAAAAGCATTTAAAAGAAAAAGAATACTTGCCAGAAGCGATCAATAATGCAATAGCCAAATTAAAAGAATACAAATATATTAATGATGAATATTATGCTAATGTTTATATTGATATTAATAAGTCGCGTATGGGATATAAAAAAATTGCCTATAATTTAACTAGGCACGGAGTTAATAGTAACATTGTTAACGAAGCACTAGAAAATTTAGGCGACCAACAAGAAGTTATATTAATCACAATTAAAAAATATATGAAAGCCAAAGTTTACGACTACAAAACCAAAGACAAGTTATACCGCTTTTTAGTAGGCAGGGGCTTTAAACACACGCAAATTATGAGTGTGTTTAATGATATTAATTTTAAAAATGGAGATAATGATGAAAACTGGGATTGATATTATTGAAACAAATAGACTCATAAAACTTGTTAATAATATTAAATTTTTAGAAAAATGTTTTACTCCAAATGAAATTGAATATTTTAATTCTAAACCCGGAAAAAATATCCCGCAAGTAATTAGCGGACATTTTGCACTTAAAGAGGCAACAGCAAAAGCATTAGAAACAGGACTTATGCGAGAGGGTGTAGGATTTAAAAATATAGAAATTAAGCATAAAGTTAGTGGAGCACCTTATGTGATATTAAATGGCCAAGCGTTAAAAATTTTTGAAAAATTAGGAACGCAAATTGAGGTAAGTATTTCACATACAGATAATATCGCTACGGCAATTTGCGTAATTATGTAAAAATAAAAACCTAAAAGTTTATAAAAAATAATTAAAATAAAATAATTGCACAACATAAAAAGGAAAGGTAAAATTTTAACAACCTTTCCTTTTACTTTTTGTATAATTAATGCAATTTAGGAGATAAATTATATGAGTAATTTTTTAAATAAACTTAATGTAGGCTTAAATAAGCAAATTTCAAAATTTACCGCAAATAAATCTATCAGTATTACAGATAGCGTGCAGAACATTTATTTTAAAAAGAAGCATACAATGTTTTATGCGGAGGATAATTATAAAAAAATTTATCTGCGCCCACCCGAATTCGCAGACCAACAATATAACGATCTAATTATGTACGAAAAACTTTTATCGGAGAGTGAGAAATTTGATAATTAAACGTGGCGAACTGTATTATGCAGATCTTAGCCCTGTAATAGGAAGTGAACAAGGCGGAATCCGCCCAGTATTAATATTGCAAAATGATGTGGGTAATAAATATAGTCCCACCATTATTGCGGCTGCGGTTACAAGCCAAATAAATAAGGCTAAATTGCCAACTCATATAGAAATTAGCGCAAAAGAATATGGACTTCCAAAAGATTCTGTGATATTATTAGAACAAATTAGAACAATTGATAAAAGGCGATTGCAAGAAAAAATTGGCGTGCTTGATAGTCATATAATGAACCAAGTAAATGAAGCACTATTAATAAGTTTAGGGTTTATATAAAAAAATATTAAATTGTGTATTGACATATACCTTTCAAAATGATATATTATATATGTAATTAACATTTTGGTGAATAACCTTAGGAGTTAAAAATATATGATAATGAATTTTTATAGATTGTTGATGATACTTTCACCGATTTTTTTAGTGGCTAGCGTTGTTATCGGTATTTTAGTTACTAAACATCATAATAAAAAAGTCCAAGCAAAAAAAGAAGCCCAAAAACTAAATTTAACAGAAGATAAAAGTAATTGTAAAACTCAAGAAAATGAAAAAGAAATAGTAAAAACTAATACTTCTCAATTAGAAACGAGTAAAGAAAACACAGATG
>JALOBO010000201.1 GCA_023228225.1 Clostridia bacterium
CATAACAAAGTTGACTTTAGAACTTTAAATAAAGATGTAAATTTAAGAAATATAGATGACGTGAAAGATGTAGTTGAAAAGATTGAAAAGAAATATGATTTAATTCAGTTTTTCAATCAAATGCGTTTGCGTGGCAAGTTACTTTGGGAAGATGTGGGTGGGTTAACTATTAACTTTGAATATCATTCTCGCAATAGTGTTTTAATTAACAACTTATTATTAATTGAGGCAAGAAAGCAAGGTATTGTTTTGCCTAATAAAGGTGTAATGCAAAGTGTAGGTAATGATGCTTTGCGTAAAGAATTAGCTGACGAAACTGATCCTATTAAAAGAAAGAAACTTAAATCAAAAATTAAATATGGTGCTTTTCGTGAGATATATAAAAGAGGTGTTTATAGTGATGTGCATATAGTCGATCTTTCGAGTGCCTACCCATTAGCTATACTAGATTTAAATCTATCTGCTGCTAATTTTCGCAAAATGCCAGAACCAAACACAATAGCCTTTCCACTGTATTCTCGTGAGGATGATGGTGATAATGAATATTTAGACACTCTTTATTTTAAGCAAAATCCAGATGATATATTTGTTAAAACAGTTAGAGATTCCTTGCAAGAAAAAGAGGATTTAAAGCAATTAATCGCTAATACTAGTCCTAGTGACTCTAATTTCAACTTACTAAAAGTTAAATATGCTTTAATTAAATCAGTAATTAACTCTATATATGGCGTTGCTAGTATGGGTGCTTGTCGTGTAGCTGATATTCGTGTAACTAATTCTGTTACTTGCAATATACGCTCAATTTTTTATTATATTTTGGGCAAGTGTGATAAAGATATACTAAACAGAACAGTTAAAGAAATTCTTGCTTTAGATGGCAACTTTTATTTTGATTCTATATTTATTGATACAGACTCTTTTGCTGTACAAAGCAATATCCCACAACTTGAGCATTTTTTAAATAAGTTAATATTAAAATACTCAAATGAACAATTTGGTAAAGATTTTGCTTTAAAGTTTGATTACGAGGGTTGTTTTAAGTATATCTTAAATTTAGCTAAGTGTAGATATAGAGCTATATTGCAAACTAAAAAAGGTTTAGAGGTTAAATCTAAAGGTTTGCAAACTAAACGTTCAGATAGTTCAACTTTTCAAAAAAAATACATGGATGTTTTACTTAACTACTGTATGTTAGGTGTAGAAATAACTACTAATGAATTAAAAGATGTTATTAAACGTGGCGAGTTTGATAAATTAAATATACAACCCCCATCTAAAGATTTAGTCTTTGCATGGGTTGACAAAAAGAAAAAAGAGTTTGGTGACCCTAACATTTATCCTATTGAAACAATAGCTCAACCTAAAAAGATACGCAAAACTGAATACTCATCTGTACAAATAGCACAAAGAGCTGTTGAATTATCTAATGAATTGATAGGCTTTAAACCAGAGTTGAATGAGTTATTTTATATAGCTTATATCAAACCAGTTGGGTATGAACAAATTGAGAAAGTTAATTATTACACTCAAAATAGAACAAAAGTTAGTGTTAGACAATTAAGACCATATTTAACTGACATTGGTTATAAAAGTGAAACACCAATTGATGATAAAATAAAGCAAGCACTATTGACATATTGCTTAAAAAATGGTATTATTACAGAGGACCGAACTTTCATTAACGGCAAAGCAAAAAATGTAATTGCTTTTAATGTACATAATCGTGATGCTATATTTGCAAAAGTTGATATTGATTATAATAGGATGATTGAGTTGAATTTTAACTGTATTAACAATGCCATTTTTACTGCGATGGATTGGGTAAATACTGATGATAACATAGATGATATAATAGCAGATAAAGAGGTAGAGGAAATAGAATGACAAAGCCAACACTGTTCACTTGCACTATCAAATCAGATATTTTCCCATCAACATTAAATATCGGCATTGGAGACATGGAGTTATTTAAAAAATATATTAAAAAACATGCTAGTAAACTATATAACGAGAATGGTTTATCGGAAATAGAGGAACGTTTAGATGACTTTGATGGCTCTGAGTTGGGTTGGTTTATACCAACTTATATTTATTCTAAACACCCTGATATAAATACTCTAGTGCATGAACTCTTACACTTTACTATTTTTGAATTTAAGCGTTTAGGATTGGTGATTAGCGACGAAAACGATGAGGCTTTTTGTTATTATGTAGGTAGTTTTTTAGAAAGAATTGTTGTTAAAATAACTAAACAATTTGGGGCAGAATCTTTAGTGCCTAATAAAAAGGAGATTAAATAATGTTTTGTCCAAGATGTATGTCTGAGGATTTAGTTTTAGCTGGTAGTGATAGAGGTCGTCAACGTTGGCAATGTAAAAATTGTAGCTTGAAAACAGTTAATCCAGTAGTTCCCACAGATGAAGAATTAGACTTTGTTAAAAAAGAAAAGCAGATAGTTAGATTGCAAGATAATTTAACCAAAAATAATCGATCAAAAAAACTACAGTATAAATTAATAGAAGTGCTTGAACAATATAATGAAACTTTAATTGCTACATTGGAAAAATTTGGGTTATCTAAACAAACTAAAGCTAAAAATATTGAAATTTGTGATGATGTAGGTATTGTTCAATTAAGTGATTTGCACTTTAATGAGATTATAGAGAATCCAGATAATCAATATGACTTCAATATAGCTAGTCGTAGATTGCAGAAATTTGCTGCTGAAATTAAGAAATATATGCCTAAAAATGTGAAAAAGATTGTATTAGCTATGACGGGAGATTTTCTTAATTCTAACCGTAGGGTTGAAGAACTATTAAACATGTCAACTAATCGTACTAAAGCAGTATTTGTAGCAGTAGATATACTTAAATCATTTATACTGGATTTAAATGATTCCTATGACATATCAGTTACCTGTACTTATGGGAATGAATCTAGGATAGAAAAAGACTGGGGTTGGACTGAATTAGTAGCTAGTGATAACTTTGACTTGTTTATTTTCAATATATTAAAGACCTTATTTAAGGGTAGTGAATCAGTTCATTTTATTGATAATGCTGGTGTTGAGGTTGTTATGAATATAAATGGTGCCAATATATTATTTGCTCATGGTAATTTCTTTAAACCAGATATGAATCAAAAGCAATTGCAATCTATTATTGGCAAGTATAGTCAGCGAGGGATTATATTAAGTTATATTATCGTTGGTCACTATCATTCATCATTTATATCTGATTTATTTGCACGTAGCAGTGCTTTATGTGGTGGTAATGCTTATAGTGATATAGGTTTGCAGTTATATTCAAGAGCCGCACAAAACATGTTTATAGTTAGTAAAAATAAACAGATAACTGGTATTAAAATTGATTTGCAAGATTGCAGTGGTTATAAAGGTTATGATTTTGCAGAGCCAGAGGGTTTGCGTGGGGAAAAGAAATCTAAAAATAAGTTATATAAAATATCAAATTTAGGTTGACAGTCACATTAACTTGTGTTAAAATAAAAGAAATTGGGAGTATA
>JALOBO010000202.1:0-1589 GCA_023228225.1 Clostridia bacterium
CCAATAAACATATAGCTAATTCTATAACTATTACATTTTTTATAGTTATATTTAGGTGAACTACTGCCAGTCTGAAGACATGTCAGCTTTTTATTTTCGCTTCAACCAGTGTGCTTACTGCAATAAAGGCTTACGCCTTCAAAGCGGCAGAGGCATAACTGTCCACGGAGGTCTGTTCCAGACACTCAGCTCTCTTTGTCGAGCCGAACAATTTTACATTTCTAGCTGCATGAATATCCCTGTCATAAGAATATCCGCAGTCGCAGTGATAAGTCCTTTCGTTAAGTCCGATCTTATTTAAACAGCCGCATTGCGGGCAGAACTTGGTAGTCGGAGACCACTTGGATATTTTGAATGACTTATCATTTTCCAATGAAACCAATTTCGCTTTTACCCTTCCCAAGTACGAAGATTGAATCTGTCTGCCAAATGAGAAACAGTTCAATTTCTTTCCTGTTTTCCTGCTGTGCTTTTTCTTTTTCCATTCAGAAATACTTTCATCCTGAAAATAGATTATATCATAGTTTTTGGTAAGATGATGAATCAGCTTGTTGGTTTCATCAGTTTTCTTATTTGAAAGATGTTCATATTCACACCTGATCTGTTTCAAAAGTTTGTAATAATGCTTGGAGCCTTTCTGCTTACGATGCAGCTGCTTCTGTAAGAATTTCAGTTGCTCACTTTCTTGCACATTACAGTTGAACTTTTCACCATCTGATGTAATTATGTTATCTTTTATTCCAAAATCCAAACCTATTTCTTTATAGTTTTTCTTCCGGGAGTTACTTTCTTTTTTAATACAGACAGAAACTTTTATATAATATCCGTCTGCTTTTTTTACGAATCTTCCGTCTGCAATTTCATATTCTTTAAATTCTGAAAGCTGGTCTAACCCATATACTTTCAATCTGGAAAATCCGGGAATAGTGACGTGTGAATTATCAATAATCCTGATACCGCCTGTTATGACTGGAATGCAGTTCACTTCAGACTTGAATTGTAATCTGCCTGTTTTGTTTCCTTTCATTTTAGCTTTATGCAGGTTCATAATGTCCTGTTTAACCTGTTTCACTAAAGCCCTGTGAAAATAAACAGGTAAACTTATACTTTCTTCAACAAAGTTTCCTTCAAAGGTTTTTCTTGTAATTTTCTTATGGTCTAAATATTCATATTTGAATATATTGTTTCCATCACATTTTTCACTCCATGCAAGCATATCATTTTCAATCCACTTTGCCTGCCTGAAGCAGTTGTTCATTTTAGCAAAAGTTTCTTTAGAAGTATGATGACAGTTCACTTTCAGCTCGATGACCTTTATAGACTGATTCTGCCTGCGTTCACGGGTCGCTTTTAGAGAATCTCTTATTTTCTGTCTTTCTTCTTCTGTAAGCTGACTTCTTGCCATATCATGAACACCTTTTCTACAAAAATATTTGACCTGAAATAATAATAGCACAATTCAGGTCATTTGTCTATATAATCAATTGATTATTTAAATTAAAATTATCAGGATGCTTGGAATGCCAGCCTGAAGGCGTGGCATCTTCCGCATCCAGCTTGGTCAATGTTCTTTTCAATCATTTTTGTTC
>JALOBO010000202.1:1599-3513 GCA_023228225.1 Clostridia bacterium
AAACACATATTAACTCTTTTTGTTATTTGTCTTCTTTGGCTTTCTTTACAGATATATCAATAAGGTTTTCTCTATCTTTTATAATATCAGAAAGTAAAGAAATATTATCCTGAATTTTATCACGAAGTTTGAGCTGTTCTTCTGTTGCACTCTGCCAATCCTGTACTCCGCACTCAAGTTTTATTCTGTTTGCTACTTTACAAATGTTTTGAGTATATAACGATTTATTTGTTTCTGTAATGTATAAAGAGCCGCACATCTTTTTATAACTATCGCCTGAATCGTTGCGATATTTTAATAAACAATCATATAACCATTGGTACGCTTTTATTTTAAGTTCAGGAGATATTGCAAGAGCAATATCAATAAATAAGAAAGGATGAACCCATGTATTTCCACCCTTTCCGCGACTGTTTATTTTTACAACTCCATATTCATTTTCCAGCTCTTTCATAAATTCTTTTGTTCCCTTGTTTTGAAAATATGCCGCAAGGTTAAAGAATGGCAACCCTTTTGAAACACGCCATTTATTTCCAGCCAAAACCAAATCTGTTGCACTAAACATTTCTGATTTACTTTTTTGCCGGATAACTCCACCAAAAAGTTCTCTTTCCATAACAACTTCTGTTATCATATTTTCTCCTAAATATAAGATTTTTTATAATAATAGCATTATAGTGAAAACTTTGCAAGTATTTTTTAAAAAATTCTTATGTTATTTTTCGTATTTTTTAGTAAGCCAAGTTATACCTTTGCCCGTTACGAAGATACGCGGTCGAACATGAGAAACTCCGTCTACGACATACGGTCTTCCGTCTTTCAATACTAGGTAATCATTATAATCTGAATACGGACGATAGAACAGTATATTATCCTTAGTCCATTCCTTCTTTATGATACCGTCCGCAATGAGTACTTTGAAAACGTTCGTTATTCCTATGGTCTGCGCTACAGTCTGCAAGTCCTGTAGCGTGGAACTATCACAAATAGCGTCGTATACATCTGCTTTTGGTTGTGTTATAGACAAATGCTGTTGCTGTTCCTGATTAATTTTTTCAAGTTCAGCAATACGTTCTGTTGCATATTTCTGCAATTCCAGAGATTTAGCAAAAAATTCCATATCATTGCTGACAGTTTTAACGGCAGTATTATCTGAAATATTATGATGTCCTTCAAGTTCCATTTTTATTCTTGTACATTGTGCTTCGTTCAATTTTGTAGGTTTACCATTTTCAACCTTAACGGTACCGTTAAGGTTGTCAGTATTTTGCAAAACTCTGTGAACAGACATTATTGATACATGCAAAGAATCTGCGAGCTCCTGTACGGACATTGTTTCGTCATTCGTTAATTCGTTCATTTAATACCTTCCTTATAAATAAAAAAACCCTTAACCAAGAATAGACCGGCTGACGACCGAATTCCCACATAGCAAGGGAATATAATCTACTCTTGATTAAAGGTTCTTGTTTTTAGCTATGTTATACATGGTTGTCGAGCCATATATATAATATATCACATTCAATTCATAAATGCAATACTTTTTTATAAGGAGGTTGATGTTTCCCACCTCCTTTGATTTTTGTTATGACTATATTAATTCAGAATTATCAAACATATTACCAATAATATCATAATTAATATTATGCTCTCTCATAAATTCTGCTATTCCAACATAATTAGTATTAACTGATATTTCTTTTGATAAATGATCTCCATAATTTGCATTATCTACCAAATAGAATCCGTCTTTTATAAATTTTACAATTCTGCATTCCTTATGATATATATCAGAATCTTTATTTGTAATTCCAAAAATATCATTTTCATATATTTCTTTTTTATTATCTTTGTATGAGCAAATATACTGGCCGACACTTTCCGGATTAACCCTTATAGCAATCACATCAGGAG
>JALOBO010000203.1 GCA_023228225.1 Clostridia bacterium
TTTAAGTTTCTTTGAACAGTTCCAAAACTCCGTTTGCCACGGCGTTCCCGCGTTGTTTATTTTATGTATGAATTTTTTTCCGCAAACGCCGCATTCTATCAGCCCCGTGAATTCGTGCAGTTCATTCGCGTGCCCCAACAGTTTGGGATTTGTTCTGTTCTTCAGTTCTTCTTGAACCTTATTGAAAGTCTCTCTGCCGATTATCGGCTGATGGCTGTTTTCTATGTATAATTGCTTTTTAAGAGCGCCGCCCTTGTTGCGGTATCTTACTCCGTTTTGTTTGACGAATTTATGCTGTACCGAATCGCCTATGTACCTTTCGTTTCTCAGCATATTATTGATGGTTGATGAAGACCATTTGCTTAAACCCCTTACTGTCTTAACTCCTTCGCTGTTAAGCTGTGCCGCTATCTTTTCTATGCTCAGCCCTTGCAAGTACAGCTCGAATATCTGCTCGACGCGCTTAGCTTCTTCCGGTATTGGCACTAAGTCGTTTTCTTTTGTCATTTCGTATCCGTATATTTTATTGCCCACCGCTATTATGCCGTTTGCATATTTATACGCTATCGACCACTTTTGGTTTTCGCTGTACCGCTGCAAGTCCGCATCGGCGACCGCCGCGGCTATGGTAAGTTCAACGTCGCTCGTCGACCTCAGCGTATCGATTTTTTCCTGTTCAAAGTACACCGCTACGTTCATTTCTCTAAGCTGTCTGACCATATCAAGCAATTCGACCGTATTCCTGGAAAACCTGCTTACCGATTTCACGTATATCTTTTTTATTAAACCTTTTCTGCAGTCTTCCACCATCGACGTGAACTGCGGTCTTTTACGCATCGACCGTCCGCTTATACCCAAATCCGCGTATATCCCCACAAAATTGTTCCCGGGCTTTTCCCGCAGAACGTCTCTCCAGTAGCTTTCCTGATACTCGTAACTGTGAGTTTGAGCGTCGCTTGCCGTCGATACTCTGATGTATGCGGCAACATCCGTTTTCTTCATTATTGTGTCCTCCTTCTATGCTTCAACCCAACCTTGCGTAGGGAATGTTCTCCGTTAAAAAAGTTGTCCCCGCCTTTTGGGCAGGGACAACAATACCGCAACTGTTTTTTTAAGTCCAGGGTAAAACCGCTTAAATATTAAAGAAAAGCTTGCTTGTTTTTCAAGTCAATCACCGCTTCCTCTTCTGCGGTAATAAGACCTTTTGCCCTTAACATCGTAACCACGCTTTTTGCCATATCATACAATAATTTATTCCTCATCTTTCTTATCCCCGTTTTCCTTAGCAAACTGCTTGATTATCTGATTGCAGCCGGTTGCGGACAGACCGCTTGAGCCGCCCGATATGATTGCTATCAGCACGTTGGGCGCTGCTATGATATCCGGTATGCCGTAGTAGCAGACCACGCCCAGGATTACGCCGAGTCCGGCGGATACAAGAGGGATAAACCTCTTAAACTTTTCGTTGTTGTTGGTCGCGTACTTGATAAGGTTTACCGCCCAGTAAACTATCGTAGCTATCGCCGGCACGCTTATAATTTGTAAATACTCCATAATTGTTCCTCCCTTTATTTGTGAGCGTTGCGCTCAAGCAGATATTCGTACATTTCCTTATCGACCTCGCCGTACTCCTCGAGAGCCGTGTGCATTTCGCCGTTTGTTTTGCCGTCGCGGAGAGCTATGCTGTTGGCTACCGTGAGCCTGCCTACAGCGTTTATGCTCTTAAGAATAAGGACGTTTTCTTCAGCCTTAACGGCGTCTCTCCGCTCGTCCTTTTTGTCCTTCCGCTTGAAATATCTCTGCAAAAAGAAGAGCGCCGTACCTGATACGACGCTCGCTCCCACGCTTAATATAATCGTTAATACTTGCATTTTTCCTCCCTCAGCAATCCTCAATGCTGTCGTTCATTCTTTCCTTCAGCTTGCCGTAATAGAATTCGTAACCGATTGCTTCGCCGTTATATTCGCCGCAATAAATCTGCGCTTTCGTTGTAAGCCGTATCGGGTCTGTTATCCAGCTTTCGTCAAATCCGTATCCCTCTAATACTTCTTTGGATACCGTATATTCAATATTCTGCAATGTATTATCCCCGTATCGGCAAAACCTTTCAAAAACCGCCTGCGGCATTGATCCAAGGGAATTCATCTCCGTTTGCTTTGCCTTGAGTTCGGGATATCCGTCCAGGATTACGCCTTCGCTGTCGGTTATCTCCTGCGGCGTCTTTCCGAGAGCTTCGCACCCCGAAACCAGTTCGCCATACAAGTTTGTCAGCCTTTGCTGAACCCTATTGAGAAACTCGTTCAAGAGCGGTCTCCTTGCTTTTTCCTTTTCCCTGTCCGCCGTGGTTTTGTAGGTCGAAAACGCAACGATAACCGCCGCGCCCTTCACCATACATTCGTCGAAATCTATCTTGTAATAATTGTCCGTGCTCTTTTCTAAAATCGCCATAATGTTTCTCCTCAATAATAAAAGGCAAGATACCCTGCCGCTCCGCTGCCGCCGCTTGTAGAGCCGAACAGCTTCCACGCTCCGCCGCCTCCGCCTGCTCCCCAACCCGATGGCGAACCGCCGCTTGCGCCTGCGCTGCTTCCTCCCGAACCGCCGTTCCCCATAGGCGATCCTCCTCCGCCACCGCCTCCCGAGCTTCCGCCCGATGAACCGCCTAATCCTGTTAAATAAGTAATCTGCTGCGCTTCAGGTGAATAATTGTTAAAGTTTACGGTACATGTGCTTCCTGCGTTATTTCTGTCCGCTCCGGTTCCTCCGTCTTTGGTCTTGACCACATAAAAATCGGAGCGCTGCGGACTGATTACATAATTGTTTCCGCCGCCTCCTCCTCCACCGTCACCACCGTTTCCGCCGCCGTAACCGCCTCTTGCCGTAGCAAAGGAGTTTTGATTCGCGCCGCTTATTGACGAATCGGCATATAAAAGTACCTCACTGTCTCCGCCTCCTCCGCCGCTGCCGTTTCCTCCGCCCGCGCTGCCCGAAGCGCCTGCCTTAAAGGTCATTTTCCGTCCGGCAAACAATCTGAATACCGCAAAGATATATCCTGCTCCGCCTCCTCCTCCTGCCGAAGCAGTTGCAGAACCACCGCCTCCGCCCGCGCCGCCGCCGCAATAGCAGGTAAAAATCCAGTTCCAGTTATTTGACGCCGCGCATAATTGAGTGCCGTCTCTTACTCCCAGTGTTCCGCCCAGCCAAATATCGCCTTCGGCAAACTTCTTTATATATCCACCCGTGCCATTGCTTGCGCTGTATCTGAATTTATATCCGGGTCTGTAACCCTTTGCCGATATCTGCAAGGCTGAACCAGCTTTGTTGTATTTACTGCTCAAGCCTTCCACGCTGTACAGATAACCCGAAACATAACTTATAAACTGCTGATCGGGATAACTGTTTGCCATCGTATTGCCGTCAAACCAATAGCTTGAGGTGTTTATCGGCGCTTTACTTCTCGTATCCGCGCTTCCCCAGGCAAGCTCGCAAAGAGAGGTTATATTCGTTC
>JALOBO010000034.1 GCA_023228225.1 Clostridia bacterium
TTTTGTTAAAATTATCATTCTGTTGATTACACTATATGTAATTCAACGTATTTATAGATTATGCTCTCTATAGAAAAACCAGAAGGTTATTCAAAACAAAGTAGATTCTAAGAAACAGCCTGAAAACAAAAATTAAAAAAGTAGAAAATTAAAAAGTAGGAAAAATTACTTCCTAACCTTTTTCTTTGCAGAAGTTTTCTTCACAGTTAAATCCATATCAGTTTTATTAATTAAACCCTTAAACTCAAGCTCATGCCCTTTATCTCTCCAAATCATAATTTGATTTTTTGTCTCCACACCTATAAGAGAACCGCCATAACCCCATTTAATAGCTGGAATCTTGTAAGTGGCTATAACGGTTCTTATAGCCTCTCCCTGGCTCATTGGTAGGTTTGTAGTAGTACTAAAGTTAATCTCATTCTTATAACGCAGCAGAGTGTTTCTTGCTACCTGTGTCATTACTAATCACCCCTTACTATATAATATAACGTTCATTATATTTAAGGCTGTGCATTACTGCCTGAAAACAAAAATTAAAAAAGTTTACAGAAGTGCTGTACTTTTACAACACTTCAAAAAAAAATAAAAAGAAAAAGTTAGTATACTTCTATTCTGTAAGTTGTTCTTCCCTTTATTGACTTAAAATTCGTTTTAAAATAGCTCAAAATAGCTTTTTTACCTGCATCCAGACTTTTCTTAGATTTATCTGGAATATTGACACCTGTTTTGTACATTCTTCCATTTTGAGTTCTCTCACCAACCAGTGCATAACGATTATATGCAAGTCTTGCTTTACCTGTTTGTTTCATTTGTGTACTCCTACAGTTTATTTTTAATTAAATAGTATATGTAGCTATTAGTATATAAATATTACTCCAAGTCATCACAGTTGAAACCATCTGAATGAGTATACTCAATTTCAATGTCTGTGTCATAAATCTCAGATCTATCTATGTATTTCTGATTCGGTTCATGATAATAGATACATTTTGAGGAGTTCCTGGGCAAGTTTGCACCACAAACAGGGCATGGGTGATATTCTCCGTATAGTTTAACCATATTTTACACCTCATTTGTTATATCTGTATATATATCCCAAAGATATACTTTAATTTTTCTTTCTTCGTCAGGGCATCTCACAGGCAGACATATACTTTTAATCCAGTGTGTGTCTTTTGTGCAATAGTTTGATTTGTTACATTCATTACCAAAACATGTTTTGGGTTTTTCCTTCCCCGATACCCAACAACACGGTATACAATTTATACAAACCCATGAATTTGTTTTCATTTTAACCCTCTTTGTTATAGTGTATAGCTGCTCAATACTATAAATAATTTATGCTCCTGTGCACTACACCTTAAAATCACTCTTTTCGCCTGTACAGCCTGCAGGTACTCAACCCCTTAGTATAATGAGGTCTGGTCTTGCTAGGGTAAATCTCATGCACACAAATATACTTCCCTATCCTTCTCTTCTCTTCAGGTGCAGGTGTGCAGTAAGCACAAGTAATACACAGGTTCTCCACTCCAGGCTCAAGACAGGATTCAAATGATTTACAGTATTTACAACTAGTTATCCATTTGTGTCTGTGGATACCAAAACCATCTGCGAAAGAGTAAACATTCACAGGGTAAGACTTACCTTCTTTTGACTGGTACCAGTAAATTAAAGCACCGCATGTTTCACAGATAGTTATTTTCCAAGGATCATTAATTCTTTCTGCTTTGTCGTGTCCAACCATTTTAAACCCTTCATACCTGCTTTGTCTATGTAGTACCATGTTTTCAAAGTATATAAACTCATAGGAAACAAAAATTCTTAGTGTGTAACAAACACATTTAAATACTTTTGCATACATATACTTATACAGTAAATAATTCTATAGGTTGTGATACAACGACTGTAAAGAAAATAGGACTAGTAGGGCTTTATTCTGGTAGACAGATTAAGGCTAAAGCTGCAAAAGGAGAGAGTATAACACGCTCTCAGAGTGCGAAAGCTGCACTTGCGGCAATTAAAAAGAAATACGGAGAAGTACCTGACAGTGCTAAATTTGTGCATAAGGGTAAAGGGCTTTGGGTACGGTACTCTCTGGCAAACGATAAGAAGAGGACGGGCAACGTCACGGAGGATATTAAAAAGTGGAGAAGGCAGCCAAATAAGTATGATTATAAGGGGATTGATACGGCAAGTGTTAAGAAGGCAGTAACGAAAAATAGAACTGTAAAGAAAATAGTGCAAAAGCCTAAGTTTTCCACTGCACAGATAAGAAAACCACAGCTTAAACTTGCAGGCAGAACCACAAAGACAGCGATTAAAGCAACTGGTAGACCTGTGTTGAAAACTATTGTGAAGCCACAAAAACTTAAAATTGTTGCTGAGAAAAGGTTTTTAACATTAGCTGAGACACTACAAAGTCTCTGCGATAAAGAAGCACACCTTGTAAAAAACATTACCTCTCCAGAGGTGTTAAAAACGTACAATAAAAAAGTAAGTGCAATACAGAGGGGAAAAGTAAAGGTTTTTACTGCTTTGATGAATGAAAAAACAACTGACGGAAAGAGAGTGAAGGATAAAATAAATGGTGATGTAAGTATAAATTGGTTTACATATTTACCTGGAAATATTAACCCTGTTGGAAAATTCATAGGCATGGTTAATAATATCATTTACGGTAATGATAAAAGCAGTATGTTGCCAGTGCCAAAGAGGAGAGTAATTAAACCAAAAGCTAAGGTAAACCTTAAAGGATCTCTTGGCAAGCTTGTACAAAAGAAGCCTGTAGGGAGAAAGGAGAAGGTTAAGCCAGATAAAGGTATTTCTGTGGTATTTGGAGAAACTACAGAATATCCTGCAAAAGCTACAATAACAGGAGGCACTATAACAGTCACGTGTTACCATAAAGACAAGAAAGTATACACAAGTAGTCTTAAAGTGTCTGAATGGGAAACGGTGCTTAAAAATCAAGAAGAGTTTGGATACTATTCAAATCACGTTCTTAAAATGAGAACGCCAAAAGAGCACTTAGACCTTTATAATAAATCATCATTCAACCAGATTCAGGCAGTTGATAGAGCGTTTAGAGTCTATCAAGTAAAAATAGCGGAAAAGAAAGTAAGGGCGACCACTAAAAGAGAGCCTGGGACTTTTGAGCACTACGGTAAAAATCTGCTTAAAGGAAAGTATAAAGATGATTTTGCAAACCTGCGAAGCGGAATAACAGCAGCTCTGAAAGAGGCTTACCCTGAACAACTCTTTATGATTGCTGCAAGAGGGTTTTACAACAGTGCTGCAGATGTACGCTGGACAGGTGGACCATCTGAAGCAGAAGTGAGGAAGTTAGGACTAGGAATTAAAGGATCTTATTGGGGCAGCGAAGACATTTCAAGAGATGTGTACTGGCATAAGGTCACAGCAGAAAAATTCAGAGCATATCTTAAAGGAGCTGAACACAACAAAGCATTAAAGACAAGAGCCAAAATCTCCTATACAAGAAAATTGAAACCTGCAGACCTTGAAGCTCCAAAGCCTGTAATCAAAATGCCTGCAAAGATCCCTACAAAGACACCTGCAGCAGTTCCACAGAAGAAACTTAAGGGAAGGAGAACAAACACATTACAACTGAAACATGCACCTGTACTCAAGACAGGAAGACCTAAGCCAAAAGTTAATAAAGGCTTTGTAGTCTCAGGAAACACTTATCCACTGAAAGGTCAGATTAAAGCAATGGGCGGAAAGTGGAATAAAGAAGAAGGCGGTTGGATAGTTCCTATAAAGAGTGCAAAAGCCATTAACGGCCTGAAGAAACAGAAAGGGCTTAAGATAAGAGCTATCAAGACAGAGGAAGACGTTTTCAGGAGATTAACTGAGGCTGAAAGGTTAGATTTGAGAAAAGCAAAGTATGAGAGAAAGGTTGAGAGGTGGGAGACTAAATCTAACAAAAAATTAAAGGAAGCTTACTCAATACAGAAAATTTCAGACGCAGCAGTTGAACATATCCCAATAGGACAGCCTATACTTGTAGGGCATCACTCAGAAGGTGTACACAGGAGAGCACTTGCAAAAGCTCAGGGCAATATGTTTAAAGCTGTAGACGCTTGGAAAGAATCAAAAGAGGCAGGAAGAAAAGCAAACATTCTTTCAGGAGTAGCTGAAGACCTTGGCACTGTCTCAGATCTCAAAGGCAGGATAGCAAAGAAACAGAAAGAGCTAGCACATGCAAGAAACAAAATAGCACGCGGAGAAAGCACTGGATACTATACACAGCAGGAAAAGAATATCCTGGCAGATATTAAATCCATGGAAGATAGACTTCCTGCAGGAGCGCAAGAGAAGCCTTCTTACGGTGTGTCTATGGTAATGTTAGGAGGGGCAAAGTTAAAGCCATTAGTTGATGCAACTTCAGTTGCTAGAAGGTACCACAATAAGAATCTATCAGGCGGGAACTTCGCAATTGAAGTTAGAAAGGGAGGTAAAGGAGTAGAGGTGCAGGGATACCACAACATAGACGGAATTGTGACCTCTATAAATGTAGGTCCTTTATACGGGATAGGTGCAAGCGTTATAACAAAAGAGAATTATAAAGAATTTACAGTAGAAAAGCTTGCAGGAATAATTAAGAGAGCATTGAGTATGTAAGGGTTAATCCCTTACACTCTTAATTTAAAAGCCATGTCAATAACTTTATTTCTAATTACAGGTCTTTCCCATTGTGCTTTTACCGTGTCAAAAAGTGCTCTATCTGCACTAAGTTCTTTTGCAATCTTAGGATCTTTTTCTACAAGCCTGAAGGACTCTTCAACCATGAGCTTTTCTGAAATGAATTTTAAATACATGAAATCGTTAACTTTATATTTTGCGTCATACTTTGAATCTATTTCACTCCATGCTTTCCTTGATTCATCATCACCACGTTTAAGAGCTATCATCTTGTGGTTACATTCAGCCCTACACTCCATACTAGAGAGCTCATCGAAGTTTTCAAATGCAACTTTTGCAAGACAGTAAGCTGCCTGATGTGCTGTTATTCCTTCACGTTCAAATTTTGACAGGTAGATTTCAAAAGCTTCAACCTCTGAGGGGAGTACAACATTCAGAGTAGACATAACACCTGTTACAATGTCAGAGGGTGTTTTACATTCGGTCACTTCAAAATCGTTGAGATTTTTTATTGTGTATTCCATTTAAACCACCTTGCTATAGTTAATACTACAGTTCCAAAGTATATAAAACAGTAGGAAACTAAGGTAATTAAACAGTTTGAAAACGCAAATACAAATAGTTATATATAGGATTAGCAACATATAATATAAATAAAAGCGGTGATAAACTATGAAGTCATTATGCACAGATGAGTCTGCAGACTCTATGCTAGTCTTCTTAATAGCCTCGTCTGTACTAGTGTTTGGGATAATGTTTACTATCTTAACATACTCATTTAACGCCCCTATTGAGGCAATGAATGACTTGATAAGTAGTGGTATGTTATCCCTAGACACCACAGAAAACTTCACCACAATGCTAAATATGTGGAAAGCCAGCCCTTTCTTTATGTTAATAGGATTAATCCTATTTTGCTATGAAAGGTCCAAGGGCACAACGTCCCTTTCTTCAGGGGTATTCTTTGAGTATATGTTCCTGATGATGATTTCACTTATCATATCTGCATATTTAGTATATGGTTACGGAATGGCTCTGGATTCCATGACACTTCAATTTGAGCAGATTCCATTCTTCACAGATATTTCGCCTGTGTGGGATACAACTGCAGAAAGGAGTTTAATGGTTTCAGTATTGTATTACGCATGTATGTTACCAGGATTTTTAGGTGCGATTTTATATATGCTGCACCCGATTCTGAGACAGACAGAGAACAGCTTTTTACCTGATAATGTAGATAACGATGATAGCACAGATGAAGCTGTTAGTTATTATCAAATGCAACAGTTTTAAGAGGTGATGGAATGAAATATATCATATCAGCAAAATTTAATTACGGACCTTACAGAACAAAATCTGATGCGATGAGTATTATAAAACAATTAAATCAAATTAAGGCAACGACTACAAAAATAACTAAAGTATCTCGTGGGTATAAGTTCTCCGCAGTATTAAAGTATAAAGCAGAAAACGCAGCAGACAAGTCCATGGCGATTAAACAGATTAAAACTAACTCACCCAATGCAACAATATCAGTAAGAAGAACAAATTAGGTGCAGCACTATGGCAACTAAAACACATGTTTCGCTATCTCAAGCGGCTAGTGGGCACGCAGCAAAAACAACTGCAAGCCGAAACGCTGTAGGTGCAATAGTAGGAAAATCATCAGGGTCTAAATACGCAACAGAGCAGGAGGAAAAACAAAAAATATCACAGAGCACATCACAAAGTGGCATACAACTTAAAAATGGTAGTTATATATCACAAATCCAACAAAACGGGCAGCTTAATGGAAATGTAAAAATATATCAGTCAAAGGCAGCTATGCTTCAAGATAAGGTAGCAATCCAAAAGGCTATGCTGGAACGTGAAAAACTAAAAGCTGCCTTTGTGCCTGTTACATCTAAAAATGGCAGTGTAGTTGCGTCTATTCAATCAGGTAGTGGCAGTGGAAAAGGTGAATCTGGAGTACAAATAGTACAGTATAAAGGTACTATTGATAAAAACGGTATTTTCCATAAAGATAGTTCAAATGTTGTACTATCTGTCAGTAAAACAGCTAAAGAGTATAAAACACAGGAAAGGGCGCAAAAACAGTCTGATAAAGTTTCCAGCCGTGTGGATGACAGTTTAGTAAGTCAAGCAAAACTACTGTATGCTGCAGGCAAACGCATTGCAGCAGGGAAAGAACTTACAGCATCTCAACAAGCTGCAGTTAAGAAATATAGTACCACAAAAGAGTTTAAATACTCAAAACTTTCTGAAATAATAGACACTAAAGGGAAAGCAGCATCAAAGTACCTTGCAAACGTGACTAAAAAAGATATTGCCGTAGCCACGACAGAAGGCACGCCTATAATTGGGTCTGTTGTAAAGGGTATTTATGACATCACAGAGATACCTGGAGGATTAGGAGATATTTCAAAAGGAGTGGAACGGTGGGCTCAGGCACCTAAAACATTTGCGCCATCATTATCTGTGGGTACAGGTATGGTGGTTGAGTCTGTTACGTCTGACCCTGTTAGGTTTGCAACATCTTTACTTACTGCAAAGGCACTAGGAAAAGTTGGAAGTAAAACCGTTGGAAAAGTTAAAATAAAAAGCACTAATTTGCAGGAGGTAACACCTGGAGAAGCTGCAGCAGTACGCGATATAAAAACAGGGTACACGCTTGCTATAGGTGATAAACCTATAGTATCGTACTCGAAAGCAACAGGCAAGTTTAATAGGGGTGTAGCTGCAGCGTCAGCAAAAAGTATTGAAGGCAAACAAGTACAGGCATTTTCAAAAATTGACACAAAAGTTTTTGAAAAAACACTCAAACAATTTGACAGTATTGAGCAGGATTACTTTAAAGCAGGTAAAACAATTGCTTCAAAGGTGTATAAAAGGAAAAACCCTATAACAAAACCTAAATCACTGGATATTTTAAGTGAGCATGTTTCTGAATCTATGAAGCCTGTTGTTAAACAAACTATAGTAAAATATGGTAGTTTAACAGGCAGAGTATTAGGACGGGATGTACAGGTTTATGGGTCAGTACCACAGAAATTACAGATGAAGGGGTTCTTCACAAGAACACCTAAAGATATTGAAATTTCTGTGAACAGTGTTGATAAGTTTGTATCTATGTTCAAGAAAAATGCTAATGCGAAGGGGTTTAAAGAGGGGGTAGACTACCAGATAACAGGGGCTAGTAATGCACCTAAAGTAGAGTTTAAAATAAATGGAAATTGGGAGAAAGGTATCGAAGTATTCTCAAAGAAAAAATCTGCTGCAACAAGTATAGAGGCTGAAGCGGGTGTTGGCTATAGATCTGAAGCAGGTATAGCATATGGATTTAAAAGTCTCAAGTCCATAAAAGCTGATTCTGTTAAAATGATGAAATTACAGGAACAAGCAGCTAGAAAATTTGCAGGAGGTACAACACTAAAAGAAGGTAAAATTGACTTAATGCATGGTGGGCGTGTAAAAGATGTTCGGGACCTGATAGAGATAGGCACAGCTTATGAGGTTACACAAAAAATAGGTATTGCAAGTGACATTATTCAATATGCAAAAATTGCAGCTAAGAAACATCCTGATATTTTAGATTCCCCTGTGGTTAAGTACATCGTGGATAATGGTAAGTTACCTAGCAAAGCAGCAATAAATAAAATGAACTCAGTAGAATCAACAGAAGTTTCTGGTATTATTGACGCTGCTGCTGCAAGTGAAAGGGAAGTACTATTTGCAGCAAGAAAACTTAATGTATCAAAATCTGTAGTTGAGTCAATATCCAAAGAAGTAAGAGCAAGTAGAAGAACAGCACCATACACAGCAGCAGTGAGTAAAAGAGTAAATAGTGCAGAAAATACGAGTAAAAAAGCATTAAGTAAAGAGGCATCATCAAAAGAAATAGCCACAAATAGTAAATCTAAGGCAGTGAATACAACTAAAGCAAGTAAAAGTAAAAGTGTATTGAGAGCATCAAAAAAAGCAAGTGTTTCAAAAAGTGCAGCATCTAAAAGGGCGGCTGTTTCAATAAAGTCTAAAAAAGTAATGTCAAAAATCACGCCTAAATCAAAAGTAGTAAAAGCAACATCTAAACCAGTGGCAGCGAAGAGTAAAAGTTTAAGGCGTGTGTCAAAAGCACAGAAGAGTACCAAAACAAACAGCATGTCAAAACCTAAAACAATTTCAAAACCTACAAGTAAAAAAACAGTCAGTAAAACACTAGCTAGTGTATCAAAACCTATAAGTAAAACAGCTACATCAAAAGTTATACCACCAACAAAAATTACAAAAATATCTGAGGTTAAATCTATACCAAAGATGTTACTGGGGGATGAGAAAAAATATAAGTATAGGCACAACAAAAATAAAGGAGATTTAAAAACAAAACGAAAAATAAAAAACAAATTAGGTAATATGAAGTCAATGTTGGGATAATCCCAACACTTAACTTTTTTAATTGCTGTGTGCTTCTTCTGTATCACAGGAAGCAAATATTTGAATCAGGCAGTTTTCTGCAATTGCAGTATACATGTCCTTTGAAGAGTATTCACAGTACCTGCCGTGGCACCCAAAGAGCCCCATATGATAAAGAATTATGTCATACTCTAAAGGTGTTAACTCAATAAAGCCTTCTAAAATATCTAACGAAAGGGAAGCATGGTAATACCTTGAGGCATGGTTTTCCGTATGCCGATAGACTACCTTTTGGTCTTTAATAAACTTCTTGTAGGCACCTACCTTGCATAAATCATGCAGCAACCCACAAATAATTACTGATTCTTCAGGAACAGGTTTTATAGTCTGTCTGTTTCTTTCATCAAACAACTGCATAACCTTAAGTGAGTGATCACAAAGACCACCCTCAAAAGATCCATGATAAATAGTTGAGGCAGGAGCCGTGAAGTAATCCGACTGCTCAAGCCATGTTATGAGATCCGACATCCCTTTTCTATCCACAGAGGAGAGCAAGCTTTTAACATGTGATTTATTTATATCTACTCTGTCCATGCCCTTTCCTCTATAGGTTCTTCGTAATCTTCAGCACACTTTTTAATTTTCTTGCTCTGCAACATGTTATAATAATCATCTGAATCTTTAGTGTCTCTCATTTATATCACCACATGTACTTATGCACTGATAGTATTTAAAACCTGCTAAATTTGTTTATTTTAACTGTAACTTGGAAGAATAGAAACCTATATATGTAAGCTACACCTATAATATAGTATAAGTAAATATAAACAGTGGTGTACATATGAAATTTAGATATGCAGTTATTCCAGTAGTTATCTTCTATATACTGTGTGACTTTGCAACTACTACATATGCAATAAACACAGGGTGCGGAGTAGAAAGCAACCCTGCACTTGTAGGTATAGTAGGAAACACAATAATGTTTCTTATCATGAAGATACTGGTAATACCTGTTATCTATATTTTGTATAGCACCACAAAAAACAAGCTGGCACAGGTGATCTATGTAGCAATTCCAACACTTGCAGGTATTCTGCTCAGTGTTAATAATATCTGCGCTATATACTATAATATATTTCCAATTGAGATAATAATAAATGCAATCTAAAGAGGTAAACTATGAAAATAAACAAAATTGTACCTTTACTACTACTAAGTATTCTCATGCTCACTGGTATATCAAGTGCTTGGGAAGACACAGTAGAAAGATACCCTACTGGATCATATACCGACTATTGGGCATCTAGTTCAGATGTAACAAAGACAACATACCCATCAGGGTCATCATACCACTGTTTATATTTTTACTCATATTCTGGATATACTTCGTCTAGTAGTGGTGTTTCACACACTGCAACAACTTCAACGAATGACTATTATTATGACGACTATATGAGTATGCGTGTAAAGCAGTATACTACTACAAATAATTGGGGTGGGCAAAGTTATCTCAGATTAAAATTAATATCTAGTGAGGGAATTACTATAGCTAACACGCTGTTGTTTTCTCAAACATCTAGTTATGCAGAGTCTGAGTGCTTGTTTGAAATTGTAACTACTGGTGGAGATATATACCTGTATAAAAATGGTGTGTTTGTATCAGACATTGGAGACGCTACCTCAAATTCATGTAAGATTCAACTAGATCTATACTCGTATGCAGAATTATACGCTAAAACTTATGCATATTTGTGGATAGATGACATCAGTTGTGACGGTTCTTGTATTGGTACACCAGAGGTATGGAATGAATTATCCGAAACAATAGACTACTCATCTACAATTCAAGCGTATGATAGCTACCCTACTGCAATATATACCACTTCGCTATACTCAATTACAAACACTGATAATGCAGGACTGGTCACTTCGCAAAATATCACTACAAGATCTACTGATATGAGTATTAATCGAACATTGATTGGAAGTAATTACGGTCTGTATCTTCTCGAAACTACACGGGATGACACTGTACTAACAAGCAAATATTTCTACTATGATAATCTAGCAGCACCTACAGGTTATCCTGAAACATTATTTTCAGCCAGTTCAGATGTTGCAATGGAGATAAGAGACGCTGATAACAACGGAGGTACTATATCAAGTGATGGATCTGTTTATCTATATCCTGATAACGATTCTGGGATATACCCAATACGATATACACTATCAGGGGCTCCTTATTCGTTCACAGCAAATCTTAACGCAGTCTATGGAAACGAACTAATAAACTCAACACCTTTCACTTTCTCAGGCTTGAGTAATACATATGTAGCAACTCTTGACGGTGAAAGTCTATCTGGAACAAAAGCAAGCGGAACTCTTGTGATTTCACAAAATGCAACTGATGGGGAAACAGTAACAATTGGGGATGATGTATATGAGTTTGAGAGTTCTGGAGGGGTGACAAGCGGAAATATACAGGTTGATATTGGAGATAATCAAAGTGTAACAGGTGCAAACCTTGCAGAAAAAATAAATTCTGATGGTGTAACTGGTGTGTCTGCTTCAGTTATCGCTGGAAGTGGTGATGATAACGAGACTGCATATTATTACTCAGATATAACAATAACAAACAACATTGAAATAGACGACTACCAAGCAAAAGTTACAATAGCTTATGATGATGAAATGAGTGAAGATTTCTCAAATATTCGGTTCTTCGATGGAGAAACGAGTATTCCGTACTGGGTAGAGTCAAAAACTAATTCTACATCTGCGGTGGTCTGGATTCCGATTTCTGATGGATCGGATATTCAGTGCAGATGGAAGATTTCAGGAGAAACAGTAAGTGAAAGTAATATTGATAGCGTTATGCTATTTGGGGATGAATTTGATGGTAGCTCATTAAACACGGTAAAATGGAATTATGGAGGATCACCTGCAGTTACATCATCTCAGGTTCAAATAAACGGAGCAGGTGAATATATAATATCTAAAACGTCATTTGGAACAAACACTACTTTAGAGTGCAAAGGGATTTTGGCAAACGTTAACTATCACTACTTAGGTTACATGCCTAATGCGGAGGGTTCTCCTCTAATCAGTTTACAATTTGGTTATCCGACAGCATCTACCTATAACGCCAGAGCTTACACCACATCTGGGGTTTCAACTAATATAGGATCTGGCTATACTGGGGTGCATAATTGGAAGATATGCAGAACAGGTTCCTCAAGTGCAGTATACTATGTAGACAACTCTTTAGTCTCCACACACTCTACTCAGATTCCTTCAAACAGTATGCCTATTATTTTAGCACAAGCACCTTCTGCCTCAGAAGGGACATCTACATTTGATTCCGTATTTGTAAGACAGTATGCTGCAACAGAACCAACTCTCAGCGTTGGATCAATACAAACCTGCACAACATCAGATGCAGCTTCAATAATAGTAGTGTCAGACGAATATGGCACAACCAGCAACGATATAGCAACCACTGAAACATGTGCAGGTTCAGAGTGGGGTGCTGAAACATTATTAGGAGGGTCAGGAGGATCAGTAGTAGATACTGCAATATGGGAGTATGAAGTAACAGACTGGACTAGCATAACAAACCACATATTTAGTTTCAGCCCTGATCTAACTATCCCAGGTGTTTACGGATATGTTAAAGATGTCTCAACACAGGAAGGTATAGCTGCTGTAACTGTAACAATAACAGGCACAAACACATCTTACGTCTATACAGATGAAAACGGGTTCTACTACCTAACTAATGGTATGGAGCTTAACAAACCTTACACTGTCTCTGCAGCTAAGTCAGGTTATGAGCAGGGTGTTACATTTAGCGTAACTACAACAGCAGGAGCAACAAGCAGAAAAGATTTATATCTTACTGCAGAAGAATCTACGTCAGGGGTGTACTATGCAGTACACTATGTAAAACTTGTAGTGGTAGATAAATCATGGCATAAACTTAATGCTACAATGACTGTAAGTTCTGCAAATGAAACACTTTGCACAGATATGGTATTAGGAACAGATGGTGCACTGTCATTACAAATGACGGAGGACACAAAATACAAGATACAAACCACATACAACGGGCTTACACAAACAGACTACATAACGCCTTCAGATGACGTATACTACATAATATGGGATGCTACAGATGCTACACTGGTAACAGAACAGTTTTATGAATACATTAATGTAGACATCTCAAAAGAAATAACAAGCCCCTCAGAAGCTAACATAAACATAACCTACACAGACGGGAAAGCAGACACTAACTCAGTAAGCTTTATACTAGGACAGTATGCTGAAAACGGGACATTTATAACATTACAAACAAGTTCAACATTCACAGCAAACTGCTCCACAGGGTTTACTGTAACAGACTATACAGGGGAAACATATGTAATAAAGGCTAATATAAACCATGGCACATTTGGAACAATCACAAAATATTATTCAGTTTCATTCACAGGAAGCAATCTACCATTTACAGGGAAAGCTCTTGCATATTTTGCAATCTTTATACTGTTTATTGTAGCGTTCCAGTTTGGGAAAGCTGAACATGCTTCAGGTGCAATAATGCTGTGTGGTGTATGTTGGTTGTTCTGGTATGTAGGAATATTTGAAACCTTCGGTACAACAATAAACACAACAATGTTTGCAGGGCTGTCACTAGCAACTATTTATAGTTTAGCAACATATATTAATGAGAAAAGAAGGGAAGAAGGAGTGTAATATGCAAGCAAAACAATTAGCGTTCTTTATAATAGCGTTTTCGCTAGCTGGTGGGGTGATAAACTCCACTGGCATTTTTAATTCTGTAGATGTGTATGCAGTTGATGATATTGATTCCGATATGACAGACGGTATAATGGAAATTGATGAGTCTGCATCTTCGGAGGGGGACCTGGCAACAGCCATAGATGGATGGAAAATGATTGCACAAACGTTTGCAGTGCTGAAAACTGTACTAAGTGTACTGGTGTTACCTGGGCAATACCTTGTAAATCTAGGAGTTAACGTAGCCTTTGCAGGTGCGATACAGATAATATTTAATTTAGCATGTGCATGGGGTATACTGCAATTTGTGCTAAACAGATCAACTGCGGGGCTGGATTAAATGAAAAATATTATGTATGCAACACTAATATTTTTATTGCTCTGTGGAGTCTCCACAGCAACACCTGTAATAACACCTATAGGAAACACAAATATAGTAGTAGCAAATGGGACAAATGTTAATTTTGCCTTTAATTCTACAGAGGCAATAGTAACATCACACTTCATTTTAGATGGAGTAGATACAACAAGTGGCGCGCAGTCAATGAGTTATTCATTTGATGAGCCTGCAACATATTATAACGTTACTGTATATGCAGAAAATGGAAACGGGATAAGCAATAGTATAGCGTATCATGTAACCACGACAAGAATTATGGCAACTGCACCAGTAGCATATATGGATGAATCAAGATATGACGTACTGAAAGAAAATTTTGTAGATTTGGACTATGAAGGTATAATGAGCTCTGCAATGTTTCCCTTCACGGACCTTATAGGCAGAATTTTCTATCTGGTATTATTTGCAATGCCATTCTTGTTATTATGGAAACAGCAGGAGAAAATGACAATACCAACAGTGCTTGCGCTGTTTTTAGGTTGTCTGTTTATAGGTTTTATTCCAGAACAGTTTAAAAACTTTATAATTTATGCTGTTATACTGAGCTTTGCGGCAAATTTCTTCTTTATGAGCAGAGAGCGCAGATAACCTTAAATTATTATTTTTTTTTTTAAAAAAAAAGAAAGTGGGTATTAGCCACTTTAAATTAATTGCTTTCGTTTTGAGATTTTTTAAGAGATTCGTAAAACTCTCGCAGTGTATCCAGGATACAAGATTCAGGGAAATCTAGTTCAATGCTTAGTTGAATGTTTTCACCTGTCACCATGCAAAAGGGTAATCCTCCTCTTGTAAACCTGCATGGACAGGATTTACAAGAAGCAATTACGAGTACCCTCTTTTTCTGCTTTTCTGTGTCAACTGCTTTTATTACACTGTTTTTTATCTCATACTTTTTTACCATTTTTTAACTCCTGTTTTTTACGTAACAGTGCAAGCACTGCGATACGACATTATACACTATTTATATATAAGTCTTTTTATTACCAGTAAATTCCAATACCACTGACTACACCCATACTCATGTGAACTACCACCGAGCTAAAGACT
>JALOBO010000204.1 GCA_023228225.1 Clostridia bacterium
AAACTATTAAGTTGCTTAGACAGCACCCTGATACAAGGAGAGCTTACATTCCTTTATTCCGTCCTGAAGATGTAGGCGCATATAAAGAAATACCATGTTGTGTAGGTTTGCAGATTGAAATTATTAATAGTCTAGTCTGCATGACTACTATCTTCAGAAGTAACGACTGTGGGCAGGCGAGTCCTTCAGATGATTACGGATTTAGGCAGTTGCAAAGATACTTTGCTTTTAGACTTGGCAGAGGTATAGGCAGGTATTGCAGGTATGTAATTAATGCTCATTTGAAAATGGGTGACGCCGATAAATTTGATAAGTGGGTGAGGGTTTAAAATGTTGTCAAAGTTACAGAGAGGTTATAACGTAGAAGAGTTTGGATGCTGGCGTATTTCAGTTGTTGCTAATAATGCAAAGGAAGCAAAGCAAATTGCAGTTAAGTGGGCTAAAAGTCTTTGTGTTTATATAAATTGGTTTAATGTTAGGGTTAAGTGGGTAAGAGGTGCAGACATACAAGGGCTGCCTATTGATGTAATTGATGATGAGGGTGAGGCGTATTCTAGGCATTTTATTAATTCAATCGAGGGATAAACAATGACAAAAACACAGGTTAACTTTAATTTAATGGGTTTCTTTGAGACACTCACTTTAATTTTTGCAATTGCTAAAATACTTGGGTGTATTACATGGTCTTGGTGGTGGGTGTTTGCACCTATATTAGTTCATGTAGTGTTATTCGTTGTAGTCCTGATTATTGTGTGTGTGGTAGCTGCATTAGCTGCTTGAATGTAAGATCAAAAATAAACAGAGGTTGTTATAAATGGAAAATACCACAGTTAAAAACACAGACGGATTTATCATGCCATGGGACAGACAAACAATTGTAAATCAGATAGTAAAGGAAACTAAACTAAGTGAGATATTTTACAACAAACCCGCGGCGACTGTAGAAGAAGCTCAGGCAGTTGCACAGAAAGCAGAGGATCTTATACTTAAGCTTAATATTCAACAGGTTTCAGGTCCTCTGATTCGTGAGGTTGTAAACTCTGTACTGTTGGAAGAAGGTAAGGCAGAATGGCGCAACATAATGACCAGGGTAGGTGCCTCTGTATATGACGCTTACGAGATTGACTCAGGGTATGGTTTTGAGGCTAACGATAACGCTAATCAGTTGAATAACGCGGAAACTTCCCACAAAAGAAAAGCGGATAAGATGAGCAAAGAACAGAATTTGTTGCTCATGCCTGAGAGGTTAGCAAATACTCACTTAGGTGGCTCACTTCACGTTCACGATCTCGAATATCTAGGTACCAGACCTTTTTGTATTCCTGACACTGAGGTTTTATTAGTTAGGAGATCTGGAGAGGTTTTTATGGTCTACCCATCACAGTGTATAGTAGGTGATGAGTTTTATACTCCTAATGGGTGGAGGCATGTAAAGTTTAGAACAGAAAGGCAGCACATAGGTGATACTATCACTATTAACACTACTCAGGGTGGTTTTATAACCACAACTCCAGAACACAGGATACCAACACAGACAGGTGTAAAACCTTGTGGGGATCTTAAAGTATCTGAAGTTTTACCTGTACCAACTTTATCAAGTATTGAAGGCAGTAAGAATATATCTGACGCTACAGCGTTATTTTTAGGCACGTTCATAGCGAATGGGCATACTAGGCATGATGGTGGTTATTTCATAGTTATATCTGATAATGACCCCATTACAGAAGAGATTGTATTAAATTTTGCAAAAGAAAGGGATTATCATGTGTGTGTATCCAAACCTGATGGGAAGGTACCACAGTTTATAATCACACGAAAAGAGTTGTATCAGGAGCTTTGTGAAACGCATAAAATTTGCACAGGAGCATCTAAAAAATCACTGCCTGTAGATATGTTAAATATGCCTTTAAAAACACAAAAGCTCATAATATGTGGTATGTTCTTTGGTGATGGTAGCGTATTTCTTCAGGAGAAACATTCAAGTTTAACTGTGTACTATAAAACAGTCTCAAAAACACTTATGCAACAGTTTAGCCTTTGGTTGAGACTTAATAACATACCTCACAGTGTTCGTTGCAACCCTCCAGTAACTACAGGTGCTATTGTAGGTAGGTATCCAATGTATATTATTTCAATAAACAGAAGTGGACTTGGTAGTATGATGTTTATTGGAAAGCAAGAAGAAACATTACAAAAGTTTAACACGACTGTAAAACCTATGTATAGAAAGCCTATAGTTAATAAAATCAGGTCAATAAAGGTTGAGGAGTTTAATGGGACTGTGTATGACTTCGGACTTGAAGACTCTCCTATAGATGCGGATCATCTATTCCTTGCAGGCTCAGGGGTATATATTCACAACTGTCAGGATTGGGATGCTAGATATTTCTTCTACTATGGTCTAATACCTGATGGGATAGGTACGCAGTCAAGCATAGCAAAACCAGCAAAAAACGCAGAGGTTGCAATACTTCAACTAGTAAAAGCTTTAGGATCTGCACAGACAAATTTTGCAGGTGGTGAAGGTTTATACAACTTCTTAACTTTCCTTGCACCATATTTTGAAGGAAAGTCGGAGAAAGAGATTAAACAACTAATGCAGATGTTTGTATATGAAATGATGCAGATGTTCTGCGCAAGAGGCGGACAAGTTATTTTTAGCTCTGTACAACTCACGCCAGGAGTAAACAACCTGTGGAAAGATAAACCTATAGTAGCATTTGGAAAAGTCCATGACGGTACTCAGGCTCCTCTCAGAACCTATGGAGAGTTTGAGAGAGAGGTAAGACTGAGCTTTAAAACTCTTATGGACGTAATGATAGAAGGTGACGCAATAGGTAAGCCCTTTAGCTTCCCAAAGCCTGAAATATCAATGGAAGCTGATTTTATGCAGGAGGATGAAGAGTTTAACAAGAACAACCCTGACATGCTAAGTTATCATGACCTGTATCTTAAGGCATTTGAGCTGGCTGCAAAGTTTGGAACTCCTTACTTTGATAACCAGTTGCCGGAATACAGAAGTGCAAAAGGTGGGATTTCATGCTACCAGTGCTGTGCCTATCAGTTTTCCGCAACTCCTGAAGATGATGCAGAGTTTGAAAATAAGATGTACTTCAGAAACGGAGCGCATTTCTCCATGGGTTCATGGATGGTAATGTCCTTAAACTGCCCCAGGGTAGCATATGAAGCAGAACACAACGATGAGAAATTATTCAAAGGGTTGAGAACTCTCATGGATAACGCTATAGAGATCTTCAAGGTTAAGCGAAAATGGATGGATAACCTAATTACAAAGGGCAGGATTCCTTTCGCCTCACAGCGCCCTAGAGATCCTAACACCGGAGAAATAGGTTCCATGGCGGTAGATTTTGATAGTCTTGTGTACACAATTGGAGTAATAGGAATAAATGAAATGGTGCAGTACCACACAGGTTATCAAATCCATGAGAGTAAAGCAGCTTACAAACTTGCAATCAGGGCAATGTT
>JALOBO010000205.1 GCA_023228225.1 Clostridia bacterium
AATTTATTACAAGCATATGTTGGGATTGGGTATCCATGGATTGCAAGAGAAAAAGAAACTACTATGTTAAGAGCGTTTAAAAACGAACCTGAAAAATTAGAATCAACATATAATACGAAAGACAATTCTTCCTATGAAATAGCAAGTCCATTATTGCAACAAATTACATGGGAAAATAGCCCTATTAATGCCGTAGATTATATTGAAAGGGAGGCAAAAGATGATGGATAGCCATATCACACATACACAAGAGGCAATCGCAGCAGAATCAAAAACGCTGCAACAACTCAACTCCGAGCGCAATGAAGTAATGCGTATTCTTTTCAAAGCTAAATATGTAGATGCCTGTGACCTACATACCATTGAATCAAAATACACTACAAAAATAGCAAATTTTAGCGACGATATAAAGAATTTAAAGCAGACATTGAAAGAGTTGGAATCCAATGTTTAAAGGCTATAAAGGCATTGGGCGTGAACGTGGCAAATATATCGGAACTGATGAAGCCGCCGATTATGCCGCAAAACAATGTGGAATAGAACTGACGGACAAAACGACAGACGAATTTAGGAATATGTTTGTTGAATGGTTTTATTCTGGAAACTGGATTGAAGATGATGATAACTAATCCCAAAGACCGTATCGAATGGCTAAACGCCCGCATAAATGGAATTGGGGCGAGTGAAGCCGCCGCAGTTGCCGGAATGTCACCGTATAAAAGCAACCTTGTATTATGGGAAGAAAAGACCGGAAAACGCAAAGCACCGGATATTTCGGATAAACCGTATGTTCAGTATGGCAAAGAGGCAGAAAAGCACTTGCGAGCGCTGTTTGCGTTGGATTACCCTCAATACAAGATAGATTACGACGAATTCGGCATGATACGGAATAACAAAGATTATCCTTTTGCTTTTGCTACTCTTGACGGAAACTTAACTGAAAAAGGAACAGACCGTAAAGGTATCCTTGAAATTAAAACGACTGAAATCATGCGTGCAGGGCAATGGGACGAATGGAATGAGCAAATACCGCAGCATTATTACATACAGTGCATACACCAGCTTTTAGCTACAGGCTATGATTTTGTGATTCTCAAAGCACAAATAAAATACCATAAAAGCGGCGAATTAGCCGCTGCAATACGGCATTATACGATTAAGCGTTCCGATGTTGAAACGGATATCAAATGGCTTGCGGAGCGCGAAAAAGTGTTTTGGGATTGCGTTGTAAACAATAAAAGGCCGGCGCTTATTCTGCCGGAAATTTGAAAAGAGGAAAAATTAATGTCAATGGAACTTATTATGAAAACCGACCTTGCGAAAGCAATTCCGCAGGCTATCGAATTCAATTACGATGAATTGAAAGCACAACTTCCGGAGCGACTTACATATTATAACAATCTCGTTGTTACCGAGGAAAGCATTAAATCCGCGAAAGCAGATAAAGCTACGCTGAATAAATTATTGACAGCTTTTGAAGATGCACGGAAAGAAGTTAAGCGGGATTGCCTAAAACCTTATGAGGATTTTAATAGCAAAGAGTCCGAGCTTGCTGGAATGATTCGTGAAGCTGTCACTTCAATTGATAGTCAGGTAAAAACTTTTGACGAGCAGAAAAAGGCTGAAAAGCGCGAAAGGGTCGTTACTTTTTATGCTGACAGCATTGGGAACCTTGACCCACTTGTCACGCTTGACAAAGTTTGGGAGCCACGCTGGATGAACGCAACCTACAAAATGGCTGACATTGAAAAGGAAATTACGGATATTGTTTTTAAAGTCAAAAACAATATCAGCATTATCAAGGCTTTTGACGTTGGCTGCGAGCAACAGATGCTTGATGTTTATTTGAAAAATCTTGATTTCAGCGCTGCAATTGCTGAAAAAACGCGCTGGGAAGAGCAACAAAAGCGGCTGAAAGAATATGAGGAAAGCCAGAAAAAAGCGCGGGAAGAGACAGAACACAAAGCAGCAGCAATCTGCACTGTAGAACCTGCGTCCGTTGAGGAAAAGGCGGCGGCGCACGATTATATCGAAGCGCAAATTGCTGAATCCACACACATTCCGGAGCCTGACGAATGTCCGCCGATGCAGAAAGCAACGAAAACGATTCAGGTTGAATTCAGAGACACGACAGCAGACTTTAGGCACGAAATGCGCAACCTATGTGACAAATATGGAATCGCCTACGGCTGGGCGAAATAAGGAGTAAAAAATTATGATTAACAACAGTTTGGCAAAAGCAGCAGAAAGCAAAATGGTTGAATACGAGGTCAACGGAGAAAAAGTTAAACTTTCACCAAATATAATCAAGCAGTATCTTGTTAGCGGCGGCGGGGCTGTAAGCGACCAGGAAGTTGTTATGTTTCTTAACCTTTGCCGATTTCAGCACTTAAATCCATTTCTCCGCGAGGCGTATCTCATTAAGTACGGCGGCAATCAGCCCGCGACAATGGTAACAGGCAAAGAAGTATTTACGAAGCGCGCCCGCCGCAATAAAGACTATGCGGGGCAGCAGGCCGGAGTTGTTGTTCAGAAGAAAGACGGGACGCTTGAAAATCGTATCGGTTCTCTTGTTATTTCGGATGAAAAGCTTGTCGGCGGATGGGCTAAAGTTTTCATCAAAGGTTACGAAGTACCGACCGAGATTTCCGTTTCCCTCGATGAGTATATTGGAAGAAAAAAAGATGGCGAAGTAAACGGGCAGTGGAGCAAGAAACCCGCAACAATGATTCGCAAGGTTGCCCTTGTGCAGGCACTCCGCGAAGCATTTCCGGAAGATTTTGCGGGGCTTTACAGTGCCGAAGAAGTCGGCACAGAACAGCCGGACGAAATGCCAATTGACGAAAGCAAAATTGAGATTGCAGTCAAAGACGCTCCAATCCCGGCAGATGCTCAGACAAAGCCGGAAGATGACCCGCTGGCATGATAATTCAGTTTAACAAAATTAAATTATTTCAGCAACCCGATGGCACATATTTAGGGTTGCATGTTAAAAGCCCTCTGCAAGCTGAAAAAGCCGCTGAAAAATGCGATGGTAAGTTATGCGACGCAGAACTAAAGATACACAGAGAGCGCCGCTCACTTGATTCTAACGCTTATGCGTGGGAATTAATTTCTAAAATTGCAGAAGCGCTTACGGCAGAAGCACAAGGCGATATCGCCTATTCCAAAGATGACGTTTATTTGATAATGCTCAAAAAGTACGGTCAAGGCGGAATTGTTAAAGTCCCAAACGATTGTACGGATAAGTTTGAAAAGGCTTGGAAGTACCACAAAGTTCATGAAAAATTGTGGGACGAAAAAGCCGTCTACTATAAATTTTGGGTAGGAAGTTCCAATTACAACACCAAAGAAATGTCACTTTTCATTAACGGGATTGTTTCGGAATGTAAAGAACTTGGAATTGAAACCAAAACGCCGGACGAGATAGCCAAAATGGAGGCACTATGGGGAACTTAAAATCAAAGTATG
>JALOBO010000206.1 GCA_023228225.1 Clostridia bacterium
AATATGTTTGTAGTATTGAATAATACGGAAAGCGGCCAGTCGTTTGCGCATTTGCATATATGCAAATAACACTAATAATTATTGTTAATATACGTTTCATTATTCCATTATTGTTAAGTTTGCAACGCCTCCTAATACTGCTATTTTTTCACCTGCATAAACTGTAAAAGTTTCCGAACTTTCCGCAAACATTAACATACAAGTATCAGCAACGGCGGTTGGTGCAGCTGCAATAGCTACCCAAATTTGGTCAATAGCAGCTATTCTCACTACCTTATTTTCGCTTGCGCTTATTACATCGCTTGCTACACTTGCACTTGTTCCGTCAAGTTTTATTGATATTGCCCGCGGGTGCATAACAGGCACGGCGTTGTAATTTTCGTCTTGTGGCATACCGCCACTTAATTTAACATTTTTAACTGGCATAATATTGTTTATTAGTTACTGTATAAAATTTTGGTAAACTCCCTGTTGTCCCTACCTTACAACCCCATAAAGGATAATCAGTATTTTTTAATGTTAAATACTCTTTGATAGTCTCAAATGCTGTTAAAGCGATGCTTCGATACTCATATTGTAGCCTGCGACGTTCCCCCTCGTTCAAATGTTCACTATTTTGCAGGTTTTTTTTAACAAATCCCGAAAACGTATCATTAACATAGCTATTTGCTATATATTTTGCAAATACTAAATACGCAATTACATAATAAAGTCCCTGGTGTGTTATATTGTAGCCTTGTGAGTTGACAAAGGTAGTAGCATTTAATATTTCGCTGTATTTTTCCTTATTATTGTCAATTTCTTGATAAAATGCTATACCTAACAACGCCGAAAGCTCTAACATTTCAGTCTCTTTCGCTATTTGTTCAAATATGCTTTGATTATTCAAGCTTACCGGCTTAATAGCCTGCTGTTTATCATAACTTATTATCATAATAATACTAAATCAGTTAAGGAAAAATCGATATTATTTTGCAAAACTTCGTTTGTATGATTAACATAAATTTGTTTAAGTGCTTCGCTTAATTGTTCGCGATAGGTTTTAGTAATAGCATTGTAGTAACTTACTGCTTGTGTTAACATTTCGCCGCTGGCTTGTGATAGTTGCCCTTGTTCGTAGTCAATTAAAACGGCTGGCATAAACACAGCTTTTCTTATATTGTTAGATAAACTTCGCTCCCATTCTACGAATAGTTTATCATTAATATTTGTACGTAAGTAATCAAACTTAAATGCTCCATCTTTTAACAGTTGCCCATTTTCGTCAAATAAACTTTCAAATACAAGTGCTTTGTCTCCATCAGCTCCCATGAAAGCCTGTATTTTTTTATTTAGATTTGCTCGCTCTAAATCGTCAGTTGAGGGGCTAACGTGCATAATTATTTTATCACTAAAACCATCTCTAACTTCGTTATTTTTAAATAAAGCTATTTGTGCTTCTGTATCTAAATCTAAATATACAGTATCTAATGCCGAAAGTGGATATAAATATATGTCATCAAGGTATAAGGTATATATTTGACCTTTATAATTTTCTATTCCAACGCCTTTAATTTGTTCAGCAAAAACCGCTTCGTTCAAGTTAAAATGGTCAAACCAAGCTATTGTGCTGTTTTCAAGTTTTTTATGGTTACTATCTCGTTGCCAATTTTGGTGTACTGCTATTTTTGCACAATACCCATTATCGTCTTCTTTAGATAGCCGACAATTTTTAAAAGGTATAATTCGAGTATTTACAACCTGCCTGCCTATATTCAAATTACAATGTATATGTACACCGTTGTATTTCGCTAAACTTTCAGCGGCTTGTATGCGTATATTGTCAAGTGTAACGTCTTTGCCAATTTTATCAGTACCTACCTTAATTTTACCAATTTCGGGATTATTAAACCCATTACCTGCTATAAATTTACTCATTATGTTAATAACAGATTTGCCAGTAGGGCTACCTAATATCAACTTTTCAATTTTTTGAGGATAATCATTATCAACCCCGTAGCTCATAATACCAGTAACTTTGTCACTTGTAAAACTTCGGTTAAGCTTAACAGTAACACGTTCGGTTATTGCGCTATTAACTAATTTCATTTTTTAGTTTTTTTAGATGCTATTGTTTTTTTTGCTTCGGCAATGGCTTCGGGTAATTTTATAAAATCTGATTTTGTTAAATATCCTTTCGATAAATATGCAATTGCATCGGTATCAGTTAACAATGCTGGGTTTATGTGTTTTCCGAGTTGTCGTATGTATTTTATTGATGTAAATGCCGGTTGGCAGGTTCTTTTTTTTGCTGCTTCGTATAAAAGTGCTATGTCCATACCTTTATTTATTATTGTATTATAGTAATTAATTAAATGTTGCTCGCACGTATGAGGGGGAGCGCAACCGTTGAATAATACGGAATACGTTTTTAATAAAATCAACACCTTATCGGAATTAATAAGCTCCCGATAAGGTGTATTTATTATTATTTTAACATTTTCAATCATTTGTTAATAAACCTTCTAATGCTAACCGTGTGCCGCTTGCAATTACAACGCTGTACATCGAAAATGGTTCTTCTTGCCCATCCAAAGTTGTTAACTCGATAGCTCGAACGCCGGGGTCACTGTTAAGGCGTAAGGTATCGCTACTCGGGTATAACCCTGTTTTTGCGCCAAAACAAATAAATGTGCCATCGTCGTCGGTTTCTTTTTGTTTTCTTTCAACAACTACAACAACGTCTTTTAACCCATCTAAATTTTCGATGTCCTCCGCGCTAATTTCAAAGCCATATAACGAAAAGAAATGTTTAAATCCATCAGGCGTAACTTCACCGATTACCCTATCCATGCCAACATCAAAATTTTTTCTATGTCCTTTGAATTTGTATGCTACTGCCGAGCCAACAGGGCTTAATGCCGTAATTTTTGACGGATTTGTTGTATCAAATGTTGCTGTTATTTCGGTTCTCGCCCAAATCCAAGCCTCAATCTCTAACCCCTTAACAGGTGCATTTGTGCAGCTTGCGTCTATAGCTTTTGTTATACTTTTAAAACAATCGTATGCCATAATATTACTTATTTGTGTCGATTAATATATTATGTTTAATTTTCAGCGTTGCGGTGCTATCATACGCGACAGTTAGCAATCTGAAATAAGGCTCTTTTATTGTTATCGCACTCGTTAACGCTTGTGTAGTAACGTCCGAACCTGCTATTGATAATGTGTCGTGGTTTACCCAGTTAACATAATCAAATGATGTTTGTAAAATTACCATCGCTTTGCTGTAACTTCCAGACACTCGTGTAGCGGTTGTTTGCCATTTCACAACGTCAACAAAAGGTTTAACATAAATTGAGTAAAATATACTATCATTTTTCTGAATAGTATCATTTGAGGCATTTAGCACATTTGCTAAAAAAATGTCGTCGGTTACTGTTTTGTTTTGTGCTTTAACGCCGATAAACATGCTAAACAATAATGTT
>JALOBO010000207.1 GCA_023228225.1 Clostridia bacterium
CCCCAGAATCTACAAAGAATTGACCGGCGTCTACATATGCATCTACATCTGCCAGGTCATTATCCAAATCTACAATCTCAGTAGAAACATTGGCTAACACATAACGAGATGATTCACAATACTTAACCGACTCCCATGCGCATTCTCTGCAAAATTGTTCCATAGAGAAGCAATTTCCAATATCTGCATCTAGGTCATCTTTGATTGAATCGAAAACCAGATTGTATTCTAATCTCCATTTTTCCTGGTCTTCAGGATGTAAAGAGTTACGTACGCCAGTAGGCAATTCCAAACAAGTAGTGTAACTCATCTTACAACAACTCCATGCTTTAATAGTATCTTCTTAGCATCTTCAATGCTAACTTCGACTTCACCCTTTGTCATCTCCATAAGATTGTCTCCGTGTGAATCGGATTGTTTGGACTTAGACATGTTATAACCATTATCGCCTTCGGACTCTGCTTCCATGTCTTCTACTCCTTGCCCTTCTGCCCCCCCTGCTGGCTGGAACAGAGACTTTATAGGGTCTAGTTTACGAGGGGTATAAGAAATCTCAATCTTGCCATCTTTCTGAGAGATGATGTCGAATCCCAAATCTTTAGCCATCTTGGCATTCATGAGGTTCTTGTTGAATTCCTCCGCTTCATCAATAGATTGATTATCAGGAGGTTCAACTACACGAAGTTCCCAGTCCACGATACCTTTGTATTTGGATTTGATGAATTTTAAAAAGTCGTTGACGTGCGTTCTGATTCCTACGAGATTCCTGTCCATTATATCCATAAGGCTGCTTTCGTTGGAATTTCCCTTCAGAGAATTGGTATCTCCTGTGAACAAACCAGACACTCCGAATATTGCAGATATTCTCTGTTGCAATTCAGATTTGACTGCCATCATCTGCTCTGTAGGATTGTCTGCCAAAGGATGCCATTTAGTACTTGTGACTTTATCTGAAGAAGGAGGGATACCGATAATAGGGATAGTATAAGGGTCATCCTTCATCTGTATCTTGATAGTCTGTGTGACTGTCGCTAATGCATCAGGACCTGCGTTATTGATTACGAATATACCTTGAGGATGCCCTACCGAATAATATTTCTCCACTCTCAATTCCATTGCAATCCATGCGCGTACATCTGATTCCACCAGTAAACTGAGTGGCAATCCATATGTCATTGAATCTACACCGTAATGACTGCAATAAATCTCTGGAGAAGCGTAATATTCTCCACTGGTCTCTTGTCCACCGTCATTCTCAAAGATGGACCAGCGAGCAGGATATATCCTTTTTCCATTAAAATATCCTGTATTCTTAATCTCATCTGAATACAAATCAACATTTGTAGTTCTATCATCAAGAGAGAACCCGTATCCGTCTCCTGGAGTTCCTGAATCATCGAATATCATTCTTGCTTTAGAAGGAGATAATGGGATGAACTGTTGCGGAATCTCTTCCAGAACGTTGACGTGTTCGTCAACCAGATAAACTGATTTACATAATATAACTGGTTGATTGTATGTTAAACTGATTGTGAGAAACGACCTGCATAATTGCAATAATGTCCATCCGTTCTCGTTCACCTTATCGAAAAGGCTTCCGCCTTCCCAGTTTATGAGAAGTTTCTGCTGAGTTGTGTCTGGTTTGAGCATATCTCCCTCAAAACCGCAACTTGAGCATAATCTCATAGAACGTTGGAATGTTTCACCACATCTAGGACATTTCGATTGAAATTTAGGAACCCATTCTATTCCGTTCCTCAATGCTTCCAAACATATCCTGATTACAACAGTAGATAGGATTGAACAATTGAAAAAATAGAATGAAGCTCTGCGATACTGGTCTACAAAATATTGAGAATTCCTATTCCTATATTCTATATTTTTAGGAGTAGGTGCAGATAAGATATTAGACTCGAATACTTTACCTTGTCTAATAGGGTCTTTTAAAGAATACTGCTTTGTCAGAGGGTTTCCTATAATAGATAAATCGTCATAAATAGAAATACCCTTTCTACATTCTTGCAGTTCACTTATAATAGACATATCTGAATGAGTATATATCTCTTAAAAATATAAAGAGTGTTAATAAAAAAATAAAAAGTTTAAAGATGGATTATAATGATTTGACATCCAGCTTATCGTATGCGATAGAATGCTCTTCCATAGCAAATGTTAAGAATCCAAACCCGACATTTTCTTTGGTTCCGCCTTCTCTTTTGAACGTTTCTACACCCGTCAATTCACTAGGAATCTCATTATCATTCTCTATATATAAAGGTTCATAAATATAGAATTTTCTAACCACATCCATATTTCCTAACTTTTCAGGAACTTTCATAAACCAAGTATATGTATTCGAATATAGTTTATATCCTGTTATTTTAGAAACTACCCTGAATGCATATTCTACCGAACTGTTTTTGAGGTCTGAATTCGGACCGACATCTTTTCTTGCTACAATTATATACATATTTTCACCTTCTGAATGCTCTGTTCTCTACCAATTTTCCAAACCAAGTCTGAGTGTGGCATCTGCTACACTCTTGCGGAGGGATAGGCATTAAATACTTCATACCGCAGTGCGGACAAACATAATCTGGACTATCCACATCTGGAGCGACTTCTCCACCCAATTGATTGAATGCTTTTTCTTGAATAAGGTCATGCATGGAAATATCTGCCAATCTGAATTCACCAGCAGGTAGATTTGTTGTGATATCATCTCTGAATTCATCATCAACTGTTCTAACACGTCTGGTTCTTTCGTCGCGATATGATTTTACAATCATCTTATCCAATGCCTGGTCATCCTTCGGAAGCGGTCTGTTGAACGGTGCAATCATCTTTTAATCTCTCCTGTTTGTTTTGCCTTCATACGTATCTTAGCTAATTCTCTAGCTATTTCCCATGCACCATCAGGATTTACCCAATTTACAACATCAGACGATAAAAATGGCGAGTTGCATCTAGGACATCTATCTTCCGCCACTCCGTATTTTGAAAATACAGCGAAGCAGGAAGGGCAGATAACAGGGTTATCCGCTCCATACTGCATTTGTTTGAATTGCATTCCAGACATGATAAGCACAAATAAATGTAAATATATAAAATATAGTTTACCTTTTCCTTACATACACCATATCTGCATGAGCACAATTCATACAGCACATCTCTCCAGCTTGGTCCAGCATATCAAGATTATCACAACTAAAATCTGCATCTACTGTATCCATGTCGTTCCAACAGAAACAAATCTTAGGCAACACCATCTCGATAGGTGTGGCTTCCTGAACAGGAACGAACTCTTCTTCTTTTACAGAAGTTTGAGGAACATTATTTCCCCAAGGTGAGAATGTCTGAGTGGTTTTAGGTGTTGTAACAGGAGTTGTAGCAACTGAGATAGTAGGTTTGACTCCTCCATTATTAATAGGCAATTCCTGCTTACTGCAAGTGTGCGCTCCATCT
>JALOBO010000208.1 GCA_023228225.1 Clostridia bacterium
TTTGGCTTTTTCTCTGTTCTTAGAACCTTTCTGTTTTCTTGATACTCTTTTCTGAAGGACTTTAAGCCTCTGCAAAGAGCTTTTCAAGTACTTAGGGTTCTCTATCTTTTCACCTGTAGAGAGCACAGCAAAGTCTTTGATTCCTACGTCTACACCTATTGTAGTAACTTCAGTGAAAGGTTGCTTTGCTGGGAGTTCTGCACCGTTTTCAACAAGGATACTAATGTAGTAATCTCCTTTACAAGTCTTTGAAACGGTTGCTGTTTTCAACTCACCTTCAAAGTGTCTGTGCAGAACTGCTTTAATCTCTCCAATTTTAGGCAGCTTAACAGTGTTGTTTTCAAAATCAACACTATAGTGCTGGGGTACTGGGAAAGACTGTATTGGATTTTTCTTAGATTTAAATTTAGGGAACCCTGTTTTCTCTCTGAAAAACCGAGTGAAAGCAGATTCAACCTGTTTAGTCATTCCCTGAAGAGACTGAGAGTTAACTTCTCCTAGCCATTCATTAGAAAGTTTTAGAACTGGAATCAATTTGTTTAAGTCAAACCTGGAGATTGATTTACCAGTCTGTTCATATGTTTTAACTTTTTGATCAAGTGCCCAGTTATAGACAAAGCGACAGCTACCTATATGCTGATTAAGTTTACCAGCTTGAGCTTCTGTTGGATATAGTCTAAACTTGAACGCTTTCATCATACAAGGTATTATATGCTTTACAAACATATATACTTTTTGGTAAATATGGAGTATGAGCACAAGAATCACAGTAAGTTTTTGCTTATGTACCATGTTATTTTTGTTTGCAAGTACAGAAAAAAGATACTAGAACCAATTAACGCAGAACTTAAACAGACTATTCAGGATATTGAAAAAGAGTCTGACTTTGAAATATTAGAAATGGAAACTGACAAAGATCATATTCACTTGTTAATTAAGAGTGAGCCAAAAATTTCAGTAGTGTCTATAGTTAGAAAGCTGAAGCAAGAGACTACAAACAAGCTGTGGAAAAGTCAAGGCAGCTATCTTAAAAGATATTACTGGGGAGAAAAGACTTTATGGAGTGATGGATATTTTGCCTCAACTATTGGAAATGTTAGTAAGGAAATAGCTGAAGCATACATCAGGAATCAGGGTTAAGTTGACGCTTACATCCACTAGGCTAAAGACCTAGTGGTTTTACGCTTCTCCATATAAATATTCCTACTACGAAACTTCAGGCTGTTTCAAACATTCACAGAAAATTATATAAGCTTTGAGCACGTACTTTATAGTAGGTGATAACAATGACCGAAATTAAAACAGATAAAAGATTTGACAAGCATCCTGCCAGTGTAGAGATATTCCTGAAGGTGAAGCGCGCGGTAAGAGATTTTCCTGAGATTAAGAAAATTACCCTTACAGCTTGTAGAGGGTTGACGGTTAAAAGCCTGTGCAGACCCATGAGCGTAAATACAATATCGTTTAATGTGAAGGCTATCCCTACAAACCAGACGATATACAGAGAGCTTTTTAGGATTAGTACAAAAAAGTAATGTGTTTATTTATTTAACACATTTTATTCTTTTTTAAAACAAAGTAGGCAGTTAAGCCTGCAAATGCAGCAGTCACAAATGCAGCAATTAAAAGAGCAATAAGAATATCTAGCACTTTAAAACCTCATTTTCAGGACAGATAAATCAATTGCAAGGTAAACATACAGCACAAAAACAACTATGCCTGTTAGCATACCTATGATAAGGTAATCTATTTCTCCGTCCATGTGCACACCACAACCAACCTAAGCCTTGTAGCTAGGTTTTACTCTGTTCTTGACTAATTCTACCCACCTATTTTAAAACAGCTTAAACAGCTTTAGAATGGGAGCTGTCGGAATTGAACCGACTAACCTCTACAGGACTGCATCTTAAGTGCAGCGCATTTTCCAATCTGCCAAACTCCCAGGTAAATTATGAAGAGAGTTATTTAAACTCGCCTCTTCAACGAGTACTGTATACCTTTTATACCGGCTACAGTGTTTCGGTTCACTGAACGACACAGTGAGGGAGGGTTTAAGCAGCTCTTAGGAGCTGAAGCCGTTATCAGGAGTTGAACCCGAAACCATCAGATTACAGATCTGAAGCTCTACCAATTAAGCTATAACGGCATACAAGCAGGGCATTTAATGACTGCGCCCGCAACAGCCGACCTAGGTTTTAGTAGGGGTCTGCCATGGTCCTTAGACTCCACGATGACTTATGGAAGGAGGTTCCCGTTAATTTATTTAGCCGAAAACGGTATACCGGCGCACGCATATCTTTTGAGAGGTACTATGGTGCCGTGGACCTCACGATGATTATTCTTTACACGTTTTTAATTTATAAAGATTATTGCACAGTTTCAATCCACACACCTGCAGGAGGTGTGACAAAGGTTAATTGCACAGAGCCCTTAGTAAGAGTCTGTGACAACAGGCTTATGTTGCTTTGCCTGCAATATACTATACGCGCTCATTGTTTAAATAACTTTCTACTGGTTGTTTAGATAGTTGAGAGCAGACTAAACAATAACTAAGTGCTTTAACAATCAAACCTTGCACCAGACTTACAGATAGGCGCAAGGTTGAGTCAATAAATTAAATTAAGGTGTTTGTGTGTTGGAGATTTGAAATGGTGAGAATGAAGGCAAATTAATGCCTCCAATAGTTATCAATTGTAACCTCTGCAACACAGGGCAATGCACTTAAATACATTCTTCCTGCTATCTCCATTTCTTCTTTTAGTATGTTTCCTACTTCCTCCGCCTCCTCTGCCTTACACTCAAGAACTAATTCATCATGCACCATGTTAATGAGCTTAACACCTCGCGGCTCAAGCCTCAAGAACAGCTTACCCATTGCATACTTTATCATATCAGCACAAAGCCCCTGAATGGGAAGGTTTTTACCTCTATTTTTTACTGTGTAGTCCTGCGTTTCTACACCAGGATCTCTACTACTGCAAAGCCTGCCCGCCATAGTGTAAACATAACCGTTCTGAAAGCTTCTTTCTCCTGCAGCAGATAAATATTTAGTAACTTTAGGGTACATATTTTGAAAGGTTGCTTTCATGTTCTGTGCTTCTTCTTCTGAAATGTCTTCATCTATAGCTATTTTAAGATTTTCTTTCAATGTCAAGGCACCTAACCCATAATTTAAGCCAAAGTTAATTGCCTTTGCCATGAACCTTTGATTATCTGTTACGTCATCAAGTGGGATGTTAAACATTTGAGAAGCTGTTCTCCTGTGCAAATCATAACCCTGTGTGTATGCATCTATATAAGCTGATTCTCCTGATAACTGCCCTACAATTCTTAATTCAATCTGTGAGTAATCGGCTGATACTATTTTATTTCCTGGCATTGCTTTATAAATATGCCTCCATGTCTTGAGCCTACTAGGCTGCTGCTGGAGATTAGGTTTATTACAAGAAAATCTACCTGA
>JALOBO010000209.1 GCA_023228225.1 Clostridia bacterium
GTCAGTAGCTGCTACTATACTAGGGATAAGGTCTTGCCTTCCTATGCTACGCATATATTTAATCTGACTGTTTTTCTGTCTGTCTATATTATCAATCATAGTATCATTAGACATTTTAACAGCCTGTATCTTTCCTGCTTCTATCTTAGAAACATCTTCATAAGGAGGTTCGTTTAGGTTATTAATCATTTCTCCAATAGAAATAGTATCATTAAATGCTCTATCAGTGATAACATCTTGTTTGTTATTTTTTAGATTTTCACCTAACTTATCCATTAGGTAAGACATTAAGTCATTTTTATTCTGAGAACCTTCTTGTTGTTCTGCATTTAATTTTTCTCTTGCTGCTTCCGAAACAGAATATCCCGGCGGTAATAATGGTTGATAAAATCCACCTGTAGGAGAACCTGCTAGCTTTTCATATTGCCCTAATGATAATCCATCCCATAATCCATTACCGGTACTTTCTTTTGGAGTGATAGTTGTTGTCGTAGGTTTATCTCCTAATATTGTTCCTGTTTGATATGTGGCTAAGTTATTAAGTGTGTTTATATCCGGTTTTACGCTACTCTCTTTAACGTCTATCCATTTATATGGAGGCTTGGCATCAGCAGTATTTACGACAGGATTTAATAACTCTTTACCTAAATCAGCTTCTAAGTATGACCATGTTTGTTCTCCTGCTATACCATCTTTATTCATCTTTGCAGGGTCTTCTTGTTGTACCTTTTCTACTATCTCTTTAGTATTATTGTCATATTCATCAGTTGAAAGGTCTATGTTATAACCTTTTTCTTTCAAGGCTATTTTTAACATTTTTACTTCCGGACCTTTAGAACCTACCTTTAATACCGGATATTTTTTTGTTTCTGCCATAACATTTATTATTTATCTGAGATATGCTCAGGGTTTCTCTTTTTCATCGCTGATACTTTTTTATTCTCTACTCCTATCTTCTCCACGCTTTCGATATGTTTATTATCTACATCCTTAGCTTGTAACTGTAATTGTATTGTCTGTAACCACATGTCAAACTTAGTCCTTATAGCTTCTAACTCTTGTTTTACACTCGTGCTTTTAGATTGTTCTACGAGATATGCAGCTTCTACATTGCTTTCATTGTCTATTGCCTTTAACTCTCTTTCATGTTTTTTGTCTTCTATATATTGTTTTAATAATAGATTCTGTTGGTCTGTCTGTGCTTTTAGCTGTGCAAGGAAAGAAGCTATCTCTACTTTCTTCTCTTCAATAAGATTCTTATGTTGCTCTGCTTGCATTAACAAATCATTTTGGAATTTAAGAACATCTTTCTGTGATTCTCCTGCTTGCTGTATTTGCTCCATCTGATTTTGTTGCATCTGCTTTTGTCTAGCAATAATAATATCCTCGGTCTTCTTTTGCATTTCTTTTAACGACTCAATAGATATCAATGTAGATATTTCATATTCATTTATAAGTCCTTTTTGATATCCACCTTGTAATAGTTGTTTGAAAAACTCTATATCAGATTGTTCTTTATTGCTGTTTAATACTTTTAATTCTATATCACAATCTTTAAATAATTCTTCCGGAATATAAAATATATCTTCTCCTTCTGTCTTATCATTAAAAGCCATATAAGTGTTGTCTATCTTACCATATTTTAAATATAGCATAAGAAGCTCATTTAACGCCCTTGCTTCTATTTCATCATGTTCATCATATATTATCTCTGTTACTAAGAAAGATTGCTCTAAAGCTATCTCTGTGTTTCCTACGAGGTCTCCTTTTACTAACTGCCCCTGCCGTTGTCGAGGTACACCTACTATCTCTCCCATAGTTTCTTTTATCTGCATGAGAACATTATCGTAATACTGTACCGATGATGATACAGTATTATCAAATTGCGTAAACTGATTAAAAGAACTATTTATCCTTCTTCCATCCTTATTGATAGTTTGTATATATAATCTTCCTTGTGCTATATTAGCTTCCCATTCATCCATGGTCATGCCATCAGGTTTCTGAGACTTATCAATAGTAGAACCCTTGGCACCGGCAATAGCATACGCTAATTGTCTTAACATATAAATACTATTATATAAATCTTGTAAGTCTATAGTATTCTTAACAACACTATAAGGTTGGTCTGCTATAGAAGAGAATGTCTTTCCGAAAACAGGTAAGCTAAACTTACTATGCTTGTCTGTACTTCTAATGATATTTGCATCTTTCCTTGCTTCTACTACCCACATATTATTTAATATAATACAACTATATCTATCTTGGGTGTATCGTGATATTATTTTTTCTTTTTCAGAATCATACAATTCAACTGTTTCAGCATGGTATCTGTCTAATGGATTTTTCCTATTTACATAATATGCTTTTGATATACCATTAGTCTCTATTTTTAGATATTTATAATCTTTCTTATCCAATAATTCTTTTTCGTAAGGAACCATATGAATAAACTCTTTTACCATTGCTTCTTCTTTTTGGTTTTTAGATATCTTAAACTTAACCTCTTTGTTAGATTTAAACCATATCCTTTCCCTACGTATACCACTCTCATTTTTTAATGTATTATCATTACTTAATTCACCGGTAAAAATAGCACCGTAACCCGGAGTAGAAATAAAGGTGCCGTTTACAGAACCCTCATTGTTCTTTTCTATCTGGTCGTTTGTTATACTAACACCATTTTTCTTTAACTCTTCACCGTATTGTAATATTAAATCTTTCTCTGATATTGTATCTACTATAGACACCCAAGGACCATCCTGTATATATTTAACGCCATTTATGAAAGGATACTTAACGTTTACCATATCCAACACTTCATAGAAAAACTCTCCTGTCTTTTCATCACAATAAACCAAATACCCTTCTCTCCCTGTTACTGTTTTGTGTTTTATGGCTTCTATGCCTTTACTTCTTACATGATAATTCATGCGTACCTTAGACATTATCTTCTGCGATAATATCTCTCTAATATCTTTATATGTGTATCTATAATAGTTTTCTATCTCATCTATCTTCTCTTGTGTAAGCAATTCCTCTTCATTAAGTTTTTTCATTGCCTTTTCAAACTGACGTTGTATCATCGGCATTTGTTGTTGTAACTGCTGTTGTTGCATTGCCTGTTCTTCTGATTGTGGTTCCTGCTGTAACATAGATTGTATCTGTTGCATCTGCTGTTGGATTTGGAACACATATTCTTCATACATATCTAATCTCTTCTTCCATTCCTCTTGTTTAGCTTTTATGTATGCTTTTGTCTTAGCTTCATATTTAGCTTCTATACTTTGTTTATCTACTGCATGAGTAGTAAACTGCCATGTACGCTTCCCTTGTTGTGATATCAATGAATCTATGATAGGACGTTGACAAGGAATGTGAACAGTATATATTGGTAATTGTGCATTACCTCGTTTCATTAGATATTCGTATTTTCTTTTATCAGGTTTATTA
>JALOBO010000210.1 GCA_023228225.1 Clostridia bacterium
CTCGCTTGGCAAAGTGATGGTCTTTAAGTTTGTGTTGCTCTTTAATCTTTTCATATTCGCCTAAAAACTCCCATTGTTTTAATAATTGATTGTTATAGGCATTAAACATATCTTCATACATAATCTTATATGTATCGCTTGACATACCAAAATAGCGACCGATTATTGTGTCCACACTTGAAGCGGCATCTAATTCATTTTGAATAACATTACTCTTAAAGCCCTTGTTTGCTTCGGCAATCACTTTGACTTCTTCATCGGCAATTTCTACCGCTTTATGTCTTTGTGCCACCGTTTCGCTTTCGAGCATTTTCATATCTTTGGCAATGTTTGTCATAATGGTATAGACCGCAATGTTTTCTTCGAGTGTCAAAGCACGATTGGGGAACTTGCCATTGACTTGGCTCGACATGAGCAAATTGCGAGCGTCATCTATTTCCTTGTTAAATTGTAGCCATTGTAATTTTTCCGCAATGTCTGGCGAATAGCCCCTTAAACCATCAATGATACTATCAATAGATGCTGGACTAATGCCTTTCGCACTACGAGATAGTTTAATGTTTTTCGTTGCTTGATAATAGAACTCTAACTCGGCAATATGTCTATCGCCTACTTGTCTTGGCAGTTTATTCTTCTTTAATCTCTCATTTATCTTTTTGTGAACTTGAAAAGACTTAACGATATAATAACTATTATTACGGTATTGCTTGACTAACTTGACTAAAACAGCAATCTTACTTTGAAAATAATTGCGTAATTTCTCAACCTTACTATCGTTGCTCTTATCTAATAATATGTCTTTTAATATGCTGACACTATCATTAAAGAACTCATTGACATTGATACCGAGATTAGATAAATGCTTTCTCAATGTATCTTTAAGTGTGATAGCGACTTGATTTTCATTTGCTTTGACTTCATATTCAATCTTGCTATCTAAAATATCATTGATAATGCCATCGACAACCTTGTTTAACTCTTTTGGCTTATTTAACAAGGTATTAAAAGCAATCGTGGTTTGTCTTGCTAATACTTCTTTGTTTGTGATTTTTATATCAACACCAAAAGCAGAAGCTATGCCATCAATCATAATGTTATAGACATCTTTTGTGGTTGTCATATTGATAACACGCTCTTGCATATGTTGGGCGTAATCTTTACTTGCTTGAACACTATCGAATGTTCGACTATATCTAATGTCATCGCTATCGGTTGGTGTTTTATTATTTATGGACTTGATTTGATTAGAATTAAAGACAACATAGACATCATCTTTCTTCGTGTGGTATTTCGTGATAATTCCGTCATATCCGAGCGTGTCTTTCAAAATATTATAAAACTCTTTGGAAGCCCTATAACCACCGTCAATGTTAATCATTTCACTTATTATATCAACATCGTTAGTGTTGCTGTCATAAAGCATATTTGTTGCCTTACTTAACAACTTTGCATAACCGATATATGATACATCATCAAAATTACTTAAAATACCCATTTCGCCATCGGCGTCCAATGTTTTAATAGTTTAGATAAATCGGCTTTTGTTATTGTTTTACTATCATAAGAGAGCGGTTTTTTAATATCTAAATACACGCTTTTTGTAGTGCCATAACCGCTTGCCACTAACTCACTATCGGTAAAATAAAAGCCATAACCAAAGTCCATGCTTCCTGTTGAATCGCTTATATGCTTGTGGAGAAAAGTGTTAAAGTCGGCTTTTGTCCCGTGATATACAACTTTGAGATTTCCGTTTTCATCACGCACCACACTATCTTCAAAATAATCTTGTTGCTCTGGTGTAAGTTCATTGCCAACGCTATCTTTTGTTTTGCTATAAGCAAGTTGCAACTCTTTGCTTGTTTCTTTTTGACTATCGGTTATTTCACTTACCACTTTATTTATTTGCTTAATGAGTTTGGCGTCTTTTGATAGTGATAGACTATTCTTAATGCGATTGAGAATTGATTTAATTCTACCTTTTTCGAGTGAACTTATCTTATTGCCTAATAAGCGATTTAGACTTTTATCATCGTGAACTAAACTCTCTAAAAAGCGAGCGAGTTTTTCTCTTTTGAAAACTTCGGTTTGTGTTGCTCTCTCTTTGTATAGTTTTTCATCGACCTTGCGTCCTAACTCCTTGCTAATTTCGGGTTGATAGACATCTAATATCTCGCTATCATACTTCGCATATTCTTTACTTAATTTGCCATCTTTTTCGATAATTTTAATGACTTCGTTGCGATTGTGTTCATTGGTATCCAAAATACCGTGCGAAATGGCTTCATGGGCAACGATTTGATAATAATTAGACTTATACTTGGGATTGATTAAAACAAGTTGCCTACCGCTCTTGTCTGTCGCTAAAAAAGCACGAGAGCCCTTGTGTTGCTCTTGATTGAACTCATTATTTTTAGCAAATTGAATTAAAGTCGGTTTGCCATTGATTTTAGTTAGATTAGATGAAGTTTGCCCCGCTACTATATCAGCAGTAGAAGATTGAAATTGCTTAACGACACTATCAATGTCATTAACATAATTGTTCTTGAACTCTATCTTTTCATCAGCGGTTAATTTAGCACCTTTCATTTTTTCTAAATCAGCAATCGCTTGGTTGGGGTTTTTGATTGCTTCCATTACATTATTAAAAGACTTAATATCATTTTGTTTTAAGGTATCAAGTGTGCTTACAAGTTCCTTAACCTTTTCGCCCATCATAGTTTCAACTTGCCCAATAGTGCTTTGGTCTGCTTTATTGCCACGCTTAAACTCGGCTACATTGTCTTGTTTCATTTGAGAAATATCGCTAATAATTTCAAGTGCTTTAACACCATCTTTGCCATATTTGATACGGGCGTTAGTTCCTTGAACACCAGCACCAAACATACCACCAACAGCACCACCCGCAAAAGCAATCGCCGCTTGTTTATATAATTCGGGGTTAGCATATTCATTAAACGCTTCGCCACCTTTATATACACTTTTAGCGAGCGGACTTAATAACTCGGCAATAAGTTCTTCCGTGCCTTCTTCAAGTGCGGCTTTTCCAAGTTCGCCAGCAGTTAATTTCGATAAACCTTTTACAAATTGAGCCCCGTTTATACGAGTGCCATAACTTACGGTTTTGCCTAAAACTTTGCCGACTAATTTGCCAACACCGAAAGACAATGCTTCTGTGCCACCTTCGATAACTGCACTAACCGCACCAGAAGCACCAGCTTTATAATAGTCAGCACCATCCTTTAATGCTTCGTTTGTGCCACTACCAAAAGCACTCGCCATTGTTCCACCAAGAGAAACGCCCTGTGCGGCTGTTTGAACACCAACAGAAGCCCCACCCGTGCCGATAGCGAGCAATACACTTGGTAAGATATAACCAATGCCTTGCGTAATTGTTTGATAGGTTTGTTGCCCTGTTTCGCCCATGCCACTCACAA
>JALOBO010000211.1 GCA_023228225.1 Clostridia bacterium
AAAGATGTAATAGTAGATGGGCAAGTAGAAAGTATAGTAGATATTACCTCTGTATTATCATTAGACATATCAATAGATGGGGCAGTTAATGGTATTAGTTCTATATCATCTACATTATCCTCATTCATTGGGTTATCATCGTTAATTGTTAATTCCTCTGAAGTAACTGCAACTCTATCAACAGAACTAGTATTATCATCAAGTATAGAGGCAACTAGTACTATTACATCTGATCTATCCATTGATATATTCTTCCAGGTGGATGTAAGATTAATATCAAATGTAATAGGCATTCTATCAATTGATATTGCCCTTGAATCCTCTATCTCTGGTGTCTCATTCATAGAAGCATGGATAGATGGGACACAGGTATTACTATCAACTGTCATCCATGGAACCTCTATAATTTCAAGTAGATTATTTACCACATGGTATGAGTTAGTAATTGCAGATAGTTATATAGTATTAGAAAGATCGGCTGATAGTAATATAACTACCATATATGATTGTAACAGTGAAGTAACAGATACTTATGTTGAGGATAGCACAGTAGAATTAATGAACATCACAGATAGTCAGATAACATTGGATAATATTGAGGATAGTAATATTATACGTAGTCTTTCTAAATTAAGTGAGATTGTATTATTAGATGTTTATACTAGCATTGTGACAGAAATGGTTGATGAGGAAAGTATTTTAACTATACAGAATAATAATATATCTAATATATTAGTAAGTAGTGTTACCTCCTCATTAGTTACCATAATTAAAAAATTAAATTCAATATTAGGAGATGAGTAATATGGGTAAGATATATAAAGATGACATTGGAGTATTAATTAAGGCCGATACAGGCATTGATCTTTCTGGTGCTGCATCCATGGAATTAAAAGTTCTTAAGCCAAGTGCAGAGGAAGTTTCATGGATTGCATATGAAGATGAAACAGACGCAGGATACATTGATTATATTACCGTAGATGGAGATTTAGAAGAAGTGGGAGTATATAAAATACAAGCGTGGGTATACATAACTGATGAGTCTATTCACAGAGGCGAGACATTTTATCTACAAGTATATGATCACTATGCATAGAGGGGTATAATTATGGATGACCGTATCACTAATGGGGATTTTGAAACAGGTGATCTAACAGGATGGAGTGTATATCCTAATTGGGATGATCCAACTTATCCTGGTACTGCAACTATTGAAACAAATAGTACATATGTACATAGTGGTACGTATGGGTGTCTCATAGATACAAATATTGTAGACGGATGGGCATCTGCAGCTATACAGATAGCACAATATCACATTAAATTAATAGGCGATGAAACAATATCATTTTATTATAAAATACCATATCATAGCGGTGATATATGTACCATTTGGGTATCGTTAGATGGTACTGATTCTGGATTTAAAACTATTTTATATAAACCTATATTTGCTGTAGACAATAATTGGACACAGGCATCATATGATTGTACAGGAATAACGGGTACTGATTGTGAAATTAGATTCGCTCTATTTATCAATGATCCAGGATATCGTACTAAAATTGCTGTTGATGATATACAAATACTTACACATGACATAGATATGGTATCTACAGTTACATCAACAAGTAGTATTTCAAGTCCAACATTATATTATATACATATACCTATTGATTCAATAACATCTAGTATATCTTCATCTGTATCACATTTAATATTAGATATCCCATTGATTACATCAATCACTCCCTCATCATCTGTATCATCATCATATTTAACTGGTGGTACATCAATAATTAATGGTGACTTCGAGACTGGTGATCTTACTGGTTGGACAGTTTATACAGGCGATTCTGGTGATGTATCTGTTACCACTGATGCAGCAATAACAGGAACATATGGATGTGAGATTAATGTTGAATATATGTATTATGATGAAGGACTTGGTGAAATACAGCAAGATATAGATGTTACAGAATATTTGATACTTAAAATTTCATATATCATCCCGGAATATGACCTTGGATATGGAGATGTATTAAAATTATCTATTAGATTAGATAAAATAGGAGATTATAACACTATACACTACTCATCTTATGAAAATCCTATGGAACTACCGCCTTCTGGTACTCAACTTGTTACGTATGATGTAACAGAGTTAACGGGTATCTATACTTTTAAGATACAAATGTATATAATTTCATCAGGTGGAGGCATTAGCTAATGGTAGTAAACACTATAGTATACTTTGATAATATAGTAGGTGTATCTAACGGGGACTTCGAGACTGGCGATCTTACCGATTGGTATGTATATTATGCGTGTAATGAGGGATATGCAATTGCAACTAGTTATGCTGCATCATCTGGTTCATACGGTGCATATATAGAACTAGTAGATACAAATCCAGGTGATCCACCATATATACCCCCAGAGTATATACTATTATATAATGAAACCGTACCGGATCTATCGGCCATCACAAGTCTTGATTTTAAAATTAACTATCTGGATGCTGCTTCCAATCAAGGAGTAGAGGTTATAATATTAGGTACAACATATCCACCATATACTAGTTATTTAATAATGGATGCCACATATGATTCTACAACTGATTGGATAACCATTGATTCTGGTTCATTCGTAGACACCCTGCCCGCAGCAAGTGGAGAACTAGATATCATAGTAGCAGCGTATGGTGAATACATACCACCGCCTCCTGCACATGCTACATTATATATTGATAATATATCATTCTCTGGTATTCAGCCAATAGATTCATCAATATCATCATCCTCACAAATAACAGCATCGACTATTGATACTACACCATTGACATTCTATATCAAAGAAGTATTATGCATGGGAAGCCCACAAGAATGTACATCTACTACTGACTTAGGTCATGAGATTATGGAACGGGCATTAAATGATACACCTATCTTCACTGATATTGGTCATAGTGCAATAGACTTATACCATACTGATGTAGGACATTCTATTGCGTTAAAAACATATCCTGACTTTACAACATATGGGATTAAGATTATCAAACAGATCATCAACTTCCTTCATGCTCGTATGAGGAGGAGTACATAATGACACCACAGATTGGAATGTGGAGAGGTATGGCATATGATTGTTATGTACTACACTATATAAAAGATTATATATCAGCAAATGGCGCAACCATATATGGAATTAATCAATGTCCTGTGTATCCGAAACTTACAGGTACTACTCCATGTTGCGTATTAGATGGTAATCTATATACACCTACATATGGAGAACATTGGATTTTATTCTATGATAGCCATGGATCTGGTACAACAGGGAATGTAATTGTTGAATACACAATAGTTGATCATACCACAGTTAATATATGGGTTCTTAGTTACGCCCATGATTTTTATCATAGAATTTAT
>JALOBO010000212.1 GCA_023228225.1 Clostridia bacterium
AACAACCTCACGATTACCTAAGCGGTTAATCTTAGACTGCAAATTACGACCGAATGAGTCAAGGTCAATTATCGACTCACTTTGGCTGTCAATTATCGTGCTGTCAATGATGTTATAATTTTCTTTCCTTAGCCGTGTGTGCGCCGATATATACGGCTGGTATGCAACGCGGAACAGTGCGTCATCATAGTCAGCAACATTATAGCCACCATAACTAATAATGTTATAAAGTGTGTATGGTGCTGGTGGTTCTTCTAAATCGTCTTGAATATCGTCTTTTTTCAAATTATATATTGCATTGCGTAATGCATTTTGAAACGACGACACTGTGAAGAATAGATTGTATTTAACCTCTTGCGATGTAATTGCCGTTTCACCACGCACATAGTATATTGTATTTGCTTGATATAATTCATCGGTTACGACTAAATTATTATTGCTCACAAGACCGCCAGTTGGTAATATGTCCCATATCTCTTTTGTGACAACGTTTCGGATCATGTCGATTTCTTGGTCTTGATATGTATAGTATTTTTCAGTGTCGCTTATAAAATAATCAGCCGTGAAATGCGTCCTAACTATAAATGATTTGATTTCTTCAATTGGGAATGCCGTCTCGATTTCCGCATTACTACTCGTGAGTAACGCTTGTTTCGTCTTGAACGTTCCCCATCCGTTCGGGGATGGCTGATAAATATGAGCTCTTGATTTCGTAAACGCATTGTCCGCATACGCCTCTATGCCAGAGCCAAGGAACTCGATATTGTGTGTCGTCGTCTTGGCAACAGGATTAAGCGTAATAAGCGAGCCACGTTCGTTATAAAAATAAATATCTATGACAATATCATCATAGTCCGTTATCGCTGGCACCACACACCGAGCGTCAATTGACGCAAGGAATAAATCAAGTGCCTCACGCAATGTCGTGTTGCGGTCTAAAAACACATCGACTGACGGCTTGCCAGCGAGTATTGTACTTGCATGATTATGAAAAACAAATCGTGTCGGGTGTGCGTTTATAAGCAGTCGTTCCATTTGTCCGAGCAGTGTCTGTGTGCGGTTTGTGTATGCCATCGCTGGCAAAATAATCTTTTCAAGGTATTTGGTTGGCTCGATGAGCGTGAGCGTGTAGGTATATAGGTTATATCGCTCGACAATATTGATGTCGGCGATGATGTAGTACGCTGTCGTGTCGATCCTGGCTGGTTGCATTATGTCAAACGCATACGCAGTCGATGACTTCACAACGCACGTTGCCTCATCAAGTGTATCGTCGATGACCTCAACCTGTGTGACACCTTTTTGCAGTGTTGTTATATCAACCCACGAGCCACTAATTTGTACGTATAGGTTCATACTCTTCCACCACTCCAGCCGATCATTCCAGTCCGCTCACGCAACAACGCAATCGATCGATTAGCCCGTTCAATTTCAATGCTTCGTTGAGCGACCTTGACTGCAAGTGTCCCGATGGCCATGGCAACACCAACGACTCCGCCCTTGATGGCCATGAGTGCCATTCCACCGATTTCAATTGCCCCTTGGATGTTTTTTTGCTGAATATAATCGCCAGTCAAGTCCCCATAGTTCGACACCACAAATTGAGTAGCTTGCTTTGCCATTTGAATTGCAATGGTCGATCCTATTTGGCTTGATGCCGAGCGATCTCTAATTTCCTCTTTTGATGATTTCTTTCCAGTCCCATCGTCACCCTTTACGGTCACGACGTTATCGACTCTTAGTGTATATTCGGTTGCCATGTCATCACCTCATCAGCGTCAAGACAAATGACGCCACATTATTTTGATACACATATTGCAACGTATAATCGGCAATCGCAATTGTCGTTCCGTTCACGATGAGTGACAGCGCCTTACCATCAAGGTAATTGGTGGTGAATTCGCTCATGAGTAGCCCATGAAGCGTATCACTTGCGACACGCAATAGCGTTATCGTGTAAGTGACATTATACACAGTACGAAATGTATCTTTTTGATACGAATTGATGTCAACCGACATTTCATTTGCTGGAATTGAATTGAACTCATAACTCAACACGCCTTTTATTGCGTATGTCGTCGAGCCGATAATGAGTGACAGCGTATCTTGCGCACTGATATACTGCCCGTACACGACTTGCATGGTCATGTAAAGCACACTGACATCAACGGTCTCGTCTTTTGTTTTCAGCTGTCCTTCGCTGATAACCGAAGGCATAGTAAATAACGGTTTGTAGGTATACGGTGCCAGCGTCGATGATATTGCATTGTTGTCATTTATGAAATTGAGCATTGCAAGAATAAAGGCTTGCGTCTTCTCGGTTTTCATAATGAACGATATGTTAATGTTCGCAGTCGTCATGTCATTGTCGGGAGTCTGTGGGCGTATGTCGCTCCCCGTCTTTATCACAATTACAATTTTATTTTGGTCGTTATATAACGGCTTATATGTGATGTCGTTCGACACGGTCAGCGACTCCGACAAATATTCGGTGAGTTCGGTCTTTAAATACTCAGCATATAACTGTTCAAATGTGTTAGTTGCCATTGAGTTTGTTCTCTCTTTCTAATATTTTGCGAGCAACCGTGCTTGCAAATATTTTATCATGCTCGTTGCGGAAATTAAGCAATTCTTCTTCAGTAAGCGTTCCTTCGTAATAAGGTCGCACGTGTTCGACACACGCCTGCATAATGCGGTCAATATATCCTTTGTGCGTTCCATTCTTCTCATGTAACCACTCTGCATATGGTGCAATTTCACCGCCTATTTTAATGCACCAACCGTTGTCATACGCGAGCCGAGTACCGTTCCTTGCGAGGTTTCCAGTGTCATATGGCGACATGGACTGTGCGACCACGAGCATGACCTCGGTCGCTTGTCGCTTGCGGTCAACCATTATTGCAGTCCTATCGCGTACTCGACCGCTCCGAGAAATGCTGATGAGCGTATTTCCACAATATCATTTATGCGGTATTTCTTCCCGTTGTATGTGACCTCATCGCCCGACTCGGCATTCACGCCGACGTATGCGTCTTGCGTTTGCAAAATCAACGATATATTTTCGGTAAATGCGTTCTCGACTGTAATGACGCGTGAGCGCTTGCCCATGTCAACACGCCAACATGTGAAGTCATGTCCTTGCACGGCTGGGCGTGCGATCTCGCTATCTTGTGATGTGATCAATTTTCTAAGTGTTGCATTTTCATTAAATAACATCTTGATATCCACTCCTTGGGTGCAGTCCACGATATAGCAAGCCAGAGTTCAGCAAGATTCGATAAGCGTTGTCATTAAACGCACGTTGCTTAATTGCCTTATGATCCATTGCGGTGTTGCCTGTGAAGTCGAGTCCCATTATCATGGAAATATCAACACCAGTTGCGAGCATATACGCGCCTTGCCCGAAGGTTGCGTCGTGTATCTTC
>JALOBO010000213.1:0-868 GCA_023228225.1 Clostridia bacterium
GTAGTATATTGTTAAAAGCAGGTAGTAAAACTGCTTTAAAAAAAGGAGGGATGTTTTTAGGTAAAGAAGGGATAAGAGCAGCTGAAATGTCATTAGGGAAAAGAGTAGTACATAAAGCATTGATACCATCAGCAAGAGAATTATCATGGGCAGGGATGGCAGCAGGACAACAAGGGTATAGTACATGGCAGGAAGGAATACAGTCAGGTATACCTGAGAGTGATGCTATGAAAATATCTATAGGCACAGCAGCAGTTACATTAATAACAAGTAAAATATTAGAACCTACATATCTTCGTAAGGGATATATGATGATGGCAGACAAAAGCATAATAGGTAAGAAGGTTGTTGAGGTAGCTAAAGAGCTAGGTGGTGATTTGTATAGCGTAGAAGGCAAAAACATGTTTATCAAGAACACTGTCGATAAGGTAATGAAAGCTGTTAGCACCGGAGGAATAAAAGGAATGCTTACTTCTGTAACTGTTAATGCCGGTATGGAGGGAGTCCAAGAGTATTCAGATTTCTTACAAGAGGGAGCATGGAAAGAAATTTACAATAGGAACTTTGCAGCAGCAGGTACAACACAAGGGTATGGCAAGTATAACACAGATGAACATTGGAAACATGGTTGGGATTCTTTTATCATGGGTGTATTGATGGGAGCAGGAGCAAATGTAGTTAATCCATTATCAATATATGCAACGATACAAGAAACAAAGAAAAAAGAAGGTGATGCTAGTGATTATACCTTTTATAGTGAGATGCGACAGTATGGCGTTGATAAGACAGTAAAGAAGGCTATAGACAAAGCTAAATCTATTCATTCAGAAAATAAAATGGGAGATGTTAATTTAGATGCTAATGGAAA
>JALOBO010000213.1:878-3422 GCA_023228225.1 Clostridia bacterium
GTAATAGAACAGGAGCCACGAGAGAAGTGACAGATGAATCATTCAAAGGATACTTTCCTGATGGGAAATTAAAGAACTTGAATGATGTGAACTTCTATAATTTCTTAATTGAATTAGCAAAGGAATCGGATATTTATAATGCTATGTTAGCAGACCCTAACTTTAAAAAGATAGATGCTGATGTACTTATTGGTGCTGACAAAAAGAATCATATAGCTATAAATGCAGCTAAGGCTATGAAAGGTCTTACCAATAAAAAGAATGAGATAGCAGCAAAGAAAGAATTATTAGAAGCTGAAACAGATGTAGAAAAGAAAAAACAAATAGAAGCAGAGATAAAACTATTAGAGAGTGGTGATATAAGTGATGAGAATACGTTAGCATATGCTCAGAAGCAATATGACTATTGGACTAAACCAATGAATGAAGAGGTAGTAGAAGGAGAGAAGATAACTAATTATGGCTATTCAAAAGGGATTAAAGATAGTATATTAAAATCTCTATTTATAAAAGAGCATGCATCGTTAGTACAAGTATTAAGGTCAGGGAAGAACGTAGAGGTAAATGATAAGGACACAAAGAATATGCTAACTCTTTTAACAATGGATCCTGAATATGTATTTCATTACACAAGTCAGTTTCATGATTTATTAGGGTCTTTAGCACCGGTAGGAAAAAATGGTAGAGGTGATAAAGTATATATTGGTTTTGGTAAAATTGTTAATGAGTGGAATAATAAACAAAAGCAAGAGCATTTAACAAAAGAGAGGTTGACAGCTATAAAGACTTCATTAAAAGCTATCATAGACCAAGGTAAGATAAAGAATAAATCTTCATTAGCTAACATGAATGCAAAGATGCAAGAGGTAAGTAAAATGATAGATGAAGTCGATAAGCTAATAGGAGACAAGGCTAAGTTTGCCGAAGGCGTTGCATCTATCAATGATGAAAGAACTGCTGATATAGATGATATATTAGATTATATAAATACAATAAGAGAAGAATTATCTGTAGATAATGTATTAGAAGGAGACAGACTTCTTGAATTAAATTCTAAAGAATCATTAACGGAAGATGAAGAAGTGGAGAAAGAGATATTAATCGAAATGATTGAAGGAAATTCTACAGAATTTGATGAATATGGAAATTGGAAAGAAGGTCTTGGTGAATCATTAGGAAAAATATTAGAAGGTGTTGATACTAATAGAAAAAATATTGACACACGTAAAGTAGATGTTGATTTATTAGAAAACATAGATAATATAAATCCCGAAGATAAAGAATTAATACAGAAGATAGCAGCGTTATTAGAAGAAGCAATAAAGGGAGATATTCCTATATCGTTATTTTTACCGGAAGAATTAAGACATAAATTAGACCCAAGGGTGAGGAGTATGTCCATGAAGCAATTTATGCAATATGCTGAAGAAGCTATGGCAGGAGAAGCAGACGAGAGTTCATTGTCTATGATAAGTGCCGGCATGGAAGCCATGGAGATATTTATCAATGGGATGAAATCATATTTATGGGGATTGGGAATACAACTAGATGACAATAGTGAATTAATAAAAGCACATAATAATTTAAACACTGTATTAGTAGAGATACTAAATAAACAAAATGAATTAACAGAATACTTTAATACCTTACATGATAGGGTTGAAGTTATTAATACAGAATTGGCAAAGAGAGGATTTACGAGAGAGAAGGAAAATCTTAGATATATGGCAGCGACAATATCTAATACAGATACATATCTAACTACATTAGGGATTACCAATTATACAGATATAATATTACATATCATAGAGATTAAGGATGGGAAATATATAATTCCTAAAGAAAAGGATTTACAAAATGAAAAAGAAAAGATATTTGTACGGAACTTAAACAAATATTTCTGACAATAAAATGACTGATGATGAAGCACAGGCATTTTTAGCTAAAGCTATAGGTAGTGATATGGTGTTTATAAATCAAGAAACACGAAAGTATAAAGAAGATGTAAGGGGTATCTTAGAGAAATATTTTGGTGTATTATCACAACCGGAGGATAAGTCATTTGAGAATATATACGAAGCTAGCAGCATTATAAAGGCATTAGAGGCAGCTTATGATAGCGGTGATGCAGCTATGATAAATAAAGCACAAGCCGCCATGAACGAGATATACGCTTTACAATGGCATGTTAGGAGTAAGTTCTCTGGCATGTTAACAGTTCCTATGATATATAATGAAGCGTTAGCAGAAATAAACAATATCACTTATGACCAAATAAAATTAACAGGGAAGAAATTATACAAGGATGAGAATTCGTCTGAGGATGATATTAGCACTATATATAGAGGAACATATTCTCCGTCTGAGATATTTATGGGTAAGGCATACTTATTCTCTGATGAGAGAAAATTGCATAATATGGAGAGAAAGCAATTAGTGGCTATGGCAATAAAGATGGAGATGAGTCCGGAAGAAATCAATAAATTAAATGATGATGAATTAAGGAGTGCAATTAGAAATGACATTTTTCAAGACCCTAATGCT
>JALOBO010000214.1 GCA_023228225.1 Clostridia bacterium
TAACTTCGCTGTTCCTTCTTCCATAATAGGAACCAGCTTTCTGACCTTCCGCTGCTTCAGGTGGACTTTATTGTAGAACACCCGGAATTCATCATATGCTGCTGCTCTATCAGGTATTACGGGTTGATCCTCCACTAGATCCGCCAGATCACGTAATGCCTTTATGAAATCTTCCTTCTTCATAGTATACCTCCAGGAGAAAGGTTTAGGGGGAAGCTACCTTCCTCCGCACATACACGTGGCCACCCTCACCAGAGAAGGTCTCAAACGGAGAGTTCTTGGCCTCCACCGCACTCTTCACGCGGTTGTAGAAATTCTTCTCGGTGCTCCCCATCATAGTTTTGACAACGCGCTGAGCCGGAGCGAACATCAGCTGCTCCTGGCCAGATTCGTCGAATAACTCATTGAGGTGTTTGTAAACATCAGCGCTGGGGACAGAAGATGTTTTCTTATCAACGGTCTTCGCAACCAACGTTTTATAGAGGTCTGCGATGCTGATATTTTCAGGCTGCTCAACGGTCTGCTCGATCTTTTTGTTAATCTTAGGCATGCTTTTCAACTCCATTAGATGACATAGTGTTCTTCATTCATTTCTTCTGCAGTTGCGCTTATCACTCGCTTGCAGTTCGCGCACTGGTAGAGGCTGCTGTCGTTGCACTCAGAAACGAATACAAACGTCTCAGCACACCTACATTCTTTGCATTTCGCCATTAGAATTCCTCGCTGGTCTTTTTGATAGGCTGCTCGTTTTCGTCATACTCAATGGTGATTTTAGCCTTATCCTCAATGCTAAACCCAGTGTATGTTTCTCCAAGATATACTACATACCTGGTTGATGAGACTATATAGCAGCCCTCATCATTCACCGTATTGAAGACTGATACTTCAACAAGGCCTTTTAATGGTTCATCTGTTGCTTGTCTACTGATGATTTCATCAACAGCTTTGTGGAGAGCTTCTTCTAGATTCATTTGGTGTTCTCCTGCATCACACAGACCCTCACGGGCCTCCCACCTGTCAGCGCCCATGAAGGACTGCAAAGTAACAGCTGTTTGCGCTTTCTCCTCAGCAGTCTCATCATAATATATATTCGCTTTAAGAATATATAAAGCTTTTGAAACCTTAAACTCGTTAAGAATTATAATAACATAAAAATATAAGAAGAAAGAATAAACATCATGTGTTGCAAAACGTACTTGTTGAAAAATCCTGTGTTGCAAACTGTAAGTCGCTCTTCATACAGCTCAATGGCGGAAGCTTTAGTGCAAATGATAGAGGCTGTTGTAACAGACTACCCTGGAGGATGATATGTGTTTGTGATTATGGGAATGCAGTCTTTTTGTCCTGCGTTGTCCTGTGAGGTCCTATGGTCAGTGGAATAACATTATTTGGTTATAATCCATTTGGAGTAACTCCCACGGTTTTTCATATTAAAAGAGACAAAACGCATAGGAAGTATATATAGTTTTATGTGCAGTGTGAATATAAATTTCCATATGGATGTAATTAAATACAGGGGAGAAGAGATTAAAGATATAAATATTATAACAGGAGGTTTGAAAAGTGTTACCGAGATATATAGGGGTGGTTTCTGGCAAATACGATTAGTATGAGCTGCACCCGTAGCCTAGTTGATAGTTATGGTGAAGCTGTGTAGTAGCGGTTTTGCCCACGGTCTTGGCAAACCCGATAGCAACTGTCGTATTTAGTCCGATTGGCAATGGTGTTGGTTATGTTTTACCAACAGTTTTAGTAACTCGTTTAAGCGCGCCGCCAGTTCGCAACTCGGGGTGTTGCTCCCATCTTTAATATCATTTTAGGCACGCGCCCATACTTTCTACTATCGTCATTTTTCCGCAAGGACAGCCTTAGACCCGTCAGCTGGTATATTTTTCCCGCCGCGCTGCGCTCCCTAGTATTATCAATTTCAATATCCTCTATAGCTTACGCTATCACACGTAGCAATAACCCTGCGAGTACACATATAGACACATCAGCCGTTATGTTGTAACTACACTATCTAATCAGCAACCGTTATGCCATAATTACATCTATCAACACCTCCGAGATGGATATACCATCTAAAAAGCAGGTGGGGTTATGAGCCCCTACAGCTTAACTGCCTGCTTTCCCATTTAGATGCAACTCACCCCCATATACACTTCCTAAAGCCGATCAGACCGTCATATACCGCTTTCTTGAAGATTTCCCTCCTGTCAGGCGGCTCTGCATCCGTGAATTGTTTGTACGTTTCGGTAAGCGCATTGTATATTCTATCGAGATCAAATGCGTATGAGTCTTTGATACCGACGTAGTTATCTTCCAAGAACAGGAGGAGATCCTCAAGGGGATATGTATCCCACGTGACTTCGTGGAATGCGTTGTTAATAGTATCCATGAAGTTATGGATCAGTTCTTGCCCTTTCGGCGTTACAGTTAGGCACACAGCAGTAGCCTTATCGATGTAGTCGAAGTCTTCTCTCATAATAGCACCTTGAAGTGCTTATTGCAGATGAGGCACGTAGCTTCTTCTGCGTTAGTGTGTTCGACATGCGTGCTTTTGCATCTAGGGCATGTTGCTGTCAGTTCGCCCGATTCGTCTGAAAAAGTTAAGTTCATGTATTACCACTTTCCGTGTTCTGAAGAAATAGTTTCTCCAGTTTCATGTGTTACTACGTCTTTCCGCCAGCTGTGATCTAAGATCCCCCAGTTGTTGTAGAGATCGGAGCCAAGTGCTGAATTCACGACCACATGGTTGTACGTGTAGATCTCTGTGTATTCATCAGCATTGATATCTAGGTAGATATCGCTGTTGTTAATGTCTACACGCTTCGATAGTTCGTCGAAGATTCTATCAAGCTCCACGTGGAGCAGTTGTTTAATGTCTCTCATAGTGGTTGTCTCCAAAAATGTTTAGTGGGATTTAACCAATATTATCTCATACGGTTGGTCCCACGATTTGATATGCGCTTCGTTCCACCAAGCAATGATTTCTTGTTTAGTCATCCCCTCCACAACAGTATCATCGGGGAGAGCTTCCAAGCATTCCTTGTAGAATGTCCATGCGTTTGGGGTGTAGTATTCATCCCCGAGGTATTTCGGCCACTCTCCGGTTTTTGAATCTTCTCTATATGGATCCCAAATGTTCAGGGCGTGTGCAGTACATATGCGGACAAGCAGTACATCATGTTCGCCAAGCTTGCCTCCAAGTATGCTTAGCCAGTTGTCGTAGATTTCATTATACCCGATACCGCGGTTCGAGAAGCTTCCTGGAAGATATTGGAGAGCTTCTTCTATTATGTTAGATATGTGCATGCTGTTTACCTCCAAGCCTCAAATGTATATCGGGTGATGAAGAACTCGATACACATGGCGCAGATGCTGTCGCCGAGCTTACACTTTGCGCATATCTTCTT
>JALOBO010000215.1 GCA_023228225.1 Clostridia bacterium
ACACTCAAGAACCATATTCCGGTGTTATCTAAGCGGGAACTATCAGAGCGGGGCTTCGAGATCATCGGGAACACGATATATAGGAAGAGGAGAAAGTAGCTCATTGTTACCGGAATGTAACTACAGGAGTTGAAACTAATGGATCACACTGATAAGGTGCATTTGCAACTGATGACGAATATGAATGCAGTTGACGATGTACTAGCGGACATCGAACCGATTGGCTACACACTAAAGCTCGTGCGGATTCCACGCTATGTTTGGATATACAGTATGTACGATGAAGGAGTAGATGCTAGTATCTGCTTGTTAAAGACGGAGGAGGCACTGTGCGTTATCGAAGCTGAATGGATAGAATATCGGGAGATGATTAAAAAGCAGCAGCGGAGTGTTGACTATGGAGGAAGCGACATGACTGGCTATCTGGAGTTAGAAGATAAGCGCGGTTATGGCGTCGCCTTTACTACATATCTAAGGAGTAAAGGTTTTGATGTAGAGTTAATTGAGCCTGAGGAAATTTCAGCTTGGTCAGGATCATGAAGGTGAAGTTTATAGTAATAGTGGATGATGATGAAACGGATGTTGAATACGCCAAGGAGGTAATGGACCGCGTGGGTAAAGCGGAAGTTGTGGACCTTGGGAAGTCTGTACTGGTGGTGGGAGGCGGAGAGATGCTTGCCATATCGTGCAGCTTAGCCGGCATGAGCGCGGAGCTAAATGATTCTCCGGCGCGGCTCGAGGAGTGCGTTGAAGCATTCCGCGAAGTATACAGTAATGGGGTAGTGGCTGAGTTACAGCTTAAGATGGCGGAAGAGTGTAAGAACCAGCTGAATGCGTTGTTTGCAGGATGGCGGAAGAGGCGGTGGTAAGCGGCTTTGCGAACAGTCTAATGATTGGAGGAATAAAAATGGGATGTGACGAAGAGTATAATATCATCAGCACTAGGAGCGAAAGCGTGGAGGCTACAACTGCGTGGTATAAACGGGTGGATGTTGCTCTGCGCCGCGGTATGGGGTGTGGGATGATTATGTGTCACGAATGTCCGATGTTTGTGAAGGAAGATGAAAAATGTGGAGTAGATGTTATGCGGAAGACATTCGATACACTGCAAGGACTGCGTGTAGCTAACCATACGTTAAGGTTTAGCTCAGGAGGTATTTGATGTCACCAGACCCAGCATTTGAGGCGGCGTTGATAGCGTTGAATTCGGAGCGCGCGCGGCTTAATAAACTGGTCGATGGGTTGAATGAGCACAGTGAGGCGTTTGTAGCTAAGCATGGTGATAGTTATTTTTGTACCGATGTTATGCGGCAGATTTTAGATACATCATTGGCGTTAAGCCGCGTTAACAGGAAGTTCGAAAAGCCATTACAACACATTTTACCTTGGAGGTAAATCTTATGGGAGAAGTTTATGATTTTATTCAGAAGTCGGAGCAACATCTGACTGCGGAAAAGCTAGTAGAACAGCGCGTTACAACTGGTTATCGGCGCGCGCGCATGATGTTTGAGCCGCTAGTTGATGAATTGATGAAGATCGATTGCGGTGACCTCGATTGTGACTTTTGCCCGTGGAATCATGAAGACAAGGGGTGCGTCTTAACAGCACTCTCCAGCATATTTAGTGATCACCCATGTTGATAGATGATATCTATTGGAAGAACTTTGAAGGTGTGGCGACAGCCTCATATACCTTCAAGTGTGAGGAGCTGCTGAGGCAGTTGGAACAGAATGAAGAACAGGGTATTAACATCGTTGGGTTGCGCATTGATTACGCTGCGCGATGTGTTGAGTTAATCATAGAAGCATCTGCGGATGACGCCAAAAAGGTACTACAGAATGGCGTTGAGATCGATGAAATGGATGACATTGAAATAATTGACCTAACGGGGAAGATGTAAATGGAGATAAAATTTGCATTTGAGAAGGCGACTAAAAATACCTTCCGATTTGAAGAACTGTCCACAGACCCTATTATCGGCTACCTGTATGTAAAGAAGGAAGCTTTTAATGGTCGTCAGCCGAGCCATGTCATTATTAACCTCGAGGTTGCAGAATGAGTCGGCTCATTGTTACCGTATTCGGTACTAACAGCAAGGTTATCACGTGCTACTGTGCCGCGTGGCCGGAGTGTATTTATGGCAATCAGTGACCCCCTTGTTCGACACTACATCGGGTATGATGATCAGGCCCGTGGGAAGTATTGTATATTTAAGATACATGCCGCAACTGACACTATCATAGCTCGCGGTTTCGATAATATCAGTGCGGCAAAAGAGGAAGCTAAGCGGCGCGGCATAAAACTAAACACGAATCCATATCTACGAAAGCGCCGCGCTATCAAGAGGTAACCACATGGACATAGCTGCCCTGTATTTTGATCTCGTAGAGCAGAAGCGGACGCCGCCTAAAAAGCAGAAGAATTCCCAGAGCGGCCGAAAACAGATGAATGATGGAGAACTTGCTTACTGGAAACGTGAAATCACGAAGCTACAAGATGAAACTCGCGGTGTCTGCAAACTCAACTGGTATAGTTCATATCTCCATAAGGCGCACGTTCTATCACGCAACTATTACGGCGACAAGTCTATGCCGGACGAGCTCTGGGAATATTGGGTATGCTATGTCAAACAGATTCAAGAAAAACTCATTAAGGAAGGTTACATCTATGTCGCCCCAGTACTACATAAGGAAGAAATACAATCGCACTTGGACAGAGATCAGTAAGCCCAGCTTTTATCGTATGCTATACCATGAGGTAAAAGTTTACTCGCATACAGAAATAACTAAATCCCTAAGCCTCTTTCCCATCGAGGGTATCGAACACTCCTTTAAAATATCAGAAGGTACGCCGCCATGAAATACCTACTAAGACAGCATTGCGCAGACTATCAGGAAGTTGACGAAGAAACATTCTTCAACCACCTTAAGAATGAAATTATGATATCGCCAGACTACGATATAATCGCGGCCCTTAAGCGCGCCCCAATCGTAGGAACAAAACACTTATTCAAGATCACGGAGACCACTACATGAAGTTCGCAAAATGCTTAGACTGCCATTTCCAATACTCTAGAGGGTCAGACTACAAATCAATGTGTAGTTTCCAAAAAAATACATCACACTCAATTGAATACCCAGACTGCATCTTTGTCGCAAAAGAACAACATTCTAGATTCTTATCAAACGAAGAACTCGAAGCAATCTTTGAAGACAGCCTTGTCGAAATATTCAATGATTGCAAATTCTCTCCAGACTCATTGAAACGTCATAAAGCTGCCGTTAACAAACTCTGCGGCGAAGTAAGCGCAGGACCTATCATTCGCGCAATCGCACAAAAACATATTAACAAAATCATTCAGGGAGACATCAAATGAATTACAGCATCTTTATTGAAAGGCGCTCGCCTT
>JALOBO010000216.1 GCA_023228225.1 Clostridia bacterium
GCTTTTAACATTGACTTTTCCGCAACCACAAAGTATTGAATTAACTACATCTGTATGGTATTTAATTGGTTTAAGTGGTGTAATCATGGTGTTTTGGGTAATAGATATGATATTGGAATTTATTATATTTATTGCATTAAAAATTAAAACGAAACAATGGGTATGGGATGCTGAACCTCTGAAAGTTAATTCTATGGGTTGTTGCATGCTGACAATGGCATGGATGATATTTTATATCTGTTCGTGGTCTATTAGCATATGGTATATGGCACAATGTCAATTTGATTTAGAGGAACTGCTTAAGTTGATGCCTTTATATGATATTTTAATAAACATACCAGTGATTGTAATTATATTAGTGGCGATTCAAATTATTTTAATTGTGATAAACGATTTCAGAAAAGAATAGGTTTAATTAATTTAATTTTTTTATAAAAATTGATTATAGTCCAAATGACATTAATGTTTGTGGACGTTCGATTTCAGTTTCTTCTGGCATATCAAATGATAAAATCTCATAGAATCCAGTTTCTTTATTCTTTTTAATTTCTATTCGTTTAGGTTGTAACCATTGAGGAGCCTCGTTTAAGGCATCGTCGGTAGTAATGGCTTTTCCTTTGCACATTCTAATGTATTTACGTGCTCTTTCTTTTGGATAGCCTGGATATTCTAATAATAACCAAAATGGATATGGTTTAGTGCGTTTGTTTGTATAAAAATCGATACGAACACTATCGGGTTTTCCAGTTTTCATGTGTCGAGTATAATTGATTTCTTCTACATCTAGCCATTCTCTATCTGTTGATATTACCGCACCTTCGTATGCATGGCTATCATGTGGGTCTTTTTTGGGGAAAACGAATCCACATTCCGGGCAAATATTTATCGAAATGTGAGATATGGTGTGGCAAGTAGGACACTCTCTGACTGGTGCATCTCCTGGACTACTTTTTAGTTTTTTATGTGGAGGAATGATTTCATCTATACATCCGTGACGAATGACATTTGACCCAAAATCAAGTAATAAACAATCGGTTTTATTTGGGGCTAACCGCATACCTCGTCCAACCATTTGCACGTATTTAGCACATGATTTTGTTGAAATCAGAAGCGCTATTACATCGATTTTAGGATTATCGAATCCAGTAGTTAGAACATTGACGTTTGTTAGAAATTTGAATTTCTCATTTTTATAATCGGTTAATATTTTTTCTCGTTCTCCGGCAGGTGTTTTTCCTGTGATAGTGCGGCATTCATATCCACGTGATTTTATTTCGGCACATACGTTTTTTGCATGGTTAATACCTGTAGTAAATATGAGCACTGATTTTCTGGATTTGCTGTATTCTATGATTTCATTAACTGCTGTCTTTGTTAATTCAGGTTTATTTGCGGCGGATTCAAGTTCTTTTATATTATAATCTCCGGCTGTAATGTGCACATTGGTTAAATCTATCTGGTCAATACCGCCTTTAGAAATAACAGGACAGAGATATCCTTGTTTGATTAAATCGATTACTGAAATATCATAATATAATCCATCAAACAATGGGTCTTCTCCTTCATATTGCAATCCTTCTTTCATACGATAAGGTGTAGCAGATAGACCTAAGATTACTAAATTCGGATTTGCTACTTTTAAATTTTTAATGAATTTTCCATATTGCGTGGTTTCTTTTTGATTAATTCTATGCGATTCATCTACGATTAATAAATCTATTTTTCCGAATTCGAATGAATGTCTAAACGCGCTTTGAATTCCTGCAAAAATCACTTTATTATTTACTGATTTTTGGTTTAATCCAGCTGAATATAAACCAATATCTGCATTTGGAAAGTAATTTTTTAATGTTTTTGCATCTTGTTCTATTAATTCATAGGCATGTGTGGCAATGAGGATTTTTGTAGATGGATAAGTTTCTTGCATTGTTTTACAAATAGCCGCCATTATCGCACTTTTCCCACTTCCTGTTGGTGCACAAATTATTCCTGATTTTTGACCACTTCTTACACCATTGAAAAAAGCATTTACCGCTTCTTGCTGGTATTCTCGTAAGGTTATCATGATTATTAATTGGATTAGACAATATATATATCTTTCTAAACGATAATTATATGAAATGAATTAACTATAATTTATGATTAAAAAAAAGATATTAGGATTTAGTTTTTTTAGATTTTGAGGTGTGATTCTTTGGTTTTATGGTTTTTCTTCCTGACATATCTTTTGGCTTATCTGGTTTTTTCATAAATGCATCATATGCTGACCTGTTTGGAATTCTTGTTTCTGACGGAACTATTTTTTTAGTTTTCTTTGATGAACTAGTTTTGTTTTTCTTTTTAAATGCATTTACATTATCTTTGGTTGATTGAGACCTGTTTGTGTCTGAAACGGGGTTTATGGGTCTACTAAATCCTAATGTTTCGTCTAAGGAAAATCCTTGCATTGGTGTATTCTGAGGTCTGGATTCGGATTGCTGACGCATGCTACCGAAACCAAGGGTATCATCTAATGCATTACCCATAGCAGGTCTATCCGCTCCTACGCTGAATCCTAATGCATCTCCTAATGGTATACCCATTAATCCCAACCCTTCATTTCGAGGTGCGGATGCTGATGCCGATTTCCGATAATTCGCATTCGTTTTGCCAAATGATTTTCTATTGAAAAAATCATCATCCTCAGTTCTATTTCTAGATTGACCTTGAAATCCGAAAATATCTCCTTTAGATGAACTGGATGATTGAAAATCAGTTGCCCAATCATCAGTATCATCGTCATCATATCTACTTACACTTCTGCGTCTTCTATTAGATGCTGATGGTTTTGCGAATAAAATAGAATCGTCAGTTAATTCATTATATTCGTTTTCAATATTTGCAACTCTATTTTTGACATAATTAAGAACGGTTGGTTTTGATGATTCTGATTCTTTTAATTCGCCATTTTCATCATATTTTTCGGGATGTTTTGTTCTATCTAGTTGTAATTTATATTGTGTAACAGCGTCATCATGTTTTTGTTTTTCTGCTAATTTTTGCTGTTTTTCTTCAGCTTTTTTCAAACGTAAATATCTAATTCTATTAGCTTCATTTGTATCTCCTAATTTATCATAAATATCTGGAGATGCAATATGTTCATCGTATACGTTTTTTGCTACGGTTTTTGTTTTTGATGCGAGTTTTTCACCAACTGTGCTAACTGCCGCTTTTCCTATATTCACTGCTTTTTTTAAACCGTCAGTGAAGGCTCCGTTCATTGTAACAGGAGGTTTATTGCTTGATTTGGTCATGTTTTCACCAATTGCCATTCCTACACCTAACGCGCCTATACCAAGAATACCTGCCATATAATTGTCATTTCCAAACCCATTCAATCCAAATT
>JALOBO010000217.1:0-298 GCA_023228225.1 Clostridia bacterium
AACAAATTATGAAGTTATATTTGTTGTAGATGATTATGGGCATGATGATACTATTGAAAAGATTAAATCTCATGATCTATGGAAGCATAGACATGGGATATTGTGTAAGAAGGTAGATAAGTCTAATCCAGCCACAGCCAGGAATACAGGATTATGTTATGCAAGGGGAGAATACATATCATTCCTTGATTCAGACGATGAATGGGAGGATGAAGATTTTCTTAGTACAAGTATAGATGGGTTATTATCACAGTATGATATGGTATATAGTAATTCTTTATGGGTATATCCCAAAAGG
>JALOBO010000217.1:308-3385 GCA_023228225.1 Clostridia bacterium
CGTACCATTTAGTACGGTAGTTGTTAGGCGCGATAGATGCATCTCATTTGATACAAGATTAGATGCCTCTGATGATTATAAATGGCTACTCGATATGAATGATGCTGGAAGATTAATTAGATATATTAATATGTGTAAATGTAATGTGTACATTCATGGTAGCAATTTAACCGCAGGGAATATACTTGCTCTATCTAAACAAGCATGGAATGTGCATAGATTAAGAGGGGAATATGTATTAGGTATATTCAAATATCTTCTTAATATCCCTATCTCATTATATCAACATTGGGAAATTGATGGGTGAGTATCTTGGCTAATTGGTTTATTCCAGCAGCAGGAAAAGCTAAGCGATGTGGGGGTGATATTAAACAATTATTTACTATTGATGGTACACCTATAATAACCAGAACGGTTAGATTGATCAATAAAGTTGATAAGAATGCTAAAATTTATATCATAACATGGAGAGATGAGATATTAAATGAGCCAACATTAAAGAAATATGATAATGTACACTTCATTAACACAGTTATCCCTACTGAAAATATTACAGAGACTATAATGCTAACGAAAAAATATTGGGGGGATGAGAATATTGTAGTATATAGTGATACTATATTTACATTACCAATTATATCAGATATATTTGATTATTGTGGACCTGCTGGTACATTCGGGAAAGTCAAATGTCCAATAACTGGTATACCTGAGTCATATGCATTAAAGTTCTTTGGACATAATAATGATGCAATATTCAATGGGTATTATCAGTGTGATATAAAGAATCATGAGTATAGTGGTAAGTTGGCATGTTGCTTCTTATATGATCGCCATATCTTATGGCATCTAGCAAGACTTCATACACGTGGTGGGCTTATTGGATGGATATATTGGAAGATCATAACATTTTATATAGCACGACATTTACCACATGTTGAGATTGATGATAAGTATGTCTTTGATGTTGATTCAAGAGAAGAGTTTGATAGATATAAAGAATTAATGAGATGAGTATTATGCATACGAAAGAGACAAAAACAACGGCTACATTAACTGATGTATTAGCCGATATTGAGATTGATGAATCCGATATTTCTTTTGTTTGGGAAGTAATGAAGGATAAGAAGAAATATCGTGAGATGTTGAGTAAGAATCCCAATCTTATAGTTCTATCAGAAACATATAATTGGTCACAGAAGACAGATAATGACCAGGATTGTAGGGAATATAAGGCATGGAATAACTTACTTAAATTATTGGCTGTTGAATTTATCCGGGATCCATATTGGAATAGCCGCATTGGGTGGCTTATGTGGTTTTGGGTATGTTACTGTAGATATGATAGTTATTGGCCCATGGCATGGTGCTTCCATTATGATCCTACAAACTTCTATCGTCATGATGAGCCATTAAGACCACCTGGATTAGAGCATCCTGAACCAGATGATCCTTTCAACATTAAGGGCAAATGTATGATTCATCCTGAATGGTATAAGGAGGACACACAGTCCAATGATACGGAGGGTTCTACCTGATACCCTATAGACATTACATTGCGTATTTTGGCTCTGATGATTTGCTTCCTAAGGTCATAGATATTGGTCGGATTCTTAAGACCAAATCTGATATAATTATATTACGTGTAGGTACAGATGTATTAAATGAAAGTAGGGCAGATATAGTAGATAAACTTAATTCTACTGGTATGAAAAATACTGTTAAGTGGTTGGATGGTAAATTTACACCGGCAGAGTTAAAAGAAATTGAGGACAAATCATTATGTATGATTGTATCGCCACTACCATTCCTGTATTTCAAGGGAGGATTCATATTATTTGATAATTATGATTCTAACCAGTTGGCAGATATAATCATGGAGGAAAGATGAATATAACATATGTAATTCCATCTGATATCTATACTCAATTACATTTATTCAATGAGGATGATACAAGTGAATGCGAAGACGTTTAAATATATAGATAAGGACAAATTGCTTCCTAAGTTACATGAGGATAGAGCATGTTTTTATGTATTGTGTGAGAATGAACCGGATCCAACCATGGCATATAGTATACTAAGATATATTGATAATATAATTGAGTTAATAGAAGATGGATTCTATGATTGGCAACAAGGAAGTGAGTAATGAGGAGTGAGTAATAATGCCAATAGGGGGATATGAAGATTTTGATGAATGTGTTAAAGCACAAAAACTAAAGGGGCATAGTGATGAATCAGCACATCGTATTTGTGGATATTTAGAACAGCAGGCAAAGAAAAAGCGGGGAAATAAGTGATTATATTTGCGCGTGTATGTGGATACGCGGGAACCCCCACGTAATTATGAATTTCTAAAAAAGGTATTTCCTAATCATATATTTGAGAAGGCTACTTTACAAGAGGGCGATTATTCAACAGATAAGGTATTAGTAGAAAGGAAAACCGTGGCTGATTTATATGGATCTATAGTAGGTAATGGTAGTAAACCAGGGAGGTTAATAAAACAGGTATCAAGAATATCATGTCATGATAAAGTATTAGTTATACTGGTTATCGGCAATATATCTTCATTCATTGAGAATATGAAGAAGATAGGTATAAAAGTTAATGTGGACATATTATATGGGGCATTGGCATCTATATCATGTAGAGAACGTATGCATGTATTATGGATGGAAGAGGAATGGAATGCATTGATAACTATGGTACGGCTGATGCAAAAGATTGAAGACGATGAATATATGGTTCCCTCTCGAAGAGATCCAGATGTATTATTGGCTAGATATTTTAAAATAACATTGAAACAACTGAAAGAATTAAAGAGTAAATACCCAACGATTAATGACATAGCTAATGCAACTGAAAAGGACTTAATGAGTATCAAGGGCATTGGTAAAGTCAAAGCCAAGGGAATCAAAGAGTTGATATATAATGGCTGGTAGTAATGGAAATAATGGAATTGGTCTTGGAGGAGATGAAAAGCAGGAAGGCGTATCTATATGACATATATACACCATACTTCGTATGTAGTTATGCCATGCATTGCTTTAATCTATTAAATCTAGAAAATA
>JALOBO010000218.1 GCA_023228225.1 Clostridia bacterium
ACGTGGCAAAGTCTTTCAATGTTAAGACGATACCTATAACCTTATATTTTTAACATTTACGCTATTTTCAACATTAAAGTTTTAATTTAATAAATACATTTAAATATAACGACAACTCATTATGTAAAAACCCGTAATTACCGATTACTTATTAACGAAGGCGATATCAATTCAATTTGATTCGAGAAGAAGTTCGGATTTGAAAACTCGTGACGCCGCGTCTGATTTTTTATATTTTACTAAAAAAGATGGAAAATGGTCACTTAATGGTGGAAAACCCTCGACGACTCCGCGTTTGAGTGCTGAATCTGTTAAAACTTTCATTAATACACGAATGACTCAATTTGATAATATGAAAAAACCATATAATGTGGAGGTAAGAAAATCTGAGTCGGACTCATATTATGGTGCGGTAATGATTTATGGAAGAAATGGAAAAAGAGAAAGAATTTGGTAAAAATCAAATTAACTTCTTTTTAGTTTTGTAATAATTATATTTATTATATTTATTATAATTTTTATAGAAACTAATGCTAATACTATAATTTGAGCATTCATTGTCCATGCAGTAATTGCAAGCTCTACTATAGTTGCGTTTTGTATATCCATAAACGATTCTGGTACGTTTGCATATACATACACATATTGTGTTGTTGCAAGATAGGCAAATCCATATAATATATACCAACCAATGGTAAGCATTACTGTTGGAAACATTGTTATAAAAATATCTGTTTTTGTTTTATGCCAGTTCCATTTTTTGGTTTTAATTTTTATCATAATAAAACGTATGCTATCAAAAGTAAATACTATTGCACATATTAACATTATACATGATGCAAATACGAATATCTGATATGGAAATGTACCTAATGTTTTTTGACCAAATAGAATAGGAAGAGTGGTTACCCATGCAATAATACAAAAAATGGAACTGATTAGTAAATATACATTTATATTATGCAAATTGAATGAAGATTTATAAGACATATATAATATTTAAGTTTAGTATGTATTAACTCTTTGCTTATTTGAATTATTTGATGGCATTTTTACAGACGATTTTATTGTCGTGTATTGGTTTGTAATTTTTTTTTTAATTCGATACATTTATATACTAATGTGACTAATTATTAGTATATAGAAAGTGTTCAAAATGAAAAAATATAATTTTACTCAACATGAGATAGATGTAAAAGTAGATGGGCATACTCAACGAAGTAGTAACAGATTCATATTACTAGATGCGATTTTGGAAAATATAGATTTATCAAATAAATCTGCCCCTTCTGGCTCTTGTGTAAGATGTGTTTTAGAAAATGTAAATTTCATTAATGGAAATTTTCCATCGAACAGTTTTCAATATTCTGATTTAACAAATGTTGATTTTTCTGGGGCGAACCTTCTCTGCACTAATTTCAGATATACTGAGTTGAAAAATGTAAATTTCACAGGTGCTGATTTAACGGGTGCTGATTTTACAGGATGTGAGACCGAAAATGTTAGTTTTGAAAATTGTAAAATTTCAGATAGAACTATTTTGCCTTCACTTAGAACTGAACCTGTAAATTTAATGAAATGTACTACTAAAAAAGCATTAAGTCTTACTAAAAAGATTGCCAAAGTTGCACTTTTAGTTGGTAGTATTGGTGGAATTATTGGGTTATGTGTGTATGGGTTATCTCAGATATGGGATAGAGTAATAGTATTTATGACTAGTTGTGCAAAATTACTTAGTGATTTCGTTTTTTTAGTGGCAAGTTTATTACTGACATTAATTTCAGATATACTGTCTGTATTAGTTTTTGTTCCATGGTTTGTTTGGGTGAGTATCGCTGTTCCCATGATAATAATTGGATATTCATATGTATGGTGCTATCGTAAAAATTATCCTGCCAAATTTGAACGTAAACTGCATTCTATTCAAATGATGTTATCGTCTCCGCAGTTTAGTGCCATATTAATTATTGCCGTGGTAATAGTAGTTTCGATAAGTACTTGCTATGCTATAAATTTATTTACACCGATATTCTGAGGTTGTTGCTATTAGAGATATTATCATATGCTTATTTTTATTGAGAATAAGCATATGATTACGATACTAATAAATAGTATTATGACAATTATATTATTACCAGGATGAATTATCATGTTAGATGAAGTATTTTACAATTTAGTCAATGCGATTGGCGGTGCGCTTGCTGATTATCATAAAGAAATTATTATCGAACGTATCAATGAACTGTCAGAAACATCTGATAAAGTTGACCTTTATGATGTAGTATTTGATACAACATCAGATGTTGATATAAATTCCTGTTTTTCAGAAGCTATTACCCGAAATACGGCTGATATAAAAGCTTGTAATGAAATTATTACAGATTATGGCATTCAAAATGCGATAAAACTTTGGGTCGAATTGGATTGTGAAATATCCAGTGAAAATGTGCCTTCTGAACGTGAGCTTGCCTTAAAAATTCTGGGTGAAGAATATTATCCTGATTCGGATTATATTTTTGAGAAAATAGTTGATTATCTGACATTTGATGAAGATGTAATGACTGCAATTGGTAAGCCTGACGAAGCTAAAGTTAAAGTTAAGAGTGGTGTAGAAGTCGAACAATTCGTAAAGGATATAAACGATGCGTGCCGACAGTTTTGCAAAGAGAATTCAATTGAATTGAGGAGATAGGTTTATGATTTATAAAAAGCTGAGTATATTCATAATACTGTGTATATTACTCATATCAACAGTTTGTATATCTGGTTGTGTCTCGACATCTCAAAGTTCAACAACTGAAATTCCAACACTAGTAGAGGATAGAAATATATACACCCATGATGGAATTTGTGTGTATCTTGACCCTCAAACTGGTGTAAATTACCTTGTCTATTCAGTACAAGTTTCCAATGGTGCTATGGGTGGTATTTGTCCGAGATATAATGCAAATGGCACGCTCTATGTATCGGAGGTAAAGAAATGAATTTTCAAGAATCTCTTAAATATATGCGTGAAACGAGAAATTCAGTTTGTAGTTTTGGGAGAGAATATCGAATTATTCAAAGTAATGAAGTTGGTTTTGGTCCAAAATTACAACATAAAATATGTCGTAATATATTTGGAAGAGAATCTACTTGGATGGATACGCCGATATGTGATTTATTCATTTTAGAACAAATGTTAGGATATGCATATGAACCTGTTATTATGTATATGTCGTTCATTGAAGTGGTGGGTTTGATAAAAGCAAATCCTAAACTTACCTTTACTCGAAAATATTATACGGAGTCTTATCAAGATGACTATGGTAATGAACGTGGTGAATATAATAACTATTTGATATTTTCAGATGATGTAGACGGTGGTAT
>JALOBO010000219.1 GCA_023228225.1 Clostridia bacterium
CGCTATTGGCAGTGTCTATGAAGGCTTTTTTAGGGATATTGCTTCCATAGTCTTGCTGACCTTCACACAACTGTCTCAACTCGTTATATCCCACCCATCTGTTTATATTGGGTCTGTTGGTCATAACATCTAATATTGCTCCATATAGGCTCATTCTTTCACATCCATTATGTCTGATATCGAACATCCCATAGCTTCTGCTATCTTGAACAAAGTGACCATGCTGGGCATGATTATGTTATTCTCATAGTTGGATAGTCTGGGTTGCGATATTCCTGTACGTTCGGACAGGTCTTTCTGCGTTATTCCTTTTTTCAATCTCACTGTTTCAATTAAACACTTCATAGTCTAACCTCCTGTAAACGGTTTTACGCGCATTGAATTGACGCGTCAATATTAGATCGGTATCGCATATGTCGAATACCGTCGCTGCTTCTTTGGAAGGGTGTTTGCGTGTCAATCTTCCGATTGTCTGCTCTATCATTCTTGGATTGGTTATCGGAGTTGCCAATACCAAAGTATCTAGATCCGGGATGTCCACACCTTCTGACATGTATTGATATGTGGCGAACATCAAATCCCCATCCTGCGTTATGCCCTTAGGCCGTATCAGAATTCCACCGCATATGTCATGGAGGGTCTTGGTATGCTCTACGCGTTCGGATAGCACCATGACCTTGTGACCGTCTTTCACATGGCTTATTATGTCTGCTATGAATCTGTTGCGACCTATGTCGTTGATGATCAGATCGAGTTCTAAATTATGGTCTGTAACTCCTGTTCCTTCTCTGGTTATCATCATAGGATTCATACGGAAATCATAAGATACGGGTCTTATGAAAACAGGACATGTGCTTCCGCGCACTTCATCATGCGTTACAGTGTCTATCTTGCCTCCTAATATCGCATACATGGCATCATCCATTCCATCCTTGCGGTCTGGCGTGGCTGTCAGGCCTATCTTGTATCTAGCCGATATGTTGCTTAGACAAGCTCCGAACATCGTTACGTTGGACGGCGTGGATACGCAGTGATGGCATTCATCCACTATGACGATATCCCACGTATCTTTGTATTTGGATGTGTGAGCCTTCAATGTCTGGACTGTGGCGAACGTTATACGCTCTCCGATGTCTATCTTGCCATCTGTGATGGTTCCCATTCCTTCCTCTCCGAACATCTTAGCTGCGACATCATAGGACTGTATAATGAGCTTAGAAGTATGCGTGAGCCATAACGCGCGTCCGCCCAATGCTTGTATCGCCAACATGCCCATGAGTGTCTTGCCTGAACCGCACGGGGATACCACGACACCGTTCTTGTGTTTGAGTATGTTCTTGATAACTCTCGGCTGATACGGTCTGGGGTCTATCGTAATGTCGGTGTGGTAATCGCATTCACGCAGTGGTTGGAATTTCAATTCCATCGGCATATCTTTTATCATCGTCCATATGTTGCGCAGACATCCGAACGGCAATGTTACGCTGTTCCCGAATGACGAATACAGGCTTATCTTCTTGGATTTTCCATATACGGGGATACCCAAGCTAAGGCGTTTCAGATATTCGGGATTGTTCAGAATGAGAACATCGTGGCAATAGTCCATGAGTATCTTAGGTGGATCTTTGACTGTTATCTCCGAACCTATCACCACGTTGCCCATAGTTCTCCCTCCTTTTCATATCTGATGGATTTCATGCCCTGCATCATCAGATCGTAAATCCTTGCTGCGGACATTATCCATGCAGCATCATCATTTCCTATGATGAAATAGAATGGAACATTGCATTCTCTCAAGATTTGGATACTAGCTATCTGGTTCGGTTCAACGTCTGAAAAACTGAATGATTTACTGTTACGGTGTTTCATCTCGTACATGATGCATTTTCCATTCTTACAAGCTATTAGGTCGAAAGGTTGCCCTTTCCTGGAAGGAATGCGGTATGACCACCATCCCTGTGAGGAAAGGGCTTGGGAAACGCGTTTCTCGAAGTCTGTTCCATTCATGTCAATCAAAACGGTATATCATCTGAATCATAGATGTTGGATACAGTCGGAGTGGATTTGGGTGCGCTGTTCTCCGGCTCGATCCAATCCGGCAGATCGTCTGCATCGAACAGGAAATACTTGACAGAGAATCTTTCGCGTTTCTCTCCTTCCATATTTTCATAAGGCTCTACTTTGAGTTCTGCGCCTCCTGTATGACCTTCCCATCCGATAGTGTTTATATCGTCTCCTTTGCCCGGAGGTTGGATGTTGAACGCCTTGAAGAACCTTCCGAGATTGATGTTGGTCTGTTCTGGTTTGGCTGGATTCATCACCAGGTAATGGAACACTTTGACCTTCATTCCCGATACTTCGAGAGTGAGCTTGAACATATCGTTGTTGCTGGTCTTGGATACCGTCTCCTCTGCATTCATTATTCTTACTCTGTACTTTCCTGCCTTGAGTGGCTCGAAAGCTTTTGGTTTCATTTCTTCTTCACTTGGTTCTGTAAAATCCCACTTCATAAAATCAACTCCCCTATCTTGCATCCTTTCCTTCCATGTACCTGGTCTTTGGCGTAGACTGACTGATTACCCGACAGTCTGAATCCTCTGGTCTCTTCCTTGTCTTTGATAACGATCTCGTAATGCGCTACCTGATTGCATATTCCGCATACCTTGTCTGCCAATTTCTCGTTCATCTGCGGATATGATTGAGTGTACTTAGAGCCATCCAAATTGGTACGGTCAACAGATGTCTCCCATGCCGTCAGGATAACGCTTATGCCCGTATCGCGCATTTCGCGGACGAAATTAGCGATGTACGACTGCATCAGAAGGTAATGCTGTACAGCAGGGTTATGACCTTCTCCTGCCAATCCTGTCAATATGACATCCTGCAATTCGCTAAGATTGTCGACACCGATTATGTCGTAATCTGTGGATGGCAACTCTTTGCGTATCTCGTCCAATTCTTTGATGGACTTGACACGGACGATGTCCACGTTATCAATCTCCTCTTTCAATCCTTTGATGCTTTCCTGATTCTCCTTGGAACGCAGAACATCGCTCGATCTGTCTATGTCGATGATTAGTTTCTTTCCTTTCTCCAATGCTATCGCTGTCGTCTTTCCCATTCCTGGCTTTGCGTATATCAATGCGCAGGTTGCTACGTTCTTCAATTCGGTTGCTTTCTCTATCTTCATTTCAATCACTTCTCCTTGTTCTCTTCTCGAATTCTATGGTCTCTACACCTGGCACATAATTCAGACAGATGCTCTTGAACGGGCATCCGAATATCTTACACGCCGATGGGTTTCTGTACCATAGTTTGCGGTTGTCTATCTCGTTCTTAAGAACGGACAGGTCTTGTATCATCTCT
>JALOBO010000220.1 GCA_023228225.1 Clostridia bacterium
CATTGCTGGATAGTCCCCATGCAAAACGCTTAGCCCAATCTTCATCGTCGCCGTCGTCTCCTTTAATAGCAGCGCGAATTATCTGCTCGCCTACAGAGGGCAAAATAATCCAGTATAGGAAAGAACGTGCTAAGTCGTATCTGCTGCCTGTTCTGTTCTTTTTGGAAAGAGCATTGAAAACAACATTGAAATAAGAATAAAACATTGTCAACGCTTTCATTAATTCGCTAGACTTTTGGACGTTAGATAAATCCTGTATTTCGCCACTGCCAAAAACACGCCTAACAGCCTTGTCACCTGCCATTATTGCATTTTTTTCTATGGTTTCCACGTCTGCCTTGCTTTTAACTCCTTCTTGGAATACTCGTTGGTACTCGCTTAGCCACAAAGGATTTGCCAACATAAGGTCTGTTTCTGATATAACCCTAAAACTTTCGTTTTTGATAAATTTGCTTATAGGGTTACTCCCCTGCTCAACGTTGGCGATAACCTCTCTTTGGTCTCTGTCCATTGTGCTTACTCTGTCGGCCATATATACCGACTTACTGAAAATAAATTCCCTGTTCTTAACTGGGCTTGAATAGAAATCTTTGATAGCCGTCCCTGCCCTTGCTACTCCCAAATATTCGCTCATAGGGGCAATATTAAGAACGTTTAAAAGCGATGTGGAAACCCTCCACCCCAAAATAGCAGAAGTGATATTCCTTCGCAGGAAGGCCATCATTTTATCACCGTTAGTGTATTTCCGCTCTTGCGCCCAATTATCTTTAACCCACTGCTTCATTAGGCGGTAAGTGTTAATACCAAAACTTTCAACAACTTTTGCCTGAAAATCTTTATTGGTAACTATTCGGTTCATGTCTCGAACAGATTCTCTAAAAGCAATATTGTGTATGACATTATCTAAGGCTTTGGGTATGACGCTGAAAGTCAAAAATACAGGTCTAACAATTTTTGCATTTTTACTACGATTTTTGGTGAATCCAATCCTTGTACCAAAAACGGCATTATCATTATGGAGTTGCTTTGCTATGTCGTCTTCTTTTTGTTCGGCAGCCCTTACGCTCTTTGTTGGGTCATACTGAATTGGATAATAACCGCCGTCAACCTTATGGGTATTGCCTTCGTTATCTTCTATTTCAAAAGGTAGAGCGTCTTGTTTTACAAGAACAGACCCGGTCATACGTTCTTCAACGCCGACGGTATCTGCCCAATAAGAATTGAAAAGATTCCAAACTCCATGAACTAAAGACCAGTCTTTATCGTCAAGATTTTTAAGCGTGTTCATAAGCTCTTTTTCTGAAACGTGGTATCCGTCTAAAATTCTTTTTTTATTTATTTCCGTGCCACTGTTTAACGCTAGGCTTATTACCTGCTCTTTGGTAAGTAGAGAAGTACCAAATTTATATTTTTTGTCTTTGAGCAAAGACCTTGCCTCTTTGTTGCTATAAACACCAAACAATTTTCTAATTTTTTCTTTTGTGCTTATTTGCAGTTCTTTTTCTTTTCTTCTTGCTTCGTTCGCTATGTTATACAAGTAGCTCATAGCGGGACCATTTTCTTTTCCACCGTCTATTTGGTCAAAAATAGTCTCCATTTTTACAAGCTCCATGTTGAGGTCTCCCGCTTTTTCTAAAGCGAGTTCAATCTTGCTTTTTTGCGTGGCGCCTGTGATGTCAGTGGTTATTTTTGCTTTTACATTAGAACCGATAGCATCGGTTATTTTTTTAACCGCATCTTCTAAAGAAATGGATTCGCCTTCAATGGTTTTGACTGTCCGCAATTTATTAGCATTTTTACCTACCGTGTAGATTGTGGAAGCTAAGTCACTTATGGCTTTAAAATCTTGCATTTTAAGAGCTTCATAACCTCTAGCGGGCGTTGGCTTTTTGTTGATAATATTAGAGGGAGATTGCTTTCCTCCGTATACTTCATTAGACCCAATGGCTGAAAGAACCCAATTGGGGATACCAACATTGCCGTTCTCGTCTGTAAAATTAGCTTCGTAGTCGTCAGAAAACCGTTTAACTAACGATAAAAAGCTTTCAGCTCCTTCAATTGGTTCTTTGGCGTCATTTTTGTTTATACCAAAAACATACAAAAGGTGATTAAAATAATATCTTTCGTTAACCGGCATTCTTGCCTTACCGTTTATAACATTGTTAGAACGCTTTTGCTGTCTTGCAATGGTCTTGCTAACGAATTCTTTAGCCTTGATGCTTTCGCTTGCCATAACCGCATACATAAGCTCTTGCTGTTTAAACCTCAAAGCATCGCTCCAATTTTCCTTCTTAATGGCGTCTAGTGCGTTTTTAGAAGCTCTCTTGCCTTGATTAATCCACATACGGCTTGCGACTACTTCTGATAACGGCAAGTTGGAAAGCCTTTCCTTGGCAACGTCTCTTGCTATAGAAACGCTTGCCTGAACTCGTTGTTTAAGCACCCTTACCTGTGTTTTTTTATCCTTTATTCTTTGCTTTAACTCGGCGAGTTTACCGTCTTGGATCATGCGTTCTTCTGTAAGCGTCCACCTATAGGAATAACGTAGGTTGGCAATATCTTGCTTTAATTTATTTGGCTTAGAGGTACCGCTTCCATTATCGTTGGCTTCACCTTTCATATTGCGGATAATTTCTTCAATTTGCTTAACGGCTTTGTCATTGGCAAGGTCGCTTGCTTCTTCCTTTGCTTTCATGGCCTCAAGCTCAAACCCAACCAACATATCGTTGTAAGAACCTTCTCGCATTGAGTTTTCTGCCTGTGCCCTTATGGCGTCTTTATTGACAGGAGTGGAATCATAGTCCTTAGCAAAAGCTTCAACAGCGGATTTGACAGCTTGTTCTAGCCCTCCACCTGCGTTTTTGAGACCTTCCCTGTAGCTTTCTTCTGTATATCCAAGGTCTGGAAGGAGGGATAAATCGTTGTTGTTTTTAAGGATTGCTTCTACTTTGAAAATATCTTGCTGCGATAGTTTCTCTCGGATTGTTTTTTCGTATTGGGATATGGCTTCCGTTCGTTTCTCAGGAGAAGCATCTTCAATTTCTTTCATAGCTAAAGCAAGCGTTTTTTCTTTGGCTTCTTCTTTCGCTTCTGACTGCCAACGTGCATACATTTGTGAATCACTGGTACTAACTATTTTACTGATTTGCTTTAGCCCATTATTATACTGTTGCAATTTGGCTTCATCTTCTACTTCTTGCTCGCTTACAAGCATTCTGTCCATAACAGCCATAACCTTATCGGAGGGAATACCGCCTAGTTCTTTGTAATCATTGTAAATACCGACAAGCCATTGCTTGAACTTGCGGAATACTCCACGCAAGCCCTTAATAGGAGCTTCTCCGTTTCTTAAATA
>JALOBO010000221.1 GCA_023228225.1 Clostridia bacterium
AAATTAGACAAATGGGATGGGAACAACTACACGGACGGTTCAACGGGAAACCACGTGGGTTATTCGAGACTCACCAAATCAAAGAGGTTCGTTCTCATCCACACTACACAGTGGCAAGGATGTAAAGACTATGGTGTTATTATCTCACCGGAAGAATTGGTCAGATTAGCAATTGAGAATAATTGCTTATGTGAATTGCTCGAAGATTATCCAGAACTCAAGTCTGTCTGTGAGGACATCATAGAGTCGGATTGAGCGATGATAATTAACGCGACTGGTCACGATATCAATGTGAATGGAGTTATCTTACCAGCGGATGGGTTTGAGAATATGATTAGGCTCAACCCTCCTGAATATCTATACTCAATGGATGTTTGTGGGTTCGAGGTTGCCATATACAAAGACTCTGAGACCGCACGGTTACCTCCATTCAAAGACGGCACGTATTATATCGTGTCACGTATAGTAGCAGAACACAACAGAGATAGGGCGGACCTATTGATCTCAGATACTACCAAAAACAGTGTTGTGAGATTGCCGGGCGGTGAGATTTACATGGTTACAAGACTGTCATCGTTACACACAGGATATGTGGAAGGTGATTCGATTGTTCATAGATAACAGAAGTGGAGTCAGAGTTCTCAAGGAGTGTAAGTATTGTTTTTACTATGAAGATGGTATCTGCACAGATAGGGCGGATTGGAGCAAATATATGAAACCAGTAGATGGTGAAGACACACCAAGATGTTTCACATCACTGCCGAGAGTTCGTTCTGGAAGCGAAGGTCAATCCAGGCTCTGATAGCATGGCGGTAGAGTTAAAAGTCATTGACCCTCTTGGAGATATACTAAACTATTTCAAGTTCGCCGAACCTGAGCTGTTAAAGGACTGCAAGACAGGAGTGGAACCTGACTCGATAACTTTAGATTACCTCAAATTGAAGGAGGTTCTACCAGAAACACTGAATAATCTCGAGCAAAACTACACGGTGTTTGCAGAGGCGTTCAGAGAAGCACTACAAACCAAGCTGGGAATAGTGAATTTCCCAAAGACCGGAATATATCTCAAAAATTATTCCGGGCCACCAATCCCGATTTCAAAGATTCGCCAGGAATACATCGGCAGACTCATCAACATCGACTGTATTATCAGAAAGACATCTATCACGCGGCAGGAGATACAGACGTGTAAGTTCATCTGCCGATCGTGTGGCAAGTTGTCTCCAAGCTTACGAATAAAGACGATTAAACTGAGACCTCCTTCGGGATACAGCTGTGGGGATAAATCACATAAGACATACGAACCCCTTATGGAGTCTTGCGAGTTCGCAGATGTTCAGTATATCACGATTCAGGAACCTCAGGAACAGGTTACTGGCGGCAAGCAACCAGAATCAGTGTTGGCAACCTTAACAGGGTCAATGACTGACACATTAATGGCAGGCAACAGATGCCGTGTAACAGGTTACGTCAGAGTAAAGCAGAATGCAGAGGATGACAAAGAAGTAAGACTCATCATTGAAGTCATTGGTATCACTAAAGACATCGACGATTACGAAGATTTCATCCTCTCTCCCGATGATGAACGACAAATACGGGAACTCTCAAGAAACCCTGATGTGTTTGAACTATTGTCACAATCAATAGCACCAACCATCTATGGGTACGAGGGTCCAAAACTAGCAATGGTTTTGCAGTTGTTCGGAGGGACAAGTATTAATCTTCCCGATGGGACACACATCAGAGGTAACTCTCATATCCTTTTATGTGGAGACCCGGCACTGGCTAAGTCTCAGCTCATTAGAAACGTGGGTAAGCTGTGCCCCAGAGGTATCTATACTTCTGGAAAGTCAACATCAGCCGCAGGTCTCACCGCCGCCGCGGTTAAAGATGATATTGATGGTAAATGGGTTGTTGAAGCAGGTGCTCTCGTCCTGGCCGACGGAGGTATGTGTATCGTAGATGAACTCGATAAGATGAGTGAGGAGGACACCAGTTCACTTCATGAAGCTATGGAGTCTCAGACGATCAGTTTCAACAAAGCAGGTATCAGCACCACTCTATATACAAGATGTAGTCTACTGGCGGCCGCTAACCCTAAAGCCTCAAGATTCATAGATGAGATGGAGTTGTCAAGTCAGCTCACATTCCCGTCCTCATTACTAACACGGTTCGACCTCATCTTTCTCATGGTAGACAAGCCGAATGCCATAGTAGATAGAGCTGTAGCAAAACATATGCTCAGTGTGAGGAGGAATGCAGAGTTGTATGATGCCGGGATGGCACTGGATGATGACACTGGCATCAAAAGGCCAGTTAACGCAGATGTTTTCCGAAAGTATGTATCATTATCTCATCGTATAAAACCAATCTTAACGAAAGAAACCCTCAAATACCTTGAAGGCCAGTATGCAACAATCAGAAACCCCGGAGTGGATGCAGGTCCACACAAGGATACACGGGCTATCACACCTAGGCAGTTAGACGCCTTGATTAGGTTGTCCGAGGCGTCCGCCAGGGTTAGGTTATCCGATGTGGTAACCATTGATGATGCTAAGAGAGCTGTGGATATCTGGAAAGAGTCTATGAAGTCTATCTCTCTGGATGGCAGTATCAACGTATCAGTTATAGATTGTGACTCAAACTTGAGTGAGATGCAACGGAAGATTATCCGTGAGACTAAGAATGGTAAGGTAGATGGTAAGACATTGAGGGAAGCAGTATGTGCTGACCCTGTGATGGATATCGAGTTGTTTAACGACAACCTTATTGCCTTACAAGACAAACACTTAATAGAAGTTACGAGAGAAAATGGACGCATGTATGTCCAGCAAACTCGTTAAAAACTTCTTGAATTAATGGAGTCAATTATGACATTAGAAATTAACTACACCGGCGTAAAGCTCATTGAAAACCCAAGATATGAGGAAGAGAGGAAAGGCGATCAGTTCTTTATTTCACTCACCTCCGAACGCAGAGAAAACAACCGCTTCTCAAAACAGCCCTGGACCTTTGGAACCTACAATGCAAAGAAGTTCCTTGAAGTCTTCCAGGATGTCCTGATGGCATATGCAGATTGGTCCAAGCTTCCAGAAAGCACCAGACCAGCAGTCATCTACCCATTCACAGTGGGTGGAGGTAAGTTCCCAGCGAAACCCCAGGACTTTACCGAACTCAGAATCAGACTCCTCCAGGAATATCTTATTGATGTCCAGGAATACGTCGAGAAGTATGGAAGGTCATCTGGCAATGGTCCCAGACAGCTCGTAGATGCCCCTGAGATGCTCGTTGTATCTGACATCAATGTGAAGTACAACCTCCTTGTCCCGTGCTATCCTAAGCGTGATATGGACT
>JALOBO010000222.1 GCA_023228225.1 Clostridia bacterium
AATGCTTATGAACGGTGAAAAAGCGGATTTATATCTTACCGATCCGCCTTACAACGTAAATTACGAGGGTGGAAACGGGCTGTCGATTCAAAACGATAATATGAGCGAGGAAAACTTCCGCAAATTTCTTACGGCGGCGTTCGGAGCGGCTCAGCGTGTGATGAAACAGGGCGCGGCGTTCTACGTATGGCATGCGGAAACGGAGGGAGGCGCTTTCCGTGAATGCTGCAGCAAGACTCTTGGAAAGGTGCGGCAGACGCTTATCTGGAATAAGAACTGCTTTACGATGGGCAGAAGCGATTATCAATGGAAGCACGAAGCTTGTTTGTACGGCTGGAAGGACGGCGCAAGCCACTTCTTTATTGATGACAGAACGCAGTCCACGGTGTTCGAGGACAAGAAAATCGATATCGGCAAGCTGAAAAAAGAGGAAATGAAAGAGCTGTTAAAAGAGATACTCAGCGACAAGATTTCGACAACGGTATTGAACGAGGATAAGCCGTCAAAAAACACGGAGCACCCGACAATGAAGCCGCTGAAATTATTGGCAAGGCTTATAAAAAACAGCAGCAAGATAAACGATACCGTGCTGGACAACTTCGGCGGAAGCGGAAGCACCTTGATAACGTGCGAGCAGCTGAACAGGATTTGCTGCACGATGGAGCTTGACCCGAAATACGCTGACGTAATCGTAAAAAGGTACTTGAAATTCACAAACGCAAGCGAAGCAACTCTTATAAGGAACGGTAAAAAGCAGATTGTAAAAGCTGTTGATATTCTTTAATATTAAAGAACTTTTCCCTGGACTTAAGGTGTTCTTTGCGGTATTGTTTGTCCCACCAAAACAAGGAGGACACTATGCAAAACGGAAACGGATTATACATCACACGCGGACTGTTCACGGAAATGCTGCTGGACAGGCAACTGCAATCGGAGATAGCGGAAGCGTACAGCCGCTATCAAAAGAAGGACTGGGGCGACCTATGCGAAGACGATAAGGCGGTAAACGGGGAAGCAATTATAAACGGCGACAGAATCCTTGCGGCGTACGAAACAAGCAAGGGTAGAATCTACATCATAACGGATAATACCAAAGCCGAACCGCAGGTGACTACGGTGCTGTTCGCAAGCGAGTATTAGGAGGCGGCAAATATGAAAGCGGTAATGTTAAGAAAAGCAAGCAGCGTTAAAGACTGGCAGGAAATAGTCAAAAAATACGACTGCAAAGCCGGCGAGATAGTAATCGAAAAAACCCTGGTGATAAGCGAGGAGGAATACAAAAGCCTGTGCGGTGACTTCTTCGAGTACAGAGAGTATATAACCGGAAACCTTAACGAAATGTACATGGAAAACGGAGTATGGCACTGTATGCTGGTAAAAAGCCCCACAAGCGAAACGGGGATACTCATAGAAAGCGAAGGCTACGACTACGCGAGATACACGGCGGTGGTTAACATAAGCGAGGTGGAAAATGGATAAGGAAAAAGCAAAGGTATACTATGACAGCAACGGGCCGAGCGGAAACATCTACGATATACTGGGCAAGGTCGGCGTAGAACTAAGGAAACAGCGCCGGCAGACGGACTTCAACACGATGCGCGACAAAGTGTTTGAAGCGAAAAGCTATGAGGAAGCGCTGACGGTAATACGCGGATACGTTGACCTTATAGACACAGCGAAATAAGGAAAGGAGATTCAATCCGAAAGGGTTGTTCTTCTTTTTAAGCGGAGATGAGCGGGATGAATACGAAAACACATTACGATAAATCCCGCGCAGACAGGGCGGTGGACTTCATACAAATGCTCAAGCACACAAAGGGCGTTTGGCACGGAAAGCCGTTTATTCTTTTGCCGTGGCAGGAGAAGATTGTGCGGGACCTTTTCGGCACGGTTAAGGCAAACGGTTACAGGCAGTATAACTACGCTTACGTCGAGATACCGAAAAAGCAGGGCAAGTCGGAGCTTGCGGCGGCAATTGCGCTTTACCTTATGGCGGGAGACGGCGAGTGGGGCGCAGAGGTTTACGGCTGCGCGGCGGACAGACAGCAGGCAAGCATTGTATTCGACGTTGCGGCGGATATGGTGGAGCAGTGTCCTGCGTTAAAGAAAAGAATCAAACCGGTGCTTTCGCAGAAAAGACTGGTTTACACACCGCTTAACAGCTTTTATCAGGTGCTTTCGGCGGAAAGCTATACGAAACACGGCTTAAATGTACACGGCGTTGTGTTCGACGAGCTTCACGCTCAGCCGAACAGAGCCTTGTACGACGTTATGCTGCACGGCTCGGGAGACGCGAGAAAACAGCCGTTATTCTTTCAGATAACCACAGCAGGCACGGATAGAAATTCAATCTGCTGGGAGGTGCACCAAAAGGCGGAAGATATTATAGAAGGCAGAAAAATTGACCCTACTTTCTATCCCGTTATTTACGGAATAGGCGAAAACGAGGACTGGTCGAAAGAGGAAAACTGGTACAAGGCGAATCCGTCCTTGGATGTGACGGTTGACGTTGAAAAACTGAGGGCGGCGTTTATGAGCGCGAAAGACAATCCGGCGGAGGAAAACTTATTCAGACAGTTAAGGCTGAACCAGTGGGTAAAGCAGTCGGTGCGCTGGATGCCTATGGACACCTGGGACAAATGCGCTTTCCCCGTTGACGAAAACGCGCTCTTAGGCAGAGAGTGCTTCGGCGGTTTGGACTTATCGTCAAGCACGGATATCACTGCTTTTGTGTTGGTATTTCCGCCATTGATGGAAGATGATAAATACGAGATACTTCCTTACTTTTGGATACCGGAGGACACAATAAAACAGAGAGTGGCAAGAGACCACGTGCCTTATGATGTTTGGGAAGCAAAGGGCAGTATTATGACCACCGAAGGCAACGTTATCCATTACGGCTTTATCGAAAACTTTATTGACGGACTGGGAAAGAAATATCACATAAAGGAAATCGCCTACGACCGTTGGGGAGCAGTTCAGATGTCGCAGAATTTGGAAGGCTTAGGCTTTACGATAGTGCCGTTCGGACAGGGCTTCAAGGATATGTCACCTCCTACTAAAGAGTTGATGAAGCTGACGCTTGAAAAGAAAATCGCCCACGGCGGCAACGAGCCTTTAAGGTGGATGATGGATAATATATTTGTAAGAACAGACCCGGCGGGAAACATCAAACCCGACAAAGAGAAATCCACTGAGCGAATCGACGGAGCAGTCGCCACCATAATGGCGCTGGATAGAGCCTTGAGAAACAGAGAAACAGAAAGCGTTTATAACATTAGAGGAATCTTGATTTTATAATAGAATTATGATAAAATTGTAAAAA
>JALOBO010000223.1 GCA_023228225.1 Clostridia bacterium
ATTTTGTTGCGCTTCTTTGCGCCGAATTGTATTAAGAATTTCTTTTTCGGTACTCCCCAAAACTATATAAGCATTTACCGGCTTTGTTTGCCCGAATCTCCAAAAGCGTCTAACTGCTTGATAATAGCTTTCATAACTGTAATCCAACCCGCAAAACACGGTATTATGGCAATTCTGAAAATTAAGCCCGAACCCAAATATTGACGGTTTGGAAATTAGTAGCCGAATTTTTCCATTGATAAAATCTGTTGCGGATTGTTCCTTTTTATCGTTGCTGTCACTCCCTCTTACTTCAATGGCTTTTGGGAGAAGCCTTTTTAAACTATCTGCTTCATAGTTCGTTTCGCACCAAACTATGAACTGCTCGTTATTTCTATTTACGATTTCTGCCGTGCGTTCTGCTCTTGCGGGAGCGGTAATTCGCTTTTCTTTGTGGAACCCTGTAGCTGATGTTTCAATATTCCGAATGAGTCCGTTTTGAAAAGTTGGGTCAAATACACTTACATGTACAGTTTCATCAATTATATTGAGTGGAGGCAAATCGTATCCATCATCAGGGTATCCAATATCGGACGGTTTGCTCATACAGATAGCCCATGTCGAGACCCATTCCCAAAACGATTTTACGGCGTGTCCTTTCAGCCGATAGTGCCCGGACCTATTTGTGTCATTTATAAACCAAATTGATAATGCTTCAGATGATTTCATAACGCCCAAAAATTCAGCATGGTTCAATAGTTCCATATGGTCGTTTGGGGCTGGAGTTGCCGTGCAAGCTAATTTATATTGAGTGTTCTTAAATTTGTTGATAATCTCCATTTTGGTTTTGCCCATGTAAGATTTTAATATGGACGATTCGTCCAAAACGACGCCGCCAATTTTTTTTGCATCAAAGTGTTCCAACATTTCATAGTTTGTAATATTAATTCCGGACTTTATATCCCCTTGTGTGCGGCAAACCGTTACAGAGTATCCAAACTTAACGCCCTCTCTTTGTGTCTGCCTTGCGACGGCAAGCGGAGCTACAATAAGTACAGGTAGTTTGGTATGTTTTGAAACTTGATATGCCCATATAAGTTGTATTATTGTTTTGCCGAGACCGCAATCCGCAAATATGGCTGCTTTGCCCTTACGGATTAGCCACTGGGTAATACAACATTGCCAATCAAAAGGGCCATCTTTTATAGGATATGGCTCAAATCCAGTTGCACACGTTGTAATTTGTTTTGCCTTTAAAAATTCCTCGTAATTTTTTAAATCTGCCATTAGTCCACCTTATTTCTCTTTTTAGTTCAAAAAGGCAAATCCCCATCATCTGGTATTTCCTCGAAATCGCCTGTATCGTCTGCCGAAATATCCGGCTGCCCTTTTGGCTTTTGATATGTACTATTGTTACTTTCTTTCTTCGATTCGGCAAAATGCGCTTGTGAAACAACTACCTCTGTAGCCTTACGCTTATTGCCGTCTCTGTCCGTATAATTGCGGGTTTGCAATTCGCCTTGAACCGCTATTAATTGTCCCTTGCCAAAATATTTACAGATAAATTCTGCGTTTGAACGCCATGCCGTACAATCTATCCAATCGGTTTGACGTTCCTCGCCTTGTTTACAGTATGAGCGGTCACAAGCTATCCTAAAACTTGTTACGGCTATTCCGCTTTGTGTTTGCTTTAATTCTGGATTTGCTACGAGGCGCCCCATTAAAGCAACAATATTTAGACTCATTTTATGCCCCTTTTCTAAGTGCTTTTTCTGCACTCCAACCGTATTTGTTAATTCGCATACTCAAAGTTGATTGTTTGATTCCTTTTTCTCTTGCCCATTGAATCATCGTTTGAGTCCGGCCTTCAAAAGTTATTAGCCTGTTTTTTCTTGTGTTATTCGCTTGTTGTTGAGGGGTCGCCCATCTACAATTAGAAGGTTCATAGTTGCCATCATTATCTTTTCTGTCTATTGAGAGACATTTTTTATACCCATTTTGCGTTGCCCAATCAAAGAACGGCTCGAACTTATGCCATTCTTTACAAACTGAGATGCCTCTGCCTCCATATCTAAAATAAGCATGACTATTTTCGTTATAGCAACGTTGAAGCATCTTTTCCCATATGCCGTAAATCCGAGAATTTGACATACCATGTGTTATTCTTGGGTTCCAGCATCCGCAAGACCTAACATGTTTGTCTTTAAGATGTGCGCCTCTCACTACTGTGAGTCTTCCACAATCGCATCTGCATAGCCAATAAGCATGACCATTATTATCAATGCTACAAAACGAAACTACTGTAAGCTTCCCGAAGCGTTTGCCAATAAGGTCTTCATGTTTTGCCATAGCCTATCCTTTCAGCCGCCATATGCGGCATTAAAAATTGTATTTGTGATAGATTAATTTGCTTTCGTCCCAATCGGGATATTTGCTTTTTAAATAAAATCTAATGCGCTCACGATACCATTTGCGCGATGTTGTTTGGTCATATGCTCTATGGCATTCAGCACAAAGAGTAACGATATTTTGCTCGATGCCTAACCCTCCGTGGGAGCGCGGTATGTAATGCGCATTTGGCATGGCTGCCGGTGAACCACATATGATACAATGATGATTGTCGCGCTCCCAAACTGTATCTTTAACCTTTTTGGGAATATCACATGCCTTTGCATATTTTGACTTTAAGTCCCCCATAGCGCCTCCATTTTCGCAATTTCATCTGGCGTTCGTGTATCTATGTCTAATTCTTTTGCTTCATTTACCACAAAATCTAATAATGTTGACATCTCTTTTGTGCTGTAGACAGATGAGCCATAATAACAAATAATCTGCTGATAATCGTCTACTTTTCTATCTGTTTTTTCTGCAATCCAACCTAAACCGCGAGCGTCCCAACTATGGATAAATGTTTTAACGGCTTCATTTTTTAGCAATACAAAGTCAAATTTTCCTGCGTCATAAATAGCGTTGCGGTAAACTTCTTCCTTTGTAGTAGTTCCGACTACTCCGGCAATTTCTTGCAGTAGTTTCCAAAGATAGGCGTTAGCTTCAAGTGAGCGGCGTTCTCTGTGTATCTTTAATTCTGCGTCGCATAACTTACCATCGCATTTTTCAGTGGCTTTTTCGGCTTGCAGAGGGCTTTTAACATGTAGGCCTAAGTAAACGCCGTCGGGTTGCTGGAATAATTTAATTTTGTCAAACTGGATTATCATGCTAGCGGGTCATCTTCCGGTTTTGTCTGAACATCTGCCGGAATCGGAACGTCTTTAACTGCAACCTCAATCTTGCTTTCGTCAA
>JALOBO010000224.1:0-2044 GCA_023228225.1 Clostridia bacterium
GGCAGATTTAAAAATAAAGTACGATAATTTTTTGCAATCTAAGCATATTGTATCTAAGCCCGCAGGTTTTGAGCCTTCTCCGATTTTAAGCCCACTTTTCGATTGGCAAAAAGATATTGTCAAATGGGCTATCAAAAAAGGGAAAGCAGCATTATTTGAGGATTGTGGATTAGGCAAAACGCCGCAACAACTTGAATGGAGCTACCAGGTATCGCAACATACAAAAAAGCCTGTATTGATAGTCGCCCCCCTTGCAGTATCAAAACAGACAAGGCGAGAAGCTAACAAGTTTGGCTATACGGCTACAATATGCCGCTCACAAATTGATGTGCAACCTGGAATTAACATCACAAATTATGAAGTGCTTTCACATTTTGACGCTTCAAAGTTTGGCGGCGTTGTATTGGACGAAAGCTCAATTCTAAAGTCTTATTCCGGCAAAATCAAGCAGCAAATTATAGATATGTTTCAAGATATGTCTTACAAGTTAGCATGTACCGCGACACCGGCGCCAAACGATTTTATGGAATTAGGCAACCATGCCGAATTTTTAGGGATTATGACGCGCCCCGAAATGCTATCTACTTTTTTCGTACACGATGGCGGTTCAACACAAAATTGGCGACTAAAAGGCCATGCGCAAGACGATTTTTGGGAATGGATAGCGTCATGGGCGGTAGTGTTTAGCAATCCGGCAGACTTAGGCTATGACGGCATAGACTACAAATTGCCGCCACTAATAGTTACACAGCATACAGTAAAAACGTCCCATAAAATTGATTCTACCGGGCAGGAAATGTTCTTTGCTCCAACGATACAAACGCTAAATGAACGCCGTGCGGCACGCCATAACAGCCTTGAACAGCGTGTTAAAAAATGTGCTGAAATAGCTAACTCAACCGACAAACAAGTGCTTGTATGGTGCGATTTAAACGATGAGAGCAAAGCACTTACAAAAGCCATTGATGGCGCGGTAGAAGTTACCGGCAGCGATACAGACGAACATAAAGCAAATGCAATGATGGCTTTTTCTGACGGTTCTGTACGGGCTCTTATTTCAAAACCAAAAATAGCAGGTTGGGGCATGAATTGGCAAAATTGTGATACAGAAATATTTTGTGGGCTATCAGATAGTTTTGAAGCTTATTATCAGGCAGTACGACGCTGCTGGAGATTCGGACAAAAAAATACAACAAATATCCATATAGTTACAAGTGACGCAGAGGGTGTTGTAAAAGAAAATATTGAACGCAAACAAAAAAATGCGCAGCATATGACATCCGAAATGGTGAAATACACAAAAGAAATTCTAAAAAAAGATATTCATGGCACTATCAGACAAATTGATGATTATTTGCCAACACAAGAAATGATTTTGCCGGAATGGCTAAAGGTGGGATAAATATGAAAGTAATAGACCAATGTATAAGCAAAAATTACGCCCTTTACAATGGCGATTGCGTCGAAGTAATGAAAGAAATTCCAGATAATTCAATCCATGGTATGGGCTTTTCCCCACCGTTTTCTTCACTTTATACATATTCAGCGTCTGAAAGAGATATGGGGAACGCAAGAAGCGATGAAGAATTTATACAAAATTTTAAATTTGCAGGGGACGAAATGTATCGCATTATAATGCCTGGACGCTTAATGTGGATACACTGTATGGACATTCCTCGGTTAAAAGAACGTGACGGATTTATAGGTTTGCAAGACTTTCCAGGCGAATTGATAAGGCTTTTTGAAGATATAGGTTTTATCTATCATAGCCGCGTGATGATATGGAAAGACCCACTGACGGAAGCGACAAGAACAAAATCGTTGGGGCTTATGCACAAGCAGATTGTAAAAGATTCTTCCATGTGCAGGCAAGGATTACCAGATTATCTAATCGTCATGCGTAAGCCTGGAGAAAACCCCGAACGCATTAAGCACCCAAACGGCTTTGAAAACTTTATCGGAGAAAATGAGCCACAAGCCCCACATAAAGCAGCAAAACTACATTCAAAAGATTCTGAAACGGCCGACCATAAATCAAGCATTT
>JALOBO010000224.1:2054-3275 GCA_023228225.1 Clostridia bacterium
ACCCTCAATCGTGAAGCAGCACGCGAAAATGGCGACGAAAAACATATCTGCCCTTTGCAGCTTGATGTTATAGCCCGTGCCTTAGAACTATGGACTAACCCGGGTGACACGGTTCTAAGCCCTTTTGCAGGCATAGGCAGTGAAATATACCAAGCCATCAAAATGGGGCGCAAAGGCGTAGGAATAGAGCTAAAAAGCAGTTATTACAAACAGGCGGTTTTAAATTGCAAACAAGCGGAATGCGAATGCGAGCAGCCAACTTTGTTTGACTATGTGGAGAAACAAAGGGAGTGATAAATTGGCAGAAGTAAAAGAGGTGGTGAAATGCTCGAAAGCGGATTTATTCGGATTTATCGTTCAATGCTTAAATGGGAATGGTACGACGATACGAATACAAAAGCAGTATTTCTTCATCTAATTTTAACCGCAAACTGGGAGCCTAAAAAGTGGCGAGGGATTACGATTGAGCGAGGGCAGCGAGTATATTCTTCACAAAAATTAGCGGCTGAATTACATATGTCAAGACAAGCGGTGAGGACAGCAATAAAACACTTAATTTCAACCGGCGAAATAACCAACCACCCAACTCCCGAATATAGCATTATTACTGTTAAAAATTACGATTTATATCAACAGCCAACCAACGATTTAACCAACGAGCAACCAACGGCTAACCAACGACTAACCAACGAGCAACCACAATTGAAGAAAGATAAAGAAAGCAATAAAGATAAAAATGATAAAGAAGATAAGAGGGCAACAATTTCATATTCTGAAATCCAAAATCTTTATTCCACAATTTGTAAAAGTTATCCGAAATGTACAAAGCTATCTGAATCACGAAAACAAACTATTCATGCACGCTTTGCGTCTGGGTATAAATTGGAAGATTTTAAACGGCTATTTGAAATGGCAGAATCAAGTCCATTTCTCAAAGGCAAAAATAATAGAAACTGGCAAGCAAATTTTGATTGGCTAATAAAAGACGCAAACATGGCAAAAGTGCTTGATGGCAATTACAGAGATAAGGGAGATGATTATAACGCTGGACGAACTACCAACGGCAAAGGAAATAATGAGCCACATACCAGAGAACGCCAAGAAGAAAGCCGCCCAAAATACGGGCATATCGTCTAAAGACTATGCGCAACGACAAATTGATATTATAAACGCGATTCAAGGCAATTTAACTGGTTATGACTGCCCTAAATGTAAAAACAA
>JALOBO010000225.1 GCA_023228225.1 Clostridia bacterium
GAAGGTTTGGTCACATTGCAAGCGTGGTTTTGTGATTTCTTCTATCCAAAGCTTAGAAACAACACGCTACGGCGGTGGTCGGGACTATGTTTTAGACTTTGTTTCAACCCGTGTCCCACTCTTGCCGCCAAAACGAACCGCGTTTGAACACTCGCGAAACGAAATACATTTTCGTAAACGGAGTTTCAGGCGTGGTTTTTTCTTTTGAAAGACCAAAGCAAGAATACAATAGCTGGAAAACCAATAAGCGTGACGAACAAGGCAATTTTATAAAGACAAAAAATAACTCCGCCAAATAATTTTTCTCTCGTTGGTGCTTAAGTAACTAAAAAGATGATCGCTTAAGAGCTTGATTATAGCGCCATTTTTTGATATAATAAATGAGTAAAATTAAATGTAGCGGAGGCATACCTTTATGCAGAAAAAAGCATTAGTAATAATAGATATTCAAAACGATATTACAAAGAATTACAAGGGAATAATCGACAATATTAACAAAGCTATTGATTGGGCGGTTAGCAACGATATTCATATAGTCTACATAAGGCATGAAAATTTATCTGACGGCACAAGAACCTTTAAGCCCAATACACGCGGAGCCGAATTAGCGTCGGATTTGAAAATTGTATCAAAACATATATTTACTAAATGCAAAGGAAACGCTTTAACCAGTGAGGAATTCGCAGGCTTTGTCAAGAAAAATGAAATTAGTGAGTTCTTTATAACAGGAGCGGACGCTGTCGCTTGTGTCAAAGCAACAGTTTATAATTTAACTAAGGAAAAATTTAATGTTAATGTTTTATCGGACTGCATTACAAGCTATGACAAAAGAAAAATTGACGAAATGTTACGTTATTATGAAAGTAAGGGCGGTAAAATAATCAGTTTGAGTACTCTAATAGGGTAAGACTGAAAACTATTTTTGAGCGTATTCAAAACAGCTACGCTTTTTTCATTATGACAAAACAATAACTACCGTCGAATATTTTGCCGTTTCGTTGTGGCTGAGCGTAGCAAAGTCCGAAGCGGAAGTCAACGGGAAAAATTATCGCTGAAAACTAAATATTACCTTATTCCATAGACTGGGCGCTGCCCGGTCTTTTTTTATGTCGATTTTCCGTTATACCAATGCGATATTTTTTTCCTTTGTCGTTGACTTCCGATTTCCTTTAATTTCATTGTAACTGACAGTAGCTCCGAACTTTGCTACTACGCCCCTGCCGAAAGGCAAAATAAATATTCGGAGGTAAATCCTATGGAAAACAAAGTTTTCAAATCAGATGAATTTAGAAAGAAATATTATCTCTCTGAATTCCAGTTCTATGACGGTGAAGAATTCATTACATTCAACATCGTTGACATTAATACCGAACATAATGAAATTACGGTTGCTGTTACAAACAGAGGTAAGATAAGCGTTATAACTTATGACCTAAAGCATGACGGCAACCGTTTTTACTTTGAGTACGGTGTTATGTGCGACTCAATTAACGTAGACGATTTTGAGGAGGTGAACGAATGAAACTTACACTTGCAAATGTGAAATCATTGAAACAAAACAGCGATAACGCTCTTACGAAAAGGGTTTGCAATTACGTTATTGACGAATGGGGCAACTATGACGACAAGAAAAACATTTTTTCAGACGTGCTTCACTACGGATGCCAATCGGGAACGGTTGGCTTTCTTATTTATTACAGAGACACACTCGCTTTCTACAAGAAGTATCAAGACGAAAGCAACGAATTGTTATCCGAATCAATGGCAAATATGGGTTTATACGATTTTTCGGACATTTTTGGCGATAAATGGGATAAAGAAGATCCGCTTATCCGCGACTGCTCTAATCAAAACCTACTGGCATGGTTCGGATTTGAAGAAACATTAAGAAACATCGGGCTGAATTTTGAAGCCCTCGAACAAGAAATTTAATTAAAGGAGATTATAAAAATGACAAGACAAAAACAAAAACAGGAAGCTATCGCAAGAATGAAAATGCTTAAACTTCATCAAAACGCAATCAACGAATTTGAAAAAGAAGACGTTATCAACCTTTCCGAACACGGAGGAATTTTATATTGGCTTAATGAAGATCAAATGCAATACGTAAAAGCTTTTGAGGAAAAATACAATTCCGTTGTTTACCACGTTATTCATAACATAACAGAATTCGGCGAACTGCTTGCCTTCCTCTACGTATCAGATTCCGAAGAAGAATGGGGTTACGACAGAGATGACATTAAAGACGGATACTCCTGTGCTTACGTTAAAAACATAGACGATGATATGTGTTCGGAGTTCGGTAGCATCGGCATTAAGCCGCAGTTCGGCGGCGTTGTCAGGACTTGTTAAGGAGGAATATGAAAATGGCAACATTAAAAGTTTTGGAAAAGTATCTCGATTATGAATTTTCTTCAGGCGGTTATACCGGCGAAGATTACAAACAGTTTCAAAACAAATACATAAATTACTTACGCACCTTGTGCAAACAGAACGGCTGGGAGCTTGTGAACGTGGGACGAAACCACTACGAGTTCTCGGCCTTTTTTAAAAACAGCGAAAACCGCTATATTTATTTTTCTATAAGCGACGTAAGATTTTGGCAAAATGAATGGTACAACCGTATTCTATACCGCACGGCGAAGCACGAAAAAGATTACACGGGCGGACATAATTGTTATACCAACCTTCCGGCATTGCAATACACGATAAAAAATACTTTTGACAAGGAGTTTTGATTATGAAAGTTTATATGGTTTTATTCGACTGGTCCACAACGGACGACGAAGCCGTAAAAGTCGAACTTTTCGACAGCTATACCAAAGCGCACGAACGGTTCTGCGAGATTATTTTAAATGAACGAAATCCCGATATGAGCTGGGTCGGCGAAGAAGCGTTTGAAATTACCGGCAGAATTAAAGACGGTTATATCTTTGACAGCAACGAAGATTTAAGTGGGCAAACTGACCTTTGGTGGAATGTAACCGACGAAAACGATTATAACCGCCATTCATTTATAGACCTGAAAATTATGGAGGTGAAATGATGAAACCTTATACTACACAGGCGCATATTAATTCTCTGAACGGCGGTATAGATGAAATTACCGTCATCGAAAAGATAGAAAATCCAAATCAGCCGTACTATATCGTCGATTACAAAGGTGTTAAATGCACCGCGATTTTTAACTGGTTCGTATGCGAATACTACGCCGACGATCT
>JALOBO010000226.1 GCA_023228225.1 Clostridia bacterium
ATTTTGGCGTTGATTTAGATGACATTGAAAATGATAATGATAAGATGATAAGAGATGAGTTTATCGCAAAACTAAATTCATATACTGAAATTTCTCAAAGTGGTAAAGGTATTCACATAATTTGTCGTGGAAAATTGCCAGAAGGCAATAGACGTAAAGGCAATATTGAAATGTATGATAGTGGTCGATATTTAGCAATGACTGGCAATATTTACCCTAATACAAGTTTAATAATTAATGATTGTACGAATATTATTTTTTCTTTGCACGAAAAGTATCTTGCTGATAAAGTTCAAAACAAAATATCTTATGTGGTTAGCCACAATGATTTTGACAAAAATGGCGAACTAAAAAATAGTATATTAACTGATGAAGAGGTTATTAATAAAATCAAAAAATCTAAACAAGCAACAACCTTTTATGCCTTATGGAATGGCGATTATGAAAACCTAAAGTACCAAAGCCACAGTGATGCTGATGGTGCACTTTGCATGATTTTAGCTTTTTGGTGTAGTGGTAATCGTGAGCAAATTGATAGGTTATTTAGGAAAAGTGGTTTAATGCGAGATAAATGGGATGAAAAAAGAGGTGAATTAACATATGGAGAGATAACAATTAATTCAGTGTTAAATAAAATAACAGCAACTTATGATCCAAATCATTATAATGAAGAAAATTATTATGTAGCGGAAAACGGAGCGCTTAAAGAAAATAAATTATATGCACCAAACGATACTGGAAATGCTCAAATGTTTTACGAATTATATAAAGGGCTTATTAAATATAATGTGGAAGATGTTGTTTTTATGGTTTATAACGCAGGAAACGGGACTTGGGAACGAGACAGTAGGGAAAATATTCGTGTAAAAATATATGCTGATTTAATGATAGAAATTATGCATAAAAATATTAGTCATTTATCAACGGAAAATAATACCAAAGAATATCAAGCAAACATCAAACATTTGTCTAGCACAAATGGAAAAGATGCTATGTTAAAAGAATTAAAACACATAGAAAAAATTCCTTGCGGAAATAAAGATTTTGACAAAGATAAATTTCTATTAAATACGCTTGATGGCGTTGTAAATTTACTTACAGGTGAACTTTTAGAACATAGTCCAGCTTTTATGATGAGCAAAAACACTTATACACACTACAACAGAATCGATCCACCAACAAGATGGATTAAGTTTATTGAAGAAACAACTTGTGAAAATACTGAATTAGCGATTTATTTGCAAAAAGCACTTGGTTATTCACTTACTGGCAGTGCAGAAGAACAATGTTTTTTTGAGTGTTTAGGTGATGGGCTTAATGGCAAAAGTGTATTACTTGATACAATATTAACGATGATGGGTACTTATGCAATCCATTCAAGAATTGAGACTTTCTTAGATTCTAAATATGCCAATAGTGGCGATAAGGCTACACCAAATATTGCATGTATTGCTGGAGCTAGGCTTGTAATTACGGACGAACCAAAAGAAGGTAGCGTTTTAAATGCAGATTTTATTAAAAATTTAACAGGTGGCAACAGTATTACCACAAGAAAATTATATGGTAACGAATTTACTTTTACGAGTATTGCTAAATTGTGGATCGCTTGTAATAACGAGTTAATTATTCACGGCACAACTTATGGTGATTGGCGTCGAGTTAGAGAATTGCCTTTTTTAAACACAATCCCTGTTGACAAAATCGATAAGCGTTTGGAAGATAAGTTACGCGCTGAAATCCCAAGTATTTTAAAATGGTGTGTAGATGGGTGCGTTCGTTGGGAAAACGAAAAATTAGGTATGCCAACTATTATTAAGGAAGCTACCGATAATTATAAAAGAAATATGGACATCGTTCAAAAATTCTTAGATGAAAATTGTATTTTTGTTCCCAGTTCTCGTGAAAAAAGTACTGATTTATTTGATGCTTATAAAGAGTGGGCTAAATTGTCAAACGAATTTGACAGAATGTCACTTACTAAATTTTCAACTGAACTTAGTAAGCATGGAATTGATAAAGTTAGCGGTGGGAAAAAATTTTACAAAGAAAGGATCTATGGTTATATTTATTATGTAGGGATTTGTTTAAAGAAAAATGATAAGTCTTATTATGTCTATAAGACTGTATCAAGTGAAGATTTGGCGAATAGACAAATGAATTTATTTGATGATAATGATAAATAAAAGGAAATTTAATTATGGGAAAAAAATATCAACTAACAGAAGAACAAAAAAGATTATTAAGTCGTGCAAATATTAAAACCGAAAAGAAAGACCAAGCAAACTATGATGAGTGGTTATATTTACAAATGCTTGCTTGCGCAGAAAGATATCTTGATTTAAATCAAGATAATTACGATAAATCAATACCAATGGAATTTAGAATCTTATTTACTATTTTGGAAAGAGGGCTTACTCAAGAATATAATGATGAAAAAGGAGTTGAGCGAGTTCGCTTTTTATGGAAAACAAAAGATATAGAAGATGAAAAAAAAGATATCTTGCTTGGGGCTGAAAAAAATAAAAAAGGGGCAGTTATTTTTAAAATAAATCGACCATTAAAAGTATTTAAAGAAGAAAAAAACCCCGACATAAATAAAAAAGATTATGAAATTAGAGATGGAAAAGTTGGAAATTATGAATATATTTATCAAAAAGATAAAATTATTATTGATAAAAAAGCCTATAAAAACTATTACGAACATTTTAAAGATTTTATAGATGAACAAATTGAAAAGGAGAAAGATAATGTTCGGGACAAAAAAGAAAGTTGCTAGAAAAAATAGTAATAAGACAATCGGCAATATCACAGAAAGTTATATTGTCGAAGCATTTAGTAAGTTTAATTATTGGGCTAAATTAATGCCTACTAATTTTAGTGGGCAACCTTGTGATATTGTGGCAATTAAAGATACAAAAAATGTTTTATGCGACGCCAAAAATGTCGAACATGGGAACACTTTTTACTTTAATCGCATTGAATATAATCAAGAAAATTGCTTAAAACTAGCCTTGCATTATAACGGAATAAAAAATTGTGGTTTTGTAATTTATTTTAAAGAATATAATACTTTAAAATGGCTACCTTACTTAATTGTAGAAACAGCCAAAGAAAATGGAATTAGTGGCGTTAAAATTGATAGTCTAGAAGATTTTAGTCAATTTATTAAAGAGATTTAAAACTATGAATCTTATTATTGGCAAAAATATAAA
>JALOBO010000227.1 GCA_023228225.1 Clostridia bacterium
TCTCGCTTTTACATGTTCAAGCCTTTTATGTTCAATGCAGTCAATATGTGCAATCTCATCTATTTCGTTCCATTTTTCAATAATTGATTTTTTGTCTAATTTAGATACTTGTAGGTTTTCTTCTTGTTTATCTGTATTCTTTGTATTTAGTTCTGTATTTAAATCATTGTCTTTAAAAGTACCATTAATAATAGTATTAGTATTTATAACAGTATCAGATACAGATACAGGCTGTAGACCCACCGTATACATACCGTATCTTGTTTTTTCGATACCGTATACATACCGTATCAATTCGGTGTCTTTTACCTCTTTGAAACTTTTTGTTAATGCCTCTTGGAAATGGGGAGATATGTTGTTATTATATTTTAGCCAATTAGTTATAACAATCTCATTTGTTTTTTCAGAACAAACAACTCGATGGTATTTATTTTGAAACTTATTTAGCAAATCCTTGATTTTATCTATCGATAGCCCTGTTTCTATCGAAGCAATCGATCTTGGCAATTCATAAATACCGCATAAAGAAGTTTTGGTATTTGTCATGAGGTAAATGTAAAAATATCTTTCCGCAAATGGTATTGAGAGAATAAAATCATCTTGCCAAAACGATGTGTAAACCGGTCTATAAATCGCCATAATTAATCCCCACTTTCCGATGGGCTATTAAATCGTAATTTTTTTATAATTTTGTTTTTATCACCGTTGCTTGCGGTTCTAAATGCTTTTAATCTGTCAACAAGATATGCGTATTCAATATCGCTTAAATCATCAAAGTGAGCGTCAATATCCGCGAAGTAGAACCAACCTTTAACCTCAATTAAATTGTTAACACGGTTGTGAGCGCCCTGGTCATATTGGTGGCATATATCGCCATAAACCATTACGATTGAGCCTTTTGTATGCTGCGAAGCAAATTGATCAACCAATTCTCCGGAAATCCTACAACGCAAATAAGTACTCATGCCGTTATATTTGCGCGATGTTAAGCCAAAAAACATATATTTGTTATTATCACTTTCATGGGGTATTAAATCTTGCGATACATAACCAACTGCGATAACAAATTGTTGCAAGTTCATAAAGTCCATAATATCACTTAAAAAGGCAAATCATCGTCAGTGACATTAAATTCTTGTTTTGCAATTTCCTTTGGTTTTGGCTGCGGTTGGGTGAAATCGTTTTCGACACCATAATTGCTGTTAACTCTTTTTGAAGCGGTGACATCACAATCAGAAATAACGAGTCGTTTTTTGTTGTCATCCCAAATTGCATATTTAGTTATTTTTGTAATCGTAATTTCTCGGGCATTGTTGTCTTCTTGTGTCGCTGTTTTTGAATAAGAATTTTTGTTTTTTATTTTACCCTCGCCAGTTATTTTTGCCCCTATAGGAAGCGAATCAATTAAATTGGCAATTTCGTCAAAACATGAATATTCAAGATTAATTGAATCAAAATTATCTTTGTCCCAAAAAAAGCCTCCAGAAGCCGTCCCACCCGTCTTTGTTGAATATAGTTTCCGTTTAAAATTAATTTTCATATCAAATAGTGTTTTAACCATTATATGTTTTCCATCTCCCAGATATTCATTTCTTGCTCGGTTTCAAATTTCAAACTCGGTTGGCCATTGTCGCCAAGCCAAATGTCATCTTTTTGCAATAATATTCTGTTTTTAATTAATGGTTCTAATTGTGTTTTATCATTTGTTAATTCTATTTTATCGTTTAAAGATTTAATTGGTGCAACATTTAGTTGTTTTTCAAAAAACGATTTAACGATTTCTTTAGCTTTGACGTCTGCGCTTGGGTAATGAATTGTGTCCAATAAATCAAACACGGAAGTTAATAACTCCTTATAAATTGCCGTATTTTTCTTAACAACAACATCTGCGGCGTCTATAACGGTTTCTTTTTCGGCACTTGTAGGCTCGCTGGCAACGTTTTCGCGCTCGGGCTTAACATTGTTAGGGGTGGGTTCGTTGTTTCGTGTATCGGCTTGTTTTGTGCCTTCTTTGATAAATATCTTTTTGCCTTTTTTAATTTGATAAACAATTTCATCATCTTGGTTTATGATTATTAAATTCCATAATGTATCTTCGTCCCAGTCAAGTTCGGTTATAAACCATTTATCATAATTGTCTTTAATTGGAATCCATTGAATGCCTTTAAGTTTATAAAGTTCGCGCCCGATTCCCCATAGAAAACCAGCTCGTTTAAATGCATCGGAGGCCTCCCCCTTTTGATTATTTGGATCATCATCCCCCGTGCCCTTTGATTCGACGCCAGCATTCCAGCGCCAAACCCAATGATCACCGACCAAAACGCCGATACCGCAGTACATAACGCCTTTAATTTCTTTATATTCTACTTGCCAATTATTACCAAACATTTCATCAAGCAAGGCCATGTCGGTACGAGCGTCTTTGTAAACAAGCAACTGCACTTTAGTTTTATCTTTCGTTTTGGAACCGATTCTTAACTCAACTTCATCTGCTTTAAGTTTTCTTGGTAAGTTATATTCCATATTTTCATCTCCTTTTAGACGACTTTGATAAGTTCAATTCAACTTGCTTAATGTGGCGATACGCTGCAGCGGTAAGACTTAAGCGCAATTCTGGGCTAACGAAATCGGTGCTACCGAAAAGTTTTTCATAATCTGCTTTTGACATTTTGTGCGTTTTTTTTAAGTGGCTCAACAATCGGCTCACTTTCTTCCCACAAATTTTGCATTCCAACATAACAGTACCCCCCCTCCCTTGATGGTTTAAATAAGTTGTCGTGCCATTCTTGAATCGTGTTTTTGTTCACGTTTACCTCCTTTGATTTGGTTAAACATTTAGCAATATATCACGCTATCTTGGTATCACCGCAAACATATATTTAACCGCATACCCCTATTATACCTTACCCGCCGTATATGTCAACCCCTTTTATTGAATTATTTTAAAAATGTTATTTATGCAGCAACCCCCCCACCCCCATGCGCATTGTATGTTATATATTTGCGCTCCCGGCGCGTTATTATATAGATATATGCGCTTAAGCGGTTCATAACAATTTTATTTATTTAGTGCGGAAATAAAAGGATTAAAACCATAAACACAAATAAAAGGCCGCGAAAGTGCCTAAAAAAATAATTAAAAAAAATATCAATAAAGGGCTTGACATGCGCAAATAATGGTATATAATGAGTATATAAAA
>JALOBO010000228.1 GCA_023228225.1 Clostridia bacterium
TTTTACGATGTTGTAAACACCTCTTCCGCTTTTATACGCCACAAAACTATTACCATTATTTATCGTATTATAGTAGTTTATAGCCCTACAAACCTCATTAACAGTACTGCCCTGACTACTCTTATAATTATTAAATTCCTGAATTGTTGAAATTTCATGAACTTTTGTAAAATCTTTTAAAAGTTCTGATTCAATTGCTTTATCACTTTCAGGGGTTACCATTCCTTTATTAATGGCTCGAATTACTAGTTTTATACTGTCATCGCTTTTATAACCATTTGAGGCTAAAACTAACATGTAATCGCGTAACGTATTATGTAAAGACCAGTTTTCGGAAGTTGACAATTTTGGAAAATTAAAAGTTTCACCACCGAGTAATTTTGTAGTATAACCTTCTTTATTTGGTTTAGATACGTGATGGGATAATAAATACACCGGTATTTCATCAAGTTCCGTAACACTCCTTATTATTTCTCTCTCGACGCCGAATTCTTTTAATATAACGAATCCGCCACTAATTCTATAATCAACTACCAGATTTAAACCTGTGACGCTTTTAACGTGATTTTTTTCAATAAGGTGTTTACTATCCTTAAAATAAAAATGCATCCCATTTTTTGTTTTTACCACTAATGATTTTATTTTTAAATTATCAATAATTCGCAATAAAAATAAACAATCCTCATTGTCATCTACGTCCACGCAAACATGACCTTCTCGTACTGCGCCTCCAAAATGCTTTTCTGTAAGACACGGTGTGAGTGGTAATGTAAGATTTTGCCAATTTTGAAATTTTGGCTTCTTATACCTGCGCACACCGTCTTTATCGGCTTTACTTTCAATCGCTGGGATAAAGGCGGCGAAAATCTTATTAAGCACATCACGATGTTGTTCAAAACTCAAGTTAAATCACCAATTACTATGTTGTAGGCTTTAGCGTTTAAATAAACTACCGGTCTTACCATGTCAAATCCAATCCTACAAACTTAAAGTATAATTTTATTGGTTGTATTAGTTTATAAACCTATTGTTTTATTAAAAATAAGTTAAATTACAAGGCTTTGAGGCTGGTGGTATTATTTTTTTGAATAGCGTTTGATTAAGTGATGATTAATTGCTAATCTTAAACTGTGTTTTTAATCTAACATACTGTTAAAATTTTCAATATACATAGTGTTTTAAGCTTTGAAAACCAATATATAATAGCGATATGGTGAAATTAATAAAAGGTGTTAACGATTTAGCTACACTGAATCCAGAATTAGCTTCACAATGGCATCCCACAAAAAATGGCGACTTAACACCGGACAGGTATACTTGTGGGTCAAATAAAAAAGTATGGTGGGTGTGCTCTGAAGGTCACGAATGGAAAGCAACCATCGCTAGCCGGTCAAGTGGGGTGGGTTGCCCATTTTGTAAAGGTTTAAAAGCCTTGAGTGGAATTAATGATTTATCTACTGTGAATCCTGAATTAGCCGCGCAGTGGCATCCTACGAAGAATGGTAATTTAACACCCAACATGGTTAAACCTCAATCTAATAAAAAAGCTTGGTGGATATGTCCTTTGGGGCATGAGTGGGAAGCAATAATTTCTAGTAGGACGTGCGGTAATGGTTGTCCAATATGTTCGGGAGATAAAGTATTGAAAGGATATAACGATTTAGCAACAACACATCCAAAGTTAGCAAGTGAATGGCACCCGACCAAAAACGGCAATAAAACACCTGAGATGTTCAGTAAAGGTTCTCATGAAAAAGCATGGTGGATATGCCCCAAAGGGCATGAATGGCAAGCTGTAATATATAGTCGTGTTACTGGTAACGGTTGTCCAAAATGTGATTCTGAATCTAAAACATCATTTCCTGAACAAGCAATTTATTATTACTTAAAACAACTTGATGCTAGTGTAGAAAACAGAAAGAAAATCAACAACAAGGTCGAAGTAGATATATGGATTCCCTCTAAAAACATCGCAATAGAATATGACGGCTGTAGGTATCATGTTGGTAAAAAGAATGACCAGAAAGAGCAAAAGAAGAATGAGTATTTGAAAAATTGTGGAATTCGATTAATTAGAGTAAAAGAGTCATTGGATAAAAATATTGAAATCATTAACACTCAAGACGTTATCATATTTCCTATAAAAAATAACTATATTCAACTCAACTTAGTTATTAATTCAACCCTTAACTTAATATTTAATACTGGTCAATGTGATATCGACATTAATCGAGATAGGGGGACAATATTGGAATCATACAAACAAGACTGTTTAAAAAACTCGTTAGCTTCACTACACCCACAATTAGTAAAAGAGTGGCATCCTACAAAAAATGGAACATTAACCCCTCAAATGTTTGAACAATGGTCACATGAGAAAGCATGGTGGATATGCCCTTTGGGGCACGAGTGGCGGGCGGTTATCAATAGTAGGTCAAATGGTAATAATTGTCCGATTTGTGCAAATAAAAAAGTACTAAGTGGGTTTAATGATTTGGCTACACTACGACCGGATTTAGCGGCACAATGGCACCCCACAAAAAATGGCGACTTAACACCGGACACGTTCACCGTCGGCTCTGATGAAAAAGCTTGGTGGATGTGCCCAAAAGGTCACGAATGGCAAGACACAATTGCACATAGGTCGAGTGGTAGAGGGTGTCCAATTTGCGCAGGGAAACAAGTATTAATTGGATATAACGATTTAACAACAACACACCCAGAATTAGCGGCACAATGGCATCCAACTAAAAATGGTAGTAACACACCAGAAATGTTCAGTAAAGGCTCTCATCAAAAATCGTGGTGGACATGTCCTTTAGGGCACGAATGGCAAGCAAAAATACAGGATAGGTCTCGCGGTAGTGGTTGTCCAATATGTGCAGGACGTAAACCGTTAAATTATGATGTTGTTTTATCGACAAACAATCCAAAAAATAGCGATATTGTTATTTAAATATCATTTTTTCAATAGACGGATAACCATTTTTCATTACAACGAATATTTCTGTTGGTGTTTTCCATTTTTTAGACTCCTGTAACGCATCTTCAATTGAACGCGCATTACTATTAAATCTTTCACGAATTTTATCTAGCGATTTGGTATAAGCATATTTGTGTGCATTTTGGGATAAGCTTAAAAATTCTGAATATGTTTTTCTATCTTTTCCTATATAATCACAGC
>JALOBO010000229.1:0-1809 GCA_023228225.1 Clostridia bacterium
AGAAAGCGTCAATTATTGTATGCCCATTCAGTTCTTTTATTCTGGTAGTATACAATACATCATTATTGTCTTTTGTTTCAGGAATATAGAACATTGCAGAACCAAAGCAGTCTACAAATATGCAGTTTACAAAAAACTTTGACGCAAAAACGGGTGCCTGCCAGTAAGTTTTAACATACAGGTTATTTGTGTATTTATTGAATGACAGTTCTTCAAGTTTGTCAGATAAAACAAAAATCCTGTTTTTTATTATTGTTATATTCTTAATATCAGGCACTGTAAATTCATTGTCATTACAAACAACGGAATTGTTTTTCATTGTAATATGCAATATCTGGGAAGAACTATTAACAGTATATACAATCGGTGCTTCTTTTTTATACTTTTTCACACTTTCTATATTATCTAAGTAATACCGTTCTTTTGTAGCGACCAAAAGTTGTCCGTTTATAAACAGTACTTTTATAATATCTGAATCATATTCTTTGTACAGTGTTTCTTTTAGTGTGTTGGAATAATTTATAGTAATATCAGGTGAAATTTTAATCATTCCAGATATATCTTCCGGTGGAGCAGTTCTTTCACCTTTTTCAAATATACTAAAAAACCATTGTTTTAAAGTATCAGGCATATCATTGATATTCGTAGTAGGTGGATATTTTACGTCTTTATTAAATACAGATATTTTATGTATGCATCTTTCGGATATATTATCTATCTGCATTTTAGAACCAGACTGATTTGTTTTATAATTATATACAGGATGTATGCCTTTATACGGATGTATCCCTGTAAATAATTGAAACATAATAACAGCAAAACTGTACCAGTCTGTTTTATCTGAAAAAGATGATGAACAGTAATCTTTTATGGTGGGCATAATTGCGGTTGCGGGAAAGTCTTTCGTCTGATATGAATCTACATCAAGAAAGTATGCCTTTGAAAAGGTAGAATTGTCTATCATGTAATTAAGTTCATTTCCGTCTACTATAAGTATATTGTTTTCATGAATGTATTTAATGGTATCTCGCATGTTAGTAAATATGTTTTTACAGTTATCTATGCTTATATTGTTTCTGTTCTTAAATGTTCTAGTAAAAAGAAGAGCAAGAGAACTAGCGTTATCAACAAAGTTCATAGTATATCCAACAGGTTCTCCGTTTTTTGAGTACACTACACCTTTTGGTGCTATAATATTATCTTTTTTTAATATAGAAAGATATTTTAATTTTTGTTCCTGTTTCTGCGATATTGATTTAAGATATATTTTATATATAAGCCCGTTGTGATTATATATAGAACCTTCTCCACCTGCTGTAATATAATCAGTGTCAGAAAGTGATATATCATTTCCATTACAGAATACATGTTTATTCATAATTCCTCACTCAAAAATAAGTGCAATACCTGATAAATCATCCTGATGATAATTTTCGTTTCTTTCTTCATCTCTGCATACTCCGGTAACCTGCCTTTTCAGGAATACTCCGTTATCGTTTTTAACGTCCAGCATTTTTTCTACATAATATGATATATCTTTATTTTTGTCGGTAAATGACGTTAATCCGTCAGTAAACAGCATAAGATATTTTATTTCATCATGCCATATTACAAAAGAACGTACAGGTATATCAGTCATGGATACAGTATTTTCAGTAATATTATATTCTCCATCATGCTTATAAGCATTATATTCTGTGTATGATTTAGAAAAATCAAGATAAGCTCTTTTTATTTCATCATTGAAAATATATGATAAATATCCCGGAGCATTATTATCGAACTCTATATTTATGTACCGTATATCTC
>JALOBO010000229.1:1819-3178 GCA_023228225.1 Clostridia bacterium
TTGTGGAAATTGCAACCATAATAGTACTGGCTAAGAATTCATCACCATATATATCCCTATAATCAATATATGTCTTTTTGATTGTATTTTCTAAAGAAGATATAATGTTTGAACTGGAAATACACGATTCACGCTCACTTTTAATTCTTGTTTTAAATTCAACTATAAAATTTGAAGCTATCATTCTTGCGCCAATATCTGAATTTTTAGCACTTGAACACCCATCGCATACTATGGAAATATTAAAACCATCACATGAATATGAGTATGCAAAATCATCACATGTCCTGTGAGAATGACCTATGGTATATATATAATCATAATTTTTTAATGCCATTTTGTGAAATCCTATTAAATTGGTATAACATGCATACGATTAGGGGAACCAAAACGGTTCCCCTAATGATTTAGAAAGTAAGTGATGACGGGTCTACTGACGTTCCGTTTGCAAGGCTCTGGCTTGAACTTGATAATGATTTACTGATAAATCCACCAAGATGTGCAAGTTTTGAGGCAGAAGCATCTCCGATAGAGATATATTTTGTAAGTTCTGCTTTATCTTTGAAATCATCAAGGAACATTTTTGTATTCGAGTCTTCGTTTATACCAATAAGAAGTGTAGTCAGAAAACCAAGCTGTTCATTTTTAATGACTGATGCAATCTGGTTTTTGATATCTTCAGGTCTGTATGTTGACCTGTTATCCATTCCGTCTGTAATAATGTAAACAACAGCATTTACAGAAAAATACTGGTCTTGCAGTTTTTTTGCATAATCAACGGTTGCTCCAATTGCATTAAAAACCGCATCATACAGAGCAGTACATCCGCTGCATGAAAGTTTACCTGCATATGGTTCTATCTTATTCAGTTCAGAATATCCGTGAAGCTCATGAATAGAATCATTGAATGTAAGCGTCCTTGCTCTTATGTTCCCTGCCCGTGGTGATTTCTTACATGAATCAAGTGATATATCAAGAGCTTTTTCAAGGTCTGAAACGTAACTTGAAACAGAACCGGAAACATCCGTTACAAAACACGCAAGCGTATACTCTGAATCAGTAAGACTTTCCGGTACAACACCTGAATACTGAAACGGAGTATTCGGTATATTAAACGTCTGCATTTCATCATTTTCCATAATTATCTCCTTTGTTTTTATGCAAGAAACTTATCAGTTGTAGTAACTTCCATTCCCTTTTTTACAAGGTCATTGAAGAATGCGTCTGTTTCAGCTACAACGGCAGGTATCTGTACGTTTGAAGATGCATCTTCTATATAAATCATCTTCTTGATAAACTCTTCGTTTGTGTATTTAATGATGCTTTTAAGAGAGTTCTTTACACAATGAGTTCTCGCTT
>JALOBO010000230.1 GCA_023228225.1 Clostridia bacterium
AAATTAGTAATTTCTCCAATTAGTCCCGCTGTTTGTTTGGTGTAAGTTTGCCGCAACGTAGTTATGATGCGCGTACGAGCGATCGGGCTGCGTTCAATTAATGAACGTAGCAACCAAACGCGCTCAAGGGTTTTCCGCCCTGCGGGCCGCAAACACACGCAATGAGTGGAGATAGTAGTGCTTTTGTAGGAATTTGTACATATCCAAAATCTGGTTACAAAATGGAAATACTGCAATGTTGGCGATCGTGCGATGAGTTTTCCCCATCGAGTTTTGACGCGACTAGAAATTAATTGCATGGCTAGGGGCAGCTTGAAATGACTAGCAAATTAATGGTTGATAATGGGCTAGGGTGTGATATGATGGAATCAAACATCGGGAATGATTCATTGGTGGCATTCGGTGTCACGCCTAGGTAACCCGGTGACGGATAATCCCGCCTAGGATTTACGCTCACGTATACAATTTGGACGGTGGCATGGATATCACCGGAAAGCTATGTGCGAGGATGCTAGGGACACACGCCTAGGGCAAACTCAAATGGTCATTACGTTTGATGGGTGGCTAGTCGGACTTTAATAATGGGGAGGACTAGTTATGATTATACCATTTAAGGACGTTAAGGAACTTCGAGTACATGATGGTAGTGATGAAAAGTGCACTGAAGTTGAGTTGAAAAATGGGCAAGTGTTGTATGTTGATTTTGATTATACACTTTTGCTACAGCCAGAATCTAGTGATGAAGGACTAGTACTTAATATCGAATATTAATTAAATGGCTAGCCATCTTTCAAATGTAATGACCATAGTTAATCACCTTAATAATGTCATAACTCGCATACCAACACATTAAAGGAGTTAGTTATGACAACATCAGCAATTACATTAGACATGGTTATCAGTGGCGTTAGCATTAAGCGGACGTGGAGTACAAAAAACGAGGCAGGTGAAACTGCTAAGATGAACGCTAGCATTGACTTTGAAGGTATAACGCTCAGTCAATTATGTGAACTGGCTTGCCAACCGCTAGTCATTAGGCGTCAAGCCATTGAACGTAAACTAAGTGTTAGTGAGATTGAATCCAGTAAAGGAAGTGTGATTCATTACAGTCAGATGGGCCTGAAGGTTAAGAGCAGGGAAGAGAAGGTTCAGGATATTATGGCTGCAGGGTTGCCGAGAAAACTAGCCGAGAAAGCAGTTGATGATCCTCAGGGGTTTAAGGCGTTAATGAATAGTATGAAGTAAGTTTGAACGGTCGAGTTAACCTAAACATTAATCAGTGAGTTATGGCATTACTAAGGTGATTAACGAATGGCCCGTGGTGGCGTTTGAACGGGTGGGGTGGGTGGTTATATGGGTGATCGGGTGATCGTCGAATGTGGGGCAATTTACGCGGTATCACGATGATGTTTAACCATTATAATAATGAAAGGATTTTTACCAATGGATGAAGTTTATAACTATATCGAAGATCAGGAGGCATTTAGTAGAATGCTTTTAGTTGAACTTGGCAGGTACTTCATTATGGGAGTTTTACTTAAACCTGCGCTTAGAATGGTTAGCAAGCACCATGGAGTTAGTGTTGAAGAAGTGAAGGAATTGCTGGGTATGGAGTAACGGGCGCGCTACGTTCATTTTTTGAACATAGCAATGATTCGCCTGCTTACGGTAATTGTATGAATTTGTAGAAAGCCGTTTTAACCATTAGAGGAGTAACTTATTATGAAGGAAGTAATTTGCATCATAGTAATGATGGTATGCTTTTACTTGCTAACTGTTATGATGTTTTGTTGGTGATTTGAACGGTGGCCATATGGTATGGTATATGTAATTGCCATACCACATGGTACGCCATAAAACGTTCAACCGGTACACCAATGGGAATATCCCATTATCCATAGCATCATGCCATAGTTATAATCTTAAAAAATTATTAAGAATATAATTAGAATCTTAAATATATAACTGACTAATCAAGTATATAATTGACTACTATGACAGATTGCTACGTTTGATGGGATATGGGCACTGGTGTACCGGCTAGACATTGTGTAACATGACGGTGGCAATTACGATGGCGATGGCCATTGGGCGGTTTTGATAATGATTTCGGGATGTTATGACATGACGAAAAAAAGTATTGACATTGCCACACATTTATGCCATAATTGACCATGATGAAACATTAACATTAACACTTGGACTTAACAACTAAAGGAGAAACTAATGAGTCGTATTAATGAGTAGTATTCAGAATAGTGAGAACTTGATTAGAGAAGCACAAGTTCAAAAGTCAGATGATGAGTATGAGTTGAAGAAGGAACTCATTGAGAGTAGAATGTTGGACTTCTTGAAGATTGATAAGAATGCACTCAAACGTATGCTTTATGCAGAGAGAGGAAAAACTAATGAGTGATAAGACTGTTCATGAATTGTTGAAGAAGGTAATTGAGAATAAGGATAAGCCCGCGCTTAATTACTGTGTGAATTACGCTCGGGCAGGACTTAGGATGGGAGGTAATGAGTTGAGAGTGCAAATACTGTATGTGTTAAGTAACATGGCATACTGGCGTGGAGAAGTTGCAAAGGAAGTTAGAGCAGGACTTAAGAAATATTTAGCAGATAATAAATAACCTCGGGCCTGAGTAGTTAAGGACTAATCCTTGACTGCTCAGGCTATTCGTGTTTAAGGAGAACAACTAATGAGAGAACAAGTAGATGATCAAAAACTCAGGCATGAACAGTTGCAGGCGAAACGGCAGGCGTTAAAACTACGCAAGCCAGAAGAATGGCGTCAACATCCGAGACATAAGAATGTGAAAGTATCTAATTGGGGTAACGTCAGTTATTATAACAGTGAGGAACAAAGAGTTCCTAAGAATGCAAGACATTATGAAAGACACGCGTCAGATGACTGTCATGGATACTCTACAGTAAAAGTTAATGGAAAGAGAGAGAGTGTTCACAGACTGGTAGCAGAAACATTTATCGGGCCTTGTCCTAAGGGTTACGTCTGTGATCACATAAATAGAGACAGACATAATAATTATGTTGAGAATCTAAAATGGATAAGTAAGGCAGAAAATGCTAAGAATCGTAGTAGAACATTCTCACTTGAAATTGCCCGCTTAATTAGATATAGATATAATTTAGCACAGGATAAA
>JALOBO010000231.1 GCA_023228225.1 Clostridia bacterium
CTGCACATTTTGCGAATGCGTCTTCCCGTGCATATATTGACATCTTTTCATGCAAAGCGTATGATGCTGAGAGCGCGGCAAAATTTTGTAAAAATTATTTCGAAGCAGGTAAAGTAAAATACACATCATTACTTAGAGATTAGCAAATTTCTAATTAATAAATACCTTTTTATATAACAAAATTAATTGCTAAATATGTCGTTTGAAAAAATCACAAAACATGATTTAACACGTTTTCGTAAAATAACACTACGATTTGGTAACACTGGTTATATTTTTAACTCTAACGATGGTTATAATTGGAGAGCCACAGAAGTGCTTTTCCCCACTAGACACACTAGAAGGGCTAATGATTTTTATTCAGACTCTGACAATAAATATGCAAACGAGGATTCAATTTTACACGCAATCAACTACATGATTGACGCCAAAGGAACTTTCGCAAAATTAGGTTGGATTAAATTTTATAACACTCAAAACAAACGTACAAAAACAATCAAGTTACCACAATTTTAAAACACTCACACTCTATTTTCAAAAAATACTTATTATGCATGAATCTAAAAATAAAATTAATACCACTTCATTACACTTACCACGTTTCCAAATTCGTTGTGTAAAAATAATTTTGCATCTACAATTTCAATGCTGGACGCAAAAATACGTATTGGGTATTTTGAAACTTCAAACTGCGTTGCACAACCATTCACACTATTTATTTTAGCCTCAGGCGAAACATCAACAAAAACTAATTGGTCGTTAAGTTCATCTTTGAATTTAAAGTCAAAATTCATGCCAGATTTAGAAATAGTAATCTGAATTGAAGTATCATCCAAAAAATTCATTTCAAAGAAAATATTCTTCAGTTTCAAATAGTTTACAAAATCAATTCTATTTTTAATCAAGTTATCATTTTTCATTATTAGTTCTCCAGTTTCTTGTATACTAATAATAAGTTTTAATACTATATATACTTAACTATTTGCACTATTTGGAAAAAATTAAACTACTGATTAACATTACAAACTAACACATTATTAATTTTTATAATTCACATACATAGTCTGACACAAAATCATCCATAGTTAACATCTTTCCATATTTGCAACAATATACTCGAAATTCATGATGCGCATTACAAAATTCTTCCAAACCATGTTCACAATTACGACAATATCTAAATGCACAATAACCATATATTGAACATATTAATCTTTCATCTTTATAAAATTTCATTTTAAACACCTTTTATTCTGTTTTGTGCTATTTCAAAATACTCAGAACAATTTTCAATACCAATAAACTTTCTATTTGCCTGCATACAAGCCAATGCTGTTGTACCCAAGCCCATAAAACAATCTAACACAATATCGCCCTCCTTCGTAAATGTATTAATAAACCATGATGCGACATCTGGATTCATCACAGCTCGATGAATTTTTGAATATGGATTATTACTATAAACTGAAGTAGTAATGTGATTTTTCATATACGTAGTATTGGTATGTATAATTTTTTTAATTTTAGACAAAATAATTATATATTCATAGGAATTTGTTAAAGAGCATCCACTTGCGGGCATAGGATTTCTTTTCTCCCATATCACAACATCTATAATATTTTCATTATATTTACCTATCAATTTAAAAACATCAGCTTTATTATAATAATTATGCTGAATATTTAAAAATAAATAATCCGCTAGCACTAAACAACGATTTACAACATTACATAAAAAATCATAATAATTTAAATTAACATCTTCAAAATTAGCGTACTTATCATTTCTTTTTCTATTATACGGTGGACTTGTGAAAACATAGTTAACTTTAACATTATTCAGTATAAAATCATCCATAACCGATAAACAATCTCCAAGAAATAATTTATTAACATACTCCATCATTAATTCACCTAAATACTATATAGTAGTAATACTCGACAACATATATAATTAACTAAAATACACACTCAATTAACACAATTACAACTGGCGACCCTTTCTTTAAAACTTCATTTATTTCTGAACAGTTTACAAATGCGTCGTTACATGCACATCTTAACATCTTTTCGCACAAAGTATATTCTACTGAGAGCACGACAGAATTTTGTAAACATTATTTTAACACAAATAATATGAAATATATTTCATTAATCAGAGGTTGACAGTCTTACTACTTTTTTAATTTTTTATTTCAATAACTATATATGTTTAAACAACAAACAATGATATATAATATAAAAGAATAAGGTTAGCACTATGTTTATGAAAAAAATCAAAAAAATGGTAAAATAAATGGTAAACTTTGAACTCACATGCGCATTAAATAAAATATTCTATCAAAGCAAAGTTGATGAAATTAAACAACTTTCAGATTTAATGTGGAAAGAAGGACTTTATTGTGAAAACATTAACGGAAGATTCCTCCACTGTATGTCATTGTATGACGAGGTGGGTGTAATTATAAAAATGTTCTTAGCAAAAAATGAATTTGGCTATGATGATCTGAGGTGTTCAATTAACATCCCCAATACCTCTATAACCATAACCGATATCAGTAATATGTCATTCAAGTTAAAAGAAAATTGTTATCATATCATAATTTATGATACATGCGATTATGATAATGAAATCACACAGTATTTTTTAAAAACATCTACATGTAACAAAGTAATTGGCTAAACTGTAATTTTACCATATCAAACTTCATTGAAAAAACATTTTAAACTTTTCTCTTTTCCAAAAACAAATACCTTTAAGTATAACAAATGTGCATGATTAAGTATGGCAAAAAGTACTAAACCAAATAAATATTGGTACGGAGTTGTATTACAAGGAAACTATCACAATGGTGAAGGATGGCTCGACATTGACCATTATACCGCAAAAACTAACATGGATTATCTATATGCGTTTAATATGGCAAAAAAAGATGCTACTGAAATGCGAAAAAATTTTTCTGGAGCAATATTTAGAATCATCAAAGCTCGCAGATTGAACAAATAATATTTTTTTACAATCTTAAAACATAAACATAATCTAACATAGATTATGCTTATGTTTTTTCAAACATGCTTATATTTAACACTAATTCAAACAATACTGATTTTCATAGAATAGAAACCTTTATTTACTATTAAAGATTGCTGA
>JALOBO010000232.1 GCA_023228225.1 Clostridia bacterium
GACCGCCAGTAGCAATAGGAGTCCATGTAACACCACTCAAATCAATGTCATTACCTAATACATAATAAGCTGTTAAATTATTCTGTATCGACTGCAATTCAGTAGCAGTTGTAATAACAAAAGGATCATCAACTTCACCTGTTCCAGCGGCACTTACTGGTAAAATTAAAGCAGTTGCCGCGATTAAGCACAGCAAGACAAGAAATATCGTTTTATTTAATTTAGATACAAACATTATAAATATGAATTGAATATCCATATATTTAAACGTAACTACTTAAAAATAAAAAATTATCGTTTATTAAACAAACGGAAAAGCATTGCTGTCATACCGATTGCAATACAAACGAGGAATAAATACACTGTATCAGGTGGCATCCAATTTACCCACACACCAAAAGTAACACCAATGCTGACAACCAATAATTCCAAACCATGACTTCTGAAATAAACCAAAATACAGAAACACGTATAAAGTATCAGATAAAAATAAGCTCCTAAAATGTCGGTATATGGACTCACGCTACTTTTTAAAAACATAATGGGGTCGAATAATCCATCTAACGTAAACCATGCCATATTGGTATCATTCCATGGCTCGTAAATCGGAATATTAGTCGGTACTGTTATAGTCGGAGGAGTGATAGTCGGATAATCGTATACAACGATTCCATCATCGGCAACCACCGGAACAGTCAATATACTAACCGCTAATAAAATAAGAAAAAAAAGTGATATCGGTTTCATTTAAAATCCACCTCTTCCAGTATCGAATTCGCCAAAGTCGGAATCGAATTCTGAATTCAATGATGAGAATACTGCCCATCCGACAATAAGACAACATACGATAAATGGGCTAAACGTCCAAATATTCATGATAAAATCATTCAAATTATCGAATTTTGGTACCATTTCCGATAAAATACGTGACCATATCATTACTTGAGAATCACAGCACAAATAGACCAAAAGGTATATCACAAATAAAATTATTGCAGTTAGCCACGTTTTAAGTAAGTTGGCGGCATTCATAGTATTTAAATATGTGTCACACATACATTTAAAGGTAATTGTATATTTCAAAATATCAAAATATCAAATCAGTGATTTATAACTAATCTTTTTTAAAAATAGGCTAACCCTTGCAGGGGTGAGGATGCAAGCATCCTCTAAATTCACAATCCCAATCTGGAGAGTTCGTCTAATTAGACAAACCCTCCGAATATAATCACTGCGGCGATACCTGAGATAACGAAACATACAACGGCAAATCCGAGCATGAGCTTTCCATTTTTCGTTAATTCTGTGTCTTCATTATTCGATGACATACTTACATATTAGATGTTCAAGTTTATAATTATTTCGCTATCATCATACCATGAAACTAATAAACTAATTTACTAAGCAAAGATATAAATATAAGCAAACCAATTATATTAATATGTATGAATATAAATATGTGGTGAGCTAAAAATGGCAAGAGGTAGTTTTACATTTATTGTTGTAATGATTAGTTTAGTCGTTTTTGGATTGAGTTACATCTTCATTTCTCCATTTTGGAATATAATTTTAGATTTTGCAAGTCAACTTGTGCCCGAACACGAAGGCGTATATTTGATATTCGAGATGTTTTTTTCGTATTTACCGGTCATGTTCTTTTTAGGTGGAATTGTAATTTACGTAATTGTGCAGGCAATGTCACCCGAATAATTACTATTTTTTAAAAAAAAGTAAAATTAAAAAAATAAAATTATTCAGATTCAGTAAATATCAACTGACGTTTAGGCTTAACTTCTGTAAATGAAGATTTAGTAGTCTCATCAGGTGTATCATCAAACTCGTCTTGCGCATATTCTTCAATAGGTTGGTCAGGTTCAAACAAAGAATCCTCATCTAGCGTATCCGGCGGACAACTATCATACGTTTGCTGTACTGCATATGCTACACCAACAACGGCTTTATGCAACTCATTACCGGGAACATGCTTACTCATCAATAGAACGTGTCCATTTGACATACTCGCGTATAATTCCCACAAATCGGTATCTGATTCTTCGGTTGATACATTTTCTTTTTTCGGAACAATTGCAATAATATCTTTTACTTTCATTGCAATTTCACTTTGACAAATAATAAAATTACTTTCCATATTAATTTACCTCGGATATTTGCTGTTTTTCTTCTTTCAATTGGCGAACGGCTTCATGATATTGATTTACTAAGTCATCACCCAATAATTTAATATCATCTTCAATTTGAAACCTGATTTCAATCGGCAACTTATTCTTTACTAACTTTTTACCATATTTTTTAAATTCTTTTTCAGTTAAACAAGCTTCTCCTTTTTTACATTTATAACCATAACAAACAACCAAATATGGATATACCAGTGGTTCATTGATGATTTCTTCGGTGGTAAAAACACCAACGCGTTCCATCTGTTGCCACAAAGCACCCATAGCAGTGCCTTGAGATTCCTCAAAATCACATTGACGTCTGTGGAAAATTGGTAAATTCATCAATTATGTATATGCTAAAATACTAAATAAAGATATGTAAGTTCCAATACAACATTAGTTTTAAATATAATGGAAACCCATATCAATTATGAAATCTTTAAACGAATTATCAATATTAACTTTTCCCTTAATAGATAATAAATGGAATGACAAAGAAACTAATGTATATATTACACCAGTATCATTAGAACACCGCAAAGGCGATACAATAAAGGTGAAACACCCCACTCCAAATGGATATAAAATAGATGACTGTATCATTGAAGATATTCGTCATTTAAAATATGATGAAATAGCACCTTGGTTCTGGGAAACATCATTATGGGTAGGGCGCGATGCTAAATCGATGACTAAACCACTAAAAACAACGTTAAAACAAAGATTCACAAATACATATGAAGATGATGCAAAATTAGAACTGGTTTTTCTAAAACCATTATAATTATATTTATATACTTTTAATACGTATATACGCATGTATGTTTGAAGATAAATACGACAGAATTATCTATTTTGATACCGAAACGACTGGATTAAGTTACAAAACAAACCGCATTACAGAATTAGCATACGCTGTTGTTCCTAAAAATAATAAAATCGAATGGTATAACGATTTTATTAAAATTGATAC
>JALOBO010000233.1 GCA_023228225.1 Clostridia bacterium
GTTCGTAACTAATTCTTTCAGGCAGTGTTATGTTTGCGTTTACTGCTACATGCGTTCCATTTGTGTAGTAAATGGGTAAGTCCTTTGTATCGCCTATCTGCTGTAAGGCTGCCTCAAGATCTCCTTTTACTACAGTTGCCGCTTTATCCCTGTACTCTTCATGCAATAGATCACTGACAGCAAACCTTTGCGCTGTTGTCTCTGCAGGTGTACGCGCCAGGGCAATTGTTATACCGTTTTTCTTAGAGAGCTCCTGAGCGTACAGCTTCATTTCAAACATTGCTCTGATTGCCAGCTTATAGGCTTCTTTACTCTCATGGATTTGTTTGCCTGTGTGATACTGTACCATTTCATTTATTCCAATTACTCCAATAGTATACACAAGTGATTCAAAGTCTACAGCCATGGAGCCTTTTTCTCCCGTATTAGGATCTCTAGGACGCTGTGAGGCAAAAGGAATCCTGCCCTTTGCAATTAGGTTATCCATCCAAGAACGCTTAACCTTGAAGATCTCAATGGCGTTGTCCATAAGAGTTTTTAACCCCTTGAATAATTTTTCATCGTTGTGCTCTGCTTCATATGCTACTCTAGGACAGTTTAAGGACATTACCATCCAGGAGCCCATGGAGAAATGAGCCCCGTTTCTGAAATACATTTTATCTTCAAAGTGCTCATCGTCTTGTGGATTTGCAGAAAACGAGTACGCGCAACACTGGTAGCAACTCACCCCGTTACCCGCACCTCTATATTCAGGAATTTGATTGTCAAAGTAAGGAGTACCAAACTTTGCGGATAACTCAAAGGACTTTAAATAGAGTTCATGGTATGTAGGTAATTCAGGGTGTTCTTTATTAAACTCTTCTCTTTCGTTCATAAAGTCAGGTTCCACAGATATTTCTGGCTTTGGGAAACTAAACGGCTTTCCTACTGCATCACCTTCAAGCATAACATTCATAAGAGCTTTAAAGCCAAGCCGTACTTCTCTTTCAAATTCTCCATAAGTCCTTAAAGGCGCATGAACACCATCACATATTTTACCACGATATACCACAGGTTTATCTTTCCAAAGTGTTGGAACACCTGGCGAAAGTTGAACAGAGCTGAAGACAGTTTGTCCGCCCCTCGAAGCCAGCATTTGTGTCATTTCGTATACAAACAACTGCATAAGCTGCTCTATTTCCTTCTCTGTTTTCCCTTCCCAATAAGGTGCCATAAATGTAAGGAAGTTATAGAAACCCTGCCCGCCTGCAAAATTACTCTGTGCAGAGCCTAAGATTTTAGTAGCGTGGAGCATAGCAACCTCAGCGTTCTTTGCAGGCTTTGCTATACTTGTTTGCATGCCTATGCCATCTGCAATGAAACCATAATAAAAGAAAAACCTTAAATCGTGGTCCATGCAAAAACTGCGCGTGCCGAAATATTCGAGATCGTGAACGTGACACCTACCATCTAAATGTGCATTAGACAGCTTCTCAGGTATTAATAATAAATTCTGTTCTTTGCTCATCTTATCGGCTTTTCTCTTATGTGATGTTTCAGCATTGCTTATCTGGTTAGCATTATCATTAGCCTCAAAGCCGTAACCTGAATCAATCTCGTAAGCGTCATATACTGAGGCACCTACGCGAGTCATTATATTACGCCATTCTGGTTTATTTTCTTCAAGCAGTACGCTATTAACTACTTCCCTGATAAGTGGACCTGAAACCTGCTTAATGTTTAACTTTAAAATTAAGTCCTCTACCTTCTGTGCAACTGCTTCTGCCTCTTCCACAGTTGCCGCAGGTTTATTATAAAATATTACGCTTAATTTAGTTTCCTTTACGATTTGGTTTACGATTACTTCCCTGTTCCATGGCATAATAAAGCCGTCTGTGTTTTTCACAGTAATATTATTTATCATTATAACCACCTGTAGCCTGTTTCACCGTTAGAGTCTCTAACCTCTTCTATCAACCCTGCACTAAGCGCGTCACTATACAATTTATCGTTATGCGGGCATTTCCGGGCACACCCTCCAACTGAGCACGCCTCACAGTTGTTTGCGTACATCATTGATTCACAATCTCTCAGTGTCTCTGGATAGTTTTTGTTTACCTGTACCTGTTTCATTTATAACAACCTCTGTTTATTCTTAATTTCATACTCAAGTTCATTTACGGTTACTTTAATATCTTCTATAGATATTCCACACTGAAGCATTAATTTACAGATTACATTTTTAGCATAATTCTTTGTTGAAGTATACATTTGCAACGTCACCCCTCTATATAATTAATAAAATGTCTTGAATATGCTTCTCCTTCATCATCAACTACACTGGTAGATAACCCTTGTATGTCTGCACCCCTTACCCACTTAACACGAACATTAAGCCAGTTTTGATACACACAAAAACTTTTAGCCCACTCAACTGCAACTTTCTTTGCTTCCTTTGCGCTACATGCAACAACTGATACACGCCAGCAATCAAACTCTTCTACATTATAACCTCTCTGTAACTTTGACAACATTTTAAACCCTCCCCCACATATCGAATTTGTCTGAGTCACCCATTTTCAAATGAGCATTAATTACATACCTGCAATACTTTCCTATTCCCCTGCCTAACCTAAAGGCAAAATATCTCTGTAACTGCCTAAATCCGTAATCATCTGAAGGACTTGCCTGCCCACAGTCATTACTTCTAAATATAGTAGTCATGCAGACTAAGCCGTCTATAATTTCAATCTGGTATCCTACACAGCAAGGTATTTCTTTAAGTGATCCTACATCTTCAGGACGGAATAAGGGAATATAGGCTCTTCTTGTATCAGGGTGCTGCTTAAGAAGTTTAACAGCTTTTTCTATCAGATTAAGCTCCCACATGCGCCATCCATAGCCGTAATCAAAGCCGAGTCCTCTAAGCATTGCATGAGAAGGATAGATAAGACCTGCTGCAAAGTCATTATCTAATCTTTCTGTGGTGCTACCCATTGGTACATGGTTCATATCCTGGGAGTCACAAACGAAATGTACATTATGACAGAATAGGCACGAATCACCGTTCTGATCTTTAACAAGTTCTCCGTTTTCTCTTATGTATTTCACACCTGAAGAGTGAATACCTGTCAAAGTTTTTTCTACTATTTCCATATGAT
>JALOBO010000234.1 GCA_023228225.1 Clostridia bacterium
AACTAAAAGTTCATGAAATATTAGATGCATCAGTGTTGGATATTCATCTATAATACAAGCATTCCAAGCAGTATATAGATGCTCAAGATTAATATTTCTAGGAGTATAATAACAATCATCTGTACCCCCTAAGTAAAGATATATTACATGTCCCATATCTTGACCTTCAGGACGATCAGGACAATATTCTCCTTCAGCTATTACCTTTAAGTATTTAGTCTTCGACTCTTTAAGAGGAGCATCTCCACAAGTACATAAGAGTAATTCATTAATGATAAGGTGTGCAAAAGTTATTTCATCTTTAAAGACTGTTACTAAATTATCCCACTGTAATTTAAGTCTATTAATACTTAATGTTGTAGGAATATTACCAGGATAGCCAATTCTGAGAATCTCTCTCCCTCCTCTACTATTTGTTGCAAGATCAATAGGTACTTCTAAATTTATTAATCTTAAATATCTATGAATCTTAACATGGCAATCATGACATAACCAGATGATATGTCGATAGTCATTATAACTAGTATGATGTGCTTCTACAATATTATTCCCACAAAGAATACAAGGATACTTTAATAATTCTCCTCTTTGTATTGCTAGATAAGTTTCTTTACGAGTCTGACCTTTTTTAATATTAGTCTTATCTTTTATAGAAAGTCTTCTACGACCAGTCATATTTAAATTCCTTATAGAATTATTAGATTAATAATTAAAAAATATAATTTTTATTAACTAATTATATCATCCTAAGCTTCCCTTCAAGTTCCTCCAACTTACTTGCTAAATCACTTGCCGTCCGCCCTACCTGATCACCTTTAAGCTCAAGCATATTCCCCATGTTGTAACCTATGCTGATGTCAGCTGGGATCACAAACTTCCTCCCATAATGCGTGGTGAGCGGCTGTTCGAGATTATTCTTAATCAACAGCAAAAGTTGAGCATGATAATGCCAGCCGTACATCAGTGGAATTTGAAACTTGATACTATCATGAACAGTCATAGATAACTGAATCGGCTCGAACAGTGGATTATAGTAAATGTAATTCAACCCATTATCATTAATCAGATCGCCAACCGTACCCTGAGGTATACAAGCATAAGCCTCCTTAAAAACTTTATCTCGTTCACGATCAGTAGACAAGTCTCCCATGAATAATGTCTTACGTCCGAGCAAGTTCGTTAGCGTACGATTCTTCATCAAGCACTGCTTAACATGCGCGTGAAAATTCTGACGAACGCCAGGATAAACTTGATGATAACGATCGACTATTATCTTGCCAGCAGATTCTGGAATCTCATATCGTAAGGCGAAGTTCTTATAACCAAGATCATAATTCAGTCCGTGATTAGCTTTCTTACCCCAGAATCTCCAAGTCTTATCACCATTACCGAGTGGACTGCAGTACTTAAGGTCATTTGTCAGGCCGAACTGATCGTTCTCATACTTAACTTCCTCTGGAGTCTTACCACAAATCAGTCCACCAGTTAACGAATGGACATCCTTGCCAGTTTCAAACGCGTCTATCATTGGACTAACTCGGCCAACGTAAGCTACGATGCGATTCTCAGCCTGACCAAGATCAATCTCATAGCCGATGTAGCCAGGGTCGAACTTGTAATATTTTAAGATCTTATGAGGCTGGTTCTGTAAGTTATTGCCCGTACCGAATAAGGTCTTACTGGAGCTAATCCTACTATAACGTGTACCAGCAGGATTATATGAGCAACGCATACGCTTATCAGAATCAACTTTAGTCATATCAAGGTACGTGCTGCGCTCCTTAGTCAGTCGGCGAATCTTAAGAATTTGACTGGCTTCTTTATAACCCAAACGACTGATACGTTTCAGTGCAAGTTCATTAGTAGTAACCTTTCCCTTCTCCTTATAAGGTTTAATGTGAAGCTGTTTGTAGAAGAAATCACACAGTTGCTTAGGCGATTTAGCATTAAGCTGGCACCCAGCCATATCATTTAGCTTCTGCTCCTCTTCTTCAATGATCAAGCCTTGGGTTACATAATCCTTAGCCATCTGATCAACGTCGATTAGAATCCCTTTCTCCATCATATAGACGAGAGGTAAGATGATCTTCCTCGAACGGTTATAAGTGTCAAAGTTTCCTTGTTTAATCAGTGCTTCATCCTGTTTAGGACCAGCCTCAGAACAAATGATTGAGTCAATGGCATTGTACTCCCAACCACGCTCCCATGAGCCAACTCCCTCGAGCCAGAACTTACCATCTTCCTTGTAGTATGGAAGATCAGTCCAGATGCTGGTAATGAAGTCTAGTCCAATTTTATAATCTGGCATCAAGATGCGCTGCTTAATCATCGTATCGTCGATGTTAATAGCATGAATGCCAAACTTACGGAGCAGGAAGTGTGTGTCAAATGTTAAGTTCTGTCCCTGTTTTCTAATCTCAGGATGCTCAAGAATCTTAGCCATTATTAGCCAGAGTTCAGCTTCTTGTTCAGGAGTAAAATAATTTCCTGATCCGTCAATGAAGGGGATACACATACTGATAAAGTCATAAGAGAATGAGATACAACTTACTTCCATATTACTAATTTCAATATCATAGTTTATTACTTGCCCACGTAGTCCCAAGTCATAGCATGTTTGTAAGAATGACATTGAGTCATCAAACGATGGGCTGGTAATTAACTCTCGCTTAGTAGGCTTGTACTCCCCACTTATAATACTCTGAGCACGCTTCATATCAAAGATCATACAATGCTTGTTCAAGTACTGATTCTGCGGGAAGGCCAGCGTAGCAGGGCTGAATGTTGGGATTACAGTCTTACCGCTTAATAAGGTTGATTGTAAGATACTTCCACGCCACTTGGTTATTCCATAGCGATCAGCTATAGCATTAAGCCCGACATTGCCGAATGCTATGATGACCTCAGCAGTAGTCTGACTTAGTTCTTCTCCCAACTCATTAATGTATTCTTGTCCATCACTTGAGATGGTTACTCCTTTAGGCGAGAAGCTAATGTAATGGTTTAATGGCTGATCCAAATCCTTAATAACATAAGTCATGTAGCAATCACTGCGTAAGATTTTAGCTGCCATTAAACAGTCATCAAGTTCCTTACCCTGTTGGCCAGTGAAGACCTTACCAAAGCGTA
>JALOBO010000235.1:0-330 GCA_023228225.1 Clostridia bacterium
TACACTAAGTTTTGATTTTTGTAATAGTCTTTGTCCACTTATACCACCTGTGTATTTATAGTTGAATTTATAATTGAATTAATCTTTTATAAAATCTTTTAGAAGTATAACAACTTTATGATGCGTCACAGGATTTCTAACTTGACATAATTCTGCAGGACACCCTTTATTGTTCAAACAACAGCATTCGATGTGAACTATATTCTCCTTCGGAGGTGTTAGTAATCGCTTTGTTTCTGAAATACTCACTTATACCACCTTTAGATTTTCTTACTCTCATACTCTGGATATTTAATCACTGGGTATTCCATTCTAGTATTATTATGCTGT
>JALOBO010000235.1:340-3121 GCA_023228225.1 Clostridia bacterium
CCATTTAACTATTTTAAGCATATCAGTCAATCTAAATCATCTCCTTATTTTGTGATGTTCATTAGATTAATGAACTCAAAAGTATTTAAGTATTACCTACAGCCTAAACTTAAGTTACCAGTAAATTTCAAACCCAATTATGTCAAGTATAATAAGCTCACCACCTTTAGATTTTCTTACTCTCATACTCTGGATATTTAATCACTGGGTATTCCATTCTAGTATTATTATGCTGTTGATCGTGCCCCATTTTCCCCTTTGAGTAATTTAAGTCTGTTACCCAAATAACTCTATATTTAGTTTCTTTTCCATAGTAGATATGAGTTCCATACCTTTTCTTATATGCAAGTCTTTTCACCCAAGCGGGTACTTCATCTTTATTTAGTCTAGTCCAGAAATTAAATATTTCCATTTAAACCACCTTAACTTATTCTGTCTGTTTTTTATTGTTATACCACCTTACACAGAATAATAGGCTGTTCTTGTATTTAAACATTGTTACTTACTACTGTTACAGCCTGAAAATTTTATTTTAGCCTGTCAAATTAAACACAAAAAGAGAAAGGAAGGAGGAAAGAAAAGAAGGATGAAAAAAAGAAAGTAAGTTACTTCAGGAGTGCGTCACCATGCCAGGGCAACTCACCTGCACAGTAACTATTCTTGACCTGTAAGGATCTGTACCACAATCCTTAGAATCGTCAGTCTCAATGTCTAGGTACACTAAGTTTTGATTTTTGTAATAGTCTTTGTCCACTTACACCACCACTATTTAAAGCATTTCCTCAGAGATCATAACACGCTCTATACAACCGCAAGAAGTACAGAAAAAACACTGTAATACTGTGTTATACCCTGTGCAAGCGTTTACATTCATTTCACTGCCACAATTTGAGCATATGTTACTACTTTCTACAATAACACCTTTAGCGAGACTTGAAAAGTATATAATACCTGAGTCACAATCATATCCTACACAATCAGAGTCTAAGTCAATAACTAGGTCTTCTTGTGCTCTTTGCAGGTATATCTCTAAAAACTCTTCAAATGATATATCTGTATATTCATTTTCAATATACACAGTCTCTTCAATTGTAAAGTCGGAAGCGTCAATAATTGCAGATGCAGCATCACCCTCAGACAACTGAGTTAAAGACATTACCTTTTTCACAGCGTCAGAAGGCGGGACAGTTTCACCGTTTATTATTATCTGTTTCATCTATACCACCATTTTATTTAACAGGCTCGTTAATGTGAGCCTGTTATAATTGGAGTTATTGGTTATATAGTTATTGGTGTTACTCTGCCTCAAACATGTCAAGCTTAGTGTCAAGGAAACACACTTTATTTAACTTCTTAGGTGTGTTCTTTGTTTTATAATCACGTATGATAGACGCATACTCCTTTAATTCAACAAGTTTATCATTCCATACATTACCTGTGCAGAGATCATCCTCTACACCATCCTTAGTCTTCCTTTTAATTTCAAGGCAAAGGTCATCATAAAGTGCCTTGTATTTTTTATCCACACTTGTATAGGTGCTATTGTTTATTCTCTGTTCTTCAGGAATACCTGTTACACATGTGTTGTAAGGAAGTACCTTACGCATAAATCTATAGATAGTGTTTTTACGCTCATTGTGCCCGTGTACTCTTCTTACACTTTTGACTTTAACAGCCTCATCACAAATCTGCAAGCCTCTTTTTGCACACTGTGCCTCAAACATTTCAGTTAAATGTAAGTCATCTGCTTTATATTTCATAAAGGCAAATAGTACTTTCACACTTTCTTTGCAGTTGCGTGTAATAACTTCCATTGTCCAGTAAGCGTTATCAACTGCTTCTATTGCATCAATTGGAATAACTACACAGTCTGAAACACTTAAGGCGTGTACTCCGCAAATGCTCTCTTCAATTACAGGTGTAGTGTCAAAGATTATGTAATCAAAGTAATCCTTATAGGAGTCTATCAACTGTGCAAACTTTTCTCTACATGTCTGTCCTTTGCTGCAAATAGCTTCAGCGTATCTTACTGTTGGCAGAAGATTTATGTCACCTGGCAAAAGAAGTATTGCGGCACTTGCGTCATTGTCAAGGTTTCCTCTTACAATTACAGGCGCGTTAAAAGTTTTGTAAGAAATTTCGTCAAGATCCCTGTATACACTCGATAAAGTGTTACCCCTATACTCAGCCATACCACCAAATACATTAAAATTTTTGCTTAGGCTGCCCTGTGGGTCAGTATCTACTACAAGAACCCTGTAATTTTCTTCAAACAAATAATTCGCCAATGCAAAGCAAGTAGTTGTCTTACAGCAACCTCCTTTGTAATTAGCTGCAGTTATTACAGTACATTTGTGATTCTTATCCATTTCAGAAAGATTTGCCATTTGTCTTCTCTTATTGTTCACCATTTATACCACCAATGTTTAATTTAGTTTATACTTACTTTGTTAATTAAAACACACTGATCTTATTTAAACTTTTTCTTCTGTCGTCTACACACTAAAATTTAAAATTAAAAGAGTTAAGCAGGAATTTCAATTCCCCAACCGAACTCTTCAAAATTACTTAAAAACTGCTCGGATTGTTTTCCTATGTAAATTATTGCATGTGCAACTTGCAAATCAGATTTCAAGGACTTTGATACAAAAACAATTGCAGAGGCAGACCTTGCTAAAGTTGCAAACCAGTCTGTTTCTGTGTCGTTCTTTGCTATAATTATAGCACTTGTAACCCTTCCAGCCATGCACTCTGATATAAGTTTTTCGCTTAGTTTATCTT
>JALOBO010000236.1 GCA_023228225.1 Clostridia bacterium
ATTTTTATATCCAAAAATTGATACAATTTTAAAAGTATAATTAAACATTATTATAAATTAGAGTTATATATATTTAAATGTTATTCACTAAACACGTTTGTGCTTACATTTAAATATATGAAAGTTCCATATAGTTAATATGACTAGCTTGACTGATACATTGAAAAAAATAACAATGAAAATTGATAATTTAGATGTCGAACATGGGTATTTGGTTAATTCATCTGGAAAAATACTATTTAAAACTACTGACAACAAAGAACGAAATGTTTGGATTGGTGATAAATTAGCTAATTTAACAAGTAATGTAATAACAGACAGCACATTCATTCATAATCATCCGGTTAATTATTTTGTTGGTAATATTCCGGTATTAAGTAGCCTGTCTGTTAACGATTTAGCAACTAATGCGGCATATGATATGAATGCTACAATTGCTGTCGATCCTGTATATATTTATACGGTAAAACGACCCAAATCTGGCTATGGCAAATTTGTAAATCGAACATTTACAAAATATTACTGGGATATATCTGATAAACTGCAAGATGAAATGAAAAAACAAATTTTAGATGGAAAACTAAATATTCGAGAATACGAAGAAAATTTGGAACATTTAGTAGCAAAACAAGTTTGTACTCATTTCGGATGGATATATTCACGAACCAAGAATCCCTATTCTGATTTTAAAATTTCATTGAAAGGGGAAGTTTTACAATATGCCGATATTCCCAAATGGATAAAACAATCTAAGAATCCAAATAAAAAGAAATTAATTGAATCATACAGACAAAAATTTATGGCTGTTATGAACCGGAATCCTGAATTAAAAGAATTCTATGATTATCCTAAAAAATAAAATTTTAATTTTTTTAACAATATTTTTTGCATTACATTTAAATATATAGAGTGCATACTATATCCTATGGCAGAAACGAAATTCATGACCATTAAGGTTGGTCACCGTACAGCAAGTGATACAAGTTACACACCTCACTGCACCGTTATAGGCACTACTAAAACCGGTAGTAGTTTTACATCAAGTGGTTATACTATGTCCGGCGGTGGATATGACAAATTATCAGTAGCTTTTGAAAAGATTTTCAATAAATATTGTTTAGACAATCTAAAAAAGTTATCACTTGCTAAAAAAGAACAATTAATTAAATATAATGCAATTTATCTCAACCCAAGGACTAATGAATTACAATTTTCCTTTGGGGGGATGGGAATGGGTGTAGTTGAAAATACCGTAAAAATAATGGGTGGTAAAATGACTTCCCAATCTGGAAAAACTTCTGGAACAGCAACCTATATCATTACATTTTAATTTACCTTTTTTATTATATTCATTCACACAATAATATTGAAAATAGTTGAATCAAACTTAAAAATATAATTAATCAATGATATCATTTAAAATAGCATTAATCATCTCCCACTTTTGTATATACCATGGCATTATCACAATATATTATACTGAAATCTGTTCCATATATAATTCCTGTCACAACCGTATTCATATCAAGAATATGCATACTGACTGTATAATCTAATCCTAAATTATCGAAATTCTGATTTGGCAATTTATTCCAAACAAACGTTGAAACAGTATCAGATTTAATATAACCTGTTCCATCTGGATTAAATACAATATGTGTAGTAGAATCAACTGATTCCCATGCACCAATACATTTATCAGATGTATAACATGTCACTAAATAACAACCACACAGGATAAGACCACATACGCAACATCCAAGTATTATTACAAAACAAATATCTAATTTCTCAGTATCATCGCTCATTTTCTAATTACCTCACAACACTCCTCACAATTACACGGCTGAATTGACGATAAGATATCTGAAATCTCTGTCTGTGTCAATCCATTGCATAAATGCCACCCTGAATAACCAAAACAAAATCCTGGATTCAAGTATATCCAATAAACAGGGGTATTATCACAAGTTGAACATTCAACATCAACAAACTCAATCATCGGTTGATACTTTTTAGGGATTTTCAAAGTTGTAGAATTAATCATTTTTAATCACATCATTCTTTACAATATATTATAGGGCATATTCATATTTATAATTATCCTCTACACATATTATAATTTCTTCTTACCAATCAGTTCCAATACATAATTCGAATAAAACTATCATTTCTTAAGTCAAACCATATACTAAAATTCATAGACCTTATCTGCATAATGTTTTCTGATGAAATATATGTTTCGTAACCATGGTTAAGATAACCAATCATACTAGTATCATCATCAAATAATGATACTATGAATTGCTGATTTGAATCAAACATGCTTCTATACATAATAGAAACGGAATCATCTGCTTTCCATGTCATGGCTCGATACCACGTTTTTGCCGCAATTTTATCGTGCAAAAAGAAATTAATTAAATCCAATCCATTCATTTTGTACCTTCTATTTACCAAAAATAATCAAATAATTCATGTGGCACACCATAACATAGCCATAGATTGATATTCAGATTGCGTTAAAAATCCAAGTTTATTCAAAGCTTCAATAAATCCGATACACAGCGGTTTCTGCTCAATAAATGATAGATTTTCAAATTTTACATAAGATATGAAATCATTATATGCAATAGTAGCTTGCTCATTTTCAAATTTTACCATTTTACTATTTTAACTCCAATTTATAATAATAGTATTAGTTTTAATAGTATTTAATACTTATTCATATAAATACAATCATTCTTAATTTAACTCAGTTATATTTGATATAACCTCGTGATAATGCCATTAGTTTAATTATATTTATATGTGTTAATGAAATGCATCACTTTAATAAATTTAGATTTAACTTTACAATATATAGTATTCTGCGATTTCTCAATATCCTCATCCAGAAGAGCACCTTTAAAATTTGCTTCACTGAAAGGTGCAAGTGTGATATCTGCGTCATCATTCAGAATAACACCTTCCAAATTTGCTCCATCGAACGACGCACCTGTAATATCAGTATTTGTAAAATTTGCATCCCGTAAATCAGCACAATTAAAATTAGCATTTCGTAAATTTACATTGACAAAACTTGTGCTCCTTAATTGTGAATTAGAAAAATCAGCATCT
>JALOBO010000237.1 GCA_023228225.1 Clostridia bacterium
TTTAATTATAAACAAATAATTATTTTACTAATCTTACACATCTTCCAAAATATCAATGATTACCATATGATTATTAGCATCAGGGAATACATCCGAATTGAAGTCAAAAGTCGCTGGATCGCCTGAAGAAGCATTAGAAATTTTGAAGTTATTCTGCAATTTTATCTTAGGCATTGTAAACAAAGCAGGTAAATCTTCTCCATCAGTTTCTCTCTTCCATAGCGTACTAGCTTCAAGCCAATAGTAACCAGGGAATTTATTTGAATCAATATTAATTCTCTTACTGGTCGCAGGGGAAGTATAGTAATAATCAGCAATTAACTTACCATTATTAGTTGTTGCTCCACCAGTTACAACAGTTAATAATTTCCCTACAATTGCATAATTACCTGCGGCTACACCTACAGCAAGTTCTGTTCCAATATCATATCCAGCAGTAGTATTACATATAAACCTAGGAGTAGTTGAAGCATCTGCTATAGGAGTTTCTGCCAAAACAGCAGTTAAAACAGTTGCAGTAGGAGTAGTAACAGGATCAAACGTACCTGTACATCCTTCTGATGTACCTAAAGCATAACTATACGTAAATGTTGAATTACAACTTATTGTAACAGTAGCGGTACTTACAGCTAAATCAAAACCGTCTATACTTAATGCTCCAATTAATGCCGCTACTTCATCAGCAGTAGAATCTATTTCAGTAGTAATAGAATATGCTACACCATTTAATGTCAATATAGCAGTTCCTACTTTACTAGCAGGAGCACCAATAGTAAGGACAGTTTTATAAGTTCCTAAGGTTAAAAATTCTTTCTTATGAGCATTTACTGCACCAGTTGCAGTAGTAGTTCCTGCTAATATTGCTAATGCTTCAGGAGATATCAAAGCATCAGTCATTGCGTAATTAACTTCCTTATTACTATCCCATGCTATACGCTTGGGATTACCGGGGCCGCCCCGCGCATAACTTGAATCTGCTTTTACTTCTGTAGATGAAACAGTAAGAGTTTCAAGATATAAAGCTGGAGTACCCGGAGAACCATCAGAATTCAAATTTTTTAAAACAACATCAGAAATTTCTCGACTACCAAATCTTGCCAAATTCGTATCCTCCTTTATAATATAGTATTTTTATACTTTTATTTTAGATATCCAGTGTTTTAAATCAATTTTATCTTTATCTGCTCCTGCTAAAAGACTACGAATATTGATATCATACTCTTCAAACATCTGCATACGTTTAAATTGATCATTAAACTGGTACATCGTTAAATTGAAAATATTTAGTAAATTTAAGTTGTTACCATTAGTTGCTAAACATGAAATTAAATCTGAAAAATCTAATTGTTCATTATTTTTAGATTTAATCTTATTAATTTTTTCTCTTGCTTTACGCAATTTCTCTGCAATTTCTCTTGCTTTACTACTTTTAGGATTATAATCATCATCTAAAGTTTTATTTACACAATTCTGAATGTTTACAACCTTACAATATTGCAACCAATTATCTCTATTAATTAATTTGTTTTTATTTTCAGGAAATATAGTAGATTGTATATCTCCACCTAATATTTTTATTTTATCTTCCTTAAAGAAAAATTTAATTGCATTTGTAAATTCATTTAAAATATCTGAATCAGAACGAATAAAAACATCAAATGGAATAATTTCTTTAAGTTCATCAGGGATGTCTTTAAAATAATCTTCTATATTCTCTACAAAATATTTTAAATATCTATGATATTGTAAATACCCTAAATCTACTATTTCACCAATTGTAAGAGGTTTGATTTCTATCCCATTTACAAAAAAAGAACTACCTTTTAGCAGTTTTAGTTCATCATCTATATTCATTTCATTCACCGATTAAAATCAGTAAATTTGTAAGATACTGACATTCCATAATAATTCTCATTTACTATAAAATCTCCACCTGAATATAATTCAAGATTAAAAAATCCAACATCAGATTTTTTATTAAATAATAAATCAATTTGATTTAATATATAGTCAGTTCTTAAATGATAATCTGTAGACATAAGTGAATGATGTACTAGAATATAGAAAGTAAGAATACCTGATTTAAATATATTATTTATATATTTAAAATTATTAAATCCCATTGTTACGAAAGTCTTGGCTTCGGTTGTTACGCTCGGAACGTATTGATAAGGGAAAAGGGAACTATAAACCAAACTTGAAGCGTCAAAATTTACAGGAAGGGATTGACTAATGAAATCAGCATCAGTATTGTAAATTGCTTTAACCAAATTTGTACTAGAAATAATATTCATAATTATATTATTTTTATAATCAGATAACTCTGCGAAGTTTGACAATCAATCCACCTCCTTAAAATAGTGATTTTATCTGCACTACAATCTCATCGTAAACCAACGCATCGTCACTCTTACTACCTCTAACAACAACATACTTCCCAACATAACTACTATTCGATGTAGCTTTTAGCGTAATACTACTGCTTGTAGAAGAAACTAAACTTAAATACGCATTTCCGCTACCATCCTGATTAGAAAAAGACCATGTTATAATTTTCCCACTATCAACCACACCATTGTTAAACACACTTCCCGAAATAACTACGTTATTATTCAACTTCACAGTATTTGCGCCACTCACATCAACCGTATAAACATCCGTCACAACCTCATCAGTAACTTCAATTGCAATACTATCACTAACCGAATGTGATGTTACCGTTACTATGGTTGTTCCTGAACCAATAGTACTAAGTAACCCCAAACTGCTTATTGTCGCAACTTCCTCATTCGCATTCACATACTGGACAACAGGAGAATCCATCAATACACCATCCATATAAACTTCAACATTTATCTGTATATCTTGACCTATACCATAAGAACCTGTTGAGCCATTCGTGATCGAAATTGTGTACGTGTGTTGGTTAGAATAGTAGTTAGCGATATTTTGACTAAGATTATCGTCTTCAGTTGTGTCAGTTTTCTTAATCCGAATACTCAACAAACCCAAATTACTTATCTTATCTATACCAACCACACTAAATGCTCCACCACTCAATATAAACCTTGTATTCTCATCAATCTTCAAACTATCCACTGTATT
>JALOBO010000238.1 GCA_023228225.1 Clostridia bacterium
AACATTGCGGTCTATACCATTATGACAAACATTGCCAAAGATATGAAAATGCTCGAAAGCGAAACGGTGGCACAAAGACATAAAGCGGTAGAAATTGCCGATGAAGAAGTCAAAGTAATTGCCGAAGCAAACAAGGGCTTTAAGAGTAATGTTATTCAAAATGAATTAGATGCCGCTTCAAGTGTGGACACAATAATCGGTCGCTATTTTGGTATGTCAAGCGATACATATAAGATTATGTATGAAGATATGTTCAATGCCTATAATAATCAATTATTAAAACAATGGGAGTTTTTAGGCGAATATGAAAAGATTAAAGAGCAACACAAACTTAAAGACCATCACTTTGCCAAGCGAGTTGAGTTCAAAGGTAGCAAACTATCGTTAGACATCTTGCTTGATATGTATATTCAAAGTCGCACGCCATCTGGACTTGCCACATTACAACAAGGTGGTTATTCAATTTATGAAAAAGGCAACACAACACACTTGCGATTAAGCCCACAAGATATAATTACTCTCGAAACCATTATTCCAAGTGATATGAGAGCGTTTGGCGAACAAGTGCTACAAGACCTATACAATGGCTCAATTCAAGCGTATAAAGGCGATACCGATGAGAGAATCTTCGGTTTTAGAAATATCATAAGCGAAACCTATTACCCTTCGACAAAAACTTCTTCAAGTGCCAAGTTTGAAAACGAAAATGATTTTAAGGCACTCGATCCAAGCAAGACCACATTTAACCAAGAGAGATTAAACGCAACCAAATTATCGCTTCGTGGTATGGGTTTTAGCGAGAGATTTAAGGTTTATACCAATGCGATTACAAAGTATGGTGAGATGACCGAAGCAATAAGAGTATTTGAAACGCTAACCAATCAATTCACAACAAGAGAAGATGGCACGAATACTACGAGATTAACATTGATGGCAGAAGCGATACCTAACTTCCAAAAATATATAAATTACTATCAAAGTCAAATTATGGGAAATTATGTCGATGCGACAAAGAGTAGTAGCAAGACATTCACTAACATTGTGTCGTTTACTTTGGCGGGCAATCTATCGGTTGTCTTAAAGCAAACCGCCTCAATTCCATCAATTATGTTTGAAGTGAAGTTTTCAAATTGGCTAAAAGCGATGGTTGGTGCTGGTGGTAAGATTGCTAAATATGGACAAACCAAAGCCCACTTAAAGCAAATTAGTGGTATTCTTGCCGAAAGATGGGGCGACTACAATGTTCTCAAATCGCAAGTATTAAGCAATAATTTGAGCAAGATTGCCAAGTTCTTTGGCGTTCCTATGGCAAAGATGGATGAAGCGGTTATTGTTATCTTCGCTTATAGTGCCGCCGAACACGAAGCCGAGAGTTTAGGGTATGGTAAAATCGGCACGAAAGAAAACGAAAATGCCGCCATTGAAATACTCAATCGCATAGTAGCAAACACTCAATCAAATGCTATTCCAATTAAGATGTCGATGAATAGAGCTGGTGCTAATAAACCAATTCGCAAGTTCTTGTCTTACTTTTCGAGTGACCTACAAAACAAAGTTAGTCAAATCAATCGCCTTTTAAGTGAAGCCAAAAACGCTAAAAAGCAAATAGAAGCCATCGACAATAGAATTAGCAAAAACGAGGCAGCGATAGAAGAAAACGAAGCCAAGTTTAATGAGTTCAAAGAAGCAAATAATATGTCGGGCGATAGCACTAACGCTCTTGCTAAACTCGATGATGCCAATGCTAAAAAGTTCACATATTTCGAGCAAGAAGCCGATAGATTAGCAAACAAGCAAAACATACTTAAAGATATGAAAGTTAAAAAGCAAGCCATTATTAGTGGCGGTAAAAACGCTCGTGAAGCATTAAAACTCTTGTTTAGTCTATTTGTGTCCGGACTTATGATTTCAAGCATCGAGCAACTTATGGCAAGAATACTTGGTCGCAAAGGGTGGAATGAAAACACAAGTGGCGAGTTCGCTATATCGCTATTACTCGAAAGCACGATAAACAACTTGCCTTATGTCAACACGATCACAAACGCCATTCAATATAAAGCGGATGTCGGTGGTTATGACTTTACACTAATCAATAATATGTTAGACTTTGCCGAAGATATAATGACAATGGCTACAAATAGAGAGTTTGAACTTGGCAAGATAATGCTAAATCTCACTCACTTATTAGGTATGCTCACGGGTATCCCCACCAAGAACTTATACAATATCGCTATGGGTATATGGAAAAATGTTGATGGTAGTGGTTATCAAGCCGATGCCATTATCAAAGGTTTTAGCGATTCATATATGGCAAGTCAATTTAGATTAGCAATCGAAAGTAATAACAATAAAATGGCAAGTGGTTATTTAGATACATTATTGTCTTTATATAAAGTTGGTAGCACAAATGAAGCTTTGCAAAATGAAATGATGTCTTTATATGGCGATGGTTTTAATGCTTTGCCAAAGAACTTTATGACATCCTACACAAATGAGCAAGGCAAGACCGTCGAACTTACCGAAAATCAAATACTCGCTTTTCGTAGTGTCTATAACACCGCAAACCAAGATGCTGATGGTTTATTATCAATAAACGAGTATAAGTTGGCAATGCAAGAGGACAAAGCCAAGTCCATGTCTAAACTCTACGATGCTTATTATTTATATGCCAAAGCCAAAGCACTTAATCTTGGTAAAGCCGATAGTAGATTAGCGAACTTGTTGCTTTACACCAATGGCAATGTTGATATTGCTAAATATGTCATCTATCTATCTAAACTCGGCACAATAGTCGAAACCAATCGCAAGAGTAAGAAAGAACTTACACTTGAATACATAAATCGCTTGTCTAATTTAACAAAACAAGAGAAAATCTTACTGATGGTATTAAATGGATATTCAGTTGGCGAAAAATTACAAAACCAAGTATTATCTTACTTGTCGGCAAAGGGTATGAGTAGAGCAAACGCTATGACTTTCTTAAAGATTGGAAATTAACTTTATGATATATTTTTCCCCTATTTTTCCCCTTATTTTCCCCCTAAAAAATAAAAAGTGCCATTTTATCGGCACTAATTATTCATCTTACTAATTCCTTAGG
>JALOBO010000239.1 GCA_023228225.1 Clostridia bacterium
GTTGCTTTGTCTTTGCTTTCGGGCAAATCTTCGCCAGCATAAATATACAATCCCAATCCGTGTCTAGCACACGCTTTTGTCAAACTTCGTTGAATTGCTTTGTTAACATCAAAACTCGTTACAATTTCAGCAGAGATTGATTTATTTCTATAATCCATAACCGGCAAATCTTCAATATGTTCTATTCCATTTATTATAACCCCCGTTTTTACCCAGCAAGTTTTTCCGTCAGTAAAGTAATTCCACTCGTCTTTGTTTTCGTAAATTTTATAAGTTGCATCAGGGAATATTTTTTTAACTTCTCCCCAAGCCCACGCCCAAGAAAGATATGTCAACCCGTTCTTTTTTTCTACCTTATCATTTACATTAATTTTGTTTAATTCATTAAAATAATTTTCCATTTTTATTCTCCTTTATTTTATTTGCAAGTTTTGTTTTTCAACTAAATTTACAAACTCTAATTCTCCGCCATTTTCTAATAATTCTTTTATCTTTGTCTTATTTGGTTCTGGTTCTTTATATGTCAATAATTCCGCATTTTTCTCTTTCGCCCAATTTACAAACTCGCTTTCACACTCGATTGATTTCGAACTCCTAAAACTCGCTATTCCCGCTGTAAATTCAAGTTTGTTACTACCAACTTGCAACATTGTTGTTTTCAAATATTCTTTTAGATATTCAACTTTGTTTTCTTTTGCTTTTCTTCTTTCTTGCAATGCTTTTTCTTCTGCTTTTAAAGAAACAATGTCGGCATTTAAGTTCTTTATATACTTAATTATGTTCTCAGATTTTTCGTTAAATGTCATTTTTAATTGCTCTAACATTTCTAAATTTACTTCGCCTGTTTCTTTATCTACAAATTCCAACTGTTCTAAACTAGTCGCTACTTCATATAATTTCATTTTTTGCCCCACTTAATTTAATTTTATTCGACATTAATGCTATTTGTGTTAACTCACAACATAAGTCATAATCACTTTTACAATTTGAAAGTTCAACAATTTGCTTAATATCATCATTGGTCAAATTTAATATTTTTTTTAATTGTTTAATTTCTTTTTTTGTTTCTTCCATTTTTATTCTCCCTTTTTATAATAGTTTTCAATATGCTCAATTATGTCTTGTTCTTTGAAAAGCACTTTGCTATTCTTTGAACTGCCAAACTTGAAGTATGGTATCTTGCCATTTCGCATATACCTTTCTAGTGTTTGTTTTGATATCTTTAACTCTTCACAAACCTTGTTTTTGTCAATCATATTTTCCACTTCTTCCCCCCTTTTACATATTCATTATAAATCATATAAAAACATTTGTCAACACTTTTTGCAAATTATTTTTAAAAAAAGAGAGCGGTTGCTCTCATAAAACTAAACTCCACTCTCCTTTTTCATTATTGCCATTGCTTTGGCGGTCATAGACATTTAGTTTTTAGTTTTTGAAGTTATCATAATACGCTCCATAGTTATATTATCATAACTAATTTGTTTTGTCAACAAAAAATAAAAATCCGCCAAAACTCTTGTAAGGCGGTAAAAAATAATTTTTTTATAAAGTTAGTTTGACATTTTATAATTATTAACAAGTATAAATTATGCCCTATTAAAAACTAACTTAACTTAATTATATATAATATAAAGATAATAGTCAACTAATTTTCGACTTTTAATTCTTCATTTTCAGTCTTATTCTCTGTTTTCAAAACTTGATTTTTCCATATATCAAATTCGTTTATGATTCCATACCTAAACCGAATATCTTTCAACACAACACTTTCGCAAAAATCTTCCGCATAACGAATAGTTAAAATCGCTTGCCAAAGTAAAATCAAACATTTTGACAATATCGGCATAATAGCGTTCCAATCAAAAACTATTGTAAATGCTATACTACTAATAAAGCAAATTGCACCCGTTCCAAACAACATCATAGGAATACGGTCTTTTGCTATTTTCCAACCTTTATTCTTAACAATATAATCGTTTACATAATGATTGCTTTCTTTGTTAAAGTACCCGCCCATTACAATGTCTGCTGAAATCTTATCGTATTTAACATATGTTTTTTCAATGTTTTTACTAATCCAATCTTCTTTCAACTGCTTTTCCCAAGTTGTTCTTTTCGCCGAAAATTTAGCAAACTTTTTATTTATTCGTTTTTGTTTTAGTCTTTCAAAAAAAGGTTTTTTCAAATCTACTTCTTTTGCTTTTTCGCCATTAATCCACATAAACACAATCTCTTCGCCAACTTTTTGTTCAAGGTTATAAATTTTCTTGTTTAAGTTAAACTCAAATTGTGCTTGCTTCCTTTGTAAATTAACATACTTTGCGTATCGAGCAAATATCATGGGCTTATACTTTTTTTGTGCAAATACACTTATGCTTGCAAGGCTACTAACATATTCGGCATTTTTCTCTTTGAAGTCGCCAATAATCTTAAACAATGTTGCCAACACAATAAACACAATCGCAAGGTTAGTAAGCAAAATATCAATGTAAAAAGACAAATCAAGTAAACCTTTCCAACCCAATCCGCTTTGTAAAAGTGAAGTTCCGCCAATTAAAACAAAACCTACAAAATAAAGTATTACATATTGTGCTTTTTTAAACCATTTCATTTAACCACCTTAAACCTTTTTAGTTTTAATATATTGACTAATAAAGTTAAACCCTAATCCTGTTGCCATTGAAATCGTAACAACCGCAAGAGTTCCTCGCATAGATAATATTCCATTTTCCACCATTCCCATAACAATCCAAGCAATCACAAAAGGTGCTAAAAAGCAAATATTATGGAAAATCTCTTGCCTTGCTTGTGTTTTCTTTAAATTATAATTAAGCACTTGCAATGTTTGTGTAAGTTCGTTTTTTGCTTCTTCGGTAGTTGCAAGCATTATGTCTTTCATTCGTTCATTAATAAAATTCTGCAATTTTTGTAATCTTTTTCTATAATGTTTTCCCAAAAAGAATACTGCAATTATAATCATAATAACTATTACAAAAATTCCAACAAATCCAATTTTTGTAAAATAAGATACTTCTTGGTCTATAAGTTTTTCAATTAAGCAAGTCCACAAAACATTACCGCCTGGCACAAAAAAT
>JALOBO010000035.1 GCA_023228225.1 Clostridia bacterium
ATATGTTCGTAACCGTACAGTCTTATAATATCTTCGGCCAAATCGGCATAGTTTTCTATGTCTTCTCGATATAGCGGAACAACACAAGTAATATTATCACCTATAATTGTTGCTTGTAAATCAAGATGATTTAAAATTTCAAGCATTGTATTAATATCAATTTTAATACCTAATAATGAACAAATATGATTGTATGAAGCAGTAATTGTACGCTTTAAAATCGGCTTTTGTTGGCAATCAATACTGTTATCCGTAATTTTTCCCCAACCGTATTTTTTTATAAGTTGTAAAGCACGATTAAGTCCAATTTCGGGCGAGCCCAAATCAAGTCCGCGTTCAAATCTGCCAGATGAATCGGTGCGAATGCCCATTCCGCGAGAAGTCCTTCTAATATTAGCGCGGTCAAATGTAGCACTTTCTAACACAATGTTCTTTGTGTTTTCATCAATACAAGAATCTTGTCCGCCAATAACACCTGCAAGTGCAATGGTTCTTTCGGCATCATTTATGGTAAGCATACTATTATTTAAAGCATAAGTTTGTTCATTTAATGCTGTAAACTTTTCACCGTTAACTGCCTTATTTACTACAATTTGATTGCCTTTTAACTTGCTTTTATCAAATGCGTGCATAGGCTGTCCGCATTCAACCAAAATATAATTTGTAATATCAACAATATTGTTTATAGGTCGAATATCGGCATTTATTAGCCTTAATTGTATAATTCTAGGCGATGGGCAAATTACAATATTATTTACTGTGCGTGCTAAATATCTACCACACAATTCTTTTTCTAAAACGCTAACCGATATTTTATCTTTTTCGGTTAATTTAATATCAGCACTTGGCAAAGAAAAATCAATACTTAGCGAAGAATTTAAAATTGCACTAACTTCTCGTGCAATGCCAATAATACTTTGGCAATCTGGTCGGTTAGAAGTAACGCTAATATCAAGTATATAATCTTCACAATCCAATAATTCGCTAACTTTTGCATTTAACGGAGTATTTTTATCTAAAATCATAATGCCATCAACTTCGGCGTTTTTATGAATAAATTTATCAATTCCCAACTCATGTCCAGAGCAGAACATACCAAACGAATCTACACCGCGTAAATTTGATTTTTTAATTCTAAAACCTTCTATAAGGCTTGCTCCCTCAGTAGCAACTGGCACAATGTCGCCCACTGCAACATTTTTTGCACCTGTTACAATTTGTAGCATTTTATTACTCATATCAACCTGACAAACAATTAATTTATCAGCATTTGGGTGCTGTTCGATTTTTGTAATTTTTCCGCTATAAACACCCTGCATATTTTGCCCTAAGTAAATAACATTTTCTACTTCAAGTCCCGACTCGGTCAAACGCTTAGCAAGTTCTTGTGCAGAAATATCAATTTTAACAAATTCTTTAAGCCAACTATATTGTACTTTCATTTAAATTATTCTCCTTTAATTAAAACTGCGATAAAAATCTAATATCGTTTTCAAAAAGCATTCTAATATCTGGAATTCCAAATTTTATCATAGCAATTCTTTCTACACCTAATCCAAATGCAAAGCCCGAATAAACTTTGCTGTCTATTCCACAATTTTCAAGCACTTTTGGGTTAACCATTCCTGCCCCCAAAATTTCGAGCCAGCCTGTCCCTTTACATAGTCCGCAACCTTTACCGTGGCAAGATGGACATGTGGCATCTACTTCAACGCTAGGCTCAGTAAATGGGAAAAACGATGGACGTAATCTTGTAACTGTATTTTCGCCAAACAGTGTTTGAGCAATTAACGACAGCATACCCTTTAAATCACGCATACTGACATTTTTATCAACAACAAGTCCTTCAATTTGATGGAACATAGGAGTATGAGTAGCATCGTTATCAACACGATAAACCGTTCCGGGACTAATAATTTTAATTGGAGGTTTTTTGCTTTCCATAACTCTAACTTGCACTGGCGAAGTTTGAGTTCTAAGCAAAAATTGCGGATTAATAAAGAAAGTATCCTGCATATCGCGTGCTGGGTGATCAAGCGGAACATTTAACGCTTGGAAATTATAATAATCCGTTTCAATTTCAGGCCCTTCGGCAACTTCAAAACCTAGCCCAACACACACTTCTGTTAATTCATTAATAACTAAATTTACAGGGTGTAGTGAGCCAACTTCTTTATTTTTAGCGGGAACAGTAATATCAATTTTTTCTTGTTCCAGTTTTTTTTGTAATTCAATACAAGCAAGATGTTCTCTATATGTTTTTATTTTATTTTCAATTGCTTTTCGTAAATTATTTACTTCCGCACCAATACTTGCGCGCTGTTCGGGTGCATAATCTTTTAATGTTTTTAAAACTGTGGTTAATTCGCCTGATTTACCTAATAGCATAACATTTATGTTTTCCAGTTGCTTTTTTAAAGGCTCAATATTATTATCAGCAGATTTGTTAACGCTAAACAAACGATTACCTAATTCTTCCAATTCGTTTAATGACTTAAAATGAAATGTAATAGTTTTAGTAACTATAATTTTTTTTGATTGTATAGCACTATTTCCCTTTATATTTTTTTTATCATTTTCTTTTAAATTGTCCATTTAATTACTCCTTAATAAAAATAAACGCCCAACAAAATATTGTTAGGACGAAAATAACATTTCCGCGGTACCACCTAAATTTTTTGTATTTTTTATAGAAATACAAAACACTTATATTGAGATTTTCGTACTCGTTACGCCGTACCTACTACTATTTCTGTACAGGGCTAAAAAGTGAATTCGCAATCAATTTTATAAATAGTCTTTCAGCCTATGAACTACTCTCTCTAAAATAAAACTTTTAAATTGCTACTAGTCTTTTATCATCGCTATGGGACAATATTACCACTGACCCGCAAATTAGTCAAGTGTTTTTTTATTTTCCGCTTGCCTAACGGTCAAGCGGAACTTACCACCGCCTAAAATTAATCTTTTCGGCTATTTGTCTTAAAACAGAGCGCCGATGCAGCCACTGGTGCTATCGGCAACCTGTTTTAAACCAAATATCTCAAAAATCTTTAATTTTATGCTGCTTAACTTTTCTATTTAAAGATACAGCAAGAATATGTTGTGTGTTTTGGCAGTTTGCATAAAATGTGCAGAACAAGTTTAAAAATCCCCACGAAAAAATAAGCAAGTCAAGCAAAGTCTTAAAGTACAGCCCATAAATCTCTTTATTTAAGCAGAAAATTATGGTAGTTTAAATGCAAAGATTTTTAAATAATTTAGCCCCAAACAGGTTCCGACGCGTATGTTTACGCTAGGGGGTTCTGTTTGGGGCTAAAGCGTTAAAAAGATTGCGTTTAAACGGTAGCACTTTCCGCCTATCCGTTAGGTAGGCGGAATATTATACTCATTTGCGACAGCAAATGGCACTCTAAAAATGAATAATTGGGCTTTGCCTAGCTTGAATTTTTAGAGTGCAACTTAAAAACGGAGGGGATTAGCATTTTTATTAAAAATGCGGTCAAAAAGGGGAACCAAAAACGCTTGCAAGCACAAAGTGCGTACAAGCGTTAGTTTTTGGTTCCCCTTTTGATTACTTCGCGTATTCAATACACCTAGATTCTCTAATAACATTAACTTTAATTTGTCCTGGATACTGCATTTCATCTTCAATTCGTTTTGCAATATCTTTTGCCATAAAGACTGCCAATTTATCGGTAATTTCTTCTGGCTTTACAATTATTCTAACTTCTCTACCTGCTTGAATAGCAAAGGCAGTTTCAACGCCCTTAAATGAACAAGCAATTTCTTCTAATTTTTTTAAACGCTTGATATAATTTTCTAATGATTCGCGTCTTGCACCGGGTCTAGAACTTGAAATAGCATCGGCGACTTGTACTAAAATTGCTTCAACCGAGTTAAATTCTACATCGCCATGATGCGCTGCAATACAGTGAACTACCGCAGGGTTCTCATTGTATTTAGTAGCAAGATCAACACCTATTGAAACATGTGTACCCTCTACTTCGTGGTCAACAGCCTTGCCTATATCATGGAGTATACCACCGCGTTTTGCAATTTTAACATCAGCGCCAATTTCACTAGCCATCATTCCTGCAAGATAGCAAACTTCAAGCGAGTGATTAAGAACATTTTGCCCATAACTTGTACGGTATTTTAATCTACCTAATAATTTGATTAATTCAGGGTGCAGTCCTGTAATTTCGGCATCATAAACCGCTTGCTCGCCCGATTCTTTCATACCGGTTTCTATGTCTTTTCTAACTTTTTCTACAATTTCTTCAATACGAGCGGGGTGAATTCTGCCATCTAAAATTAATTTTTCAAGCGAAATTCTTGCAATTTCACGCCTTACTGGGTCAAAACCTGAAAGTGTAATTGCTTCGGGGGTATCATCAATAATCAAATCTACCCCAGTCGCACTTTCTAATGCCCTAATATTTCTGCCTTCACGACCTATAATCCTGCCTTTCATTTCATCACTAGGAAGTGGGACAACAGACACAGTAACCTCAGAAGTTTGGTCAACTGCACATTTTTGAATAGCAAGAGTAACAATTTCCTGTGCTTTTTTATTTGCCTCTTCTTTTGCATCTGATTCAATTTTTTTAATTAGAGTTGTTGCATCTCTTTTTGCTTCTTCGCTAATATTATCAATAAGGATTTTTTTTGCCTCTTCCCTAGATAATTTAGATACATTTTCTAATTCTGCAATAAATTTATTTTGTTGTTTAGATAATTCAATTTTTATTTCTTCAATTTTGACTTGTTCATTTTCTAATTCAGACTTTAACTCATCAATGTGGTCTTGTTTTTTTTCTAATGTTTCTTCTTTTTTGTTAATAAAAATTTCTTTTTGAGTAATACGATCTTCTACTCTTTGTACTTCACTTCTTCTTTCTCTAATTTCTTTTTCGTTTTCTTCGCGTATTTTATGAGTTTCTTCTTTTATTTCAAAAATTGCTTCTTTTTTTAATGTTTTTGCCTCGGATAACGCTTCCTCAATAATATGGACGGCTGTTGCCTTGGCTTTACCAAGTTTTGCTGAAAGCATTTGTTTGTATAGAATTGTACCTAAACCAGCACCAAGTGCTAGGGCGACAACGCCCACTACGATAGGAACAACTACACTTATGCCTAAAATGCTTAAGTAATAGTTACACATGATTTTTTACCTCTATTTTAAATTTTGAATGTTCACATTATATAAAATTTGTCATAAAGCACTTTTGCATTAAACTGCAAATACGCAATTTTTACGAACTAATGTTCGTATTAAAAATAAAATTAAAATATTCTAGTTTAATGTTTCAAAAAATATTATTTACAAATTTTAATAATTATTATTTATATATAAAATATCGGAAGTTACTATTAAAACAATTATAAATTAAATTTCGCATCTTCCCAAATTTTAAAATTTGATAAAAATGTTTTTGCAAGCCAACATTTTTACTTTATATTAAAATGTTATTAAGATATTTTACTATACATAAGAATTGTAATTGATTTAACTATAAAAGTCAAACGCTTTTGTATTTTTAATTTCGTCCTAATTTGACAAAAAAATACCCGCATTTAGCGGATACTTTTAAACATTTTAACCACAAAAACTATTCTTCGGTGGGCATATCTAGGTCCCCGCTAGCGGATTTTGTAACCATTGTGGTTTTAACTTTGCTTTCTACATCTTTCATGATTTCTGGATTAGCAAGTAAATACGCTTTAACATTTTCTTTGCCCTGTCCTATCTTTTCATCATTGAACGAGAACCAAGAGCCACTTTTTTTAATAATGTCATATTCAATAGCAAGGTCTAATATACAGCCTTCATTTGATATACCTTTACCGTAAATAATATCAAATTCGGCAATTTTAAAAGGCGGGGCAAGTTTATTTTTTACAATTTTAACTTTTGTTCGGTTGCCTATAAAGTTTGTGCCATCTTTAATGGTATCAATTTTTCTTACATCAAGCCTTATGCTTGAATAAAATTTAAGTGCTTTACCACCGGGAGTTGTTTCGGGCGAACCGTACATAACGCCAACTTTTTCTCTTAACTGGTTAATAAAAACTACACAAGTTTTGGTTTTATTTGTAATACCAGCAAGTTTACGGAGTGCCTGTGACATCAGTCTTGCTTGAAGTCCTATATGACTATCACCCATTTCTCCATCAATTTCGGCTTTCGGAGTGAGTGCAGCAACAGAGTCTATAACTACAATATCAACAGCACCGCTTCTAACAAGTGTTTCAACAATATCAAGTGCTTGTTCGCCGGTATCTGGTTGAGAAATATAAAGTTCTTCTAATTTTACGCCTAAATGCCTTGCATAAATCGGATCAAGTGCGTGTTCTGCATCAATAAATGCGGCAGTACCGCCTATTTTTTGTGCTTCCGCAATCATATGTAATGAAACTGTTGTTTTACCCGAAGATTCAGGTCCAAAAATTTCTATGACTCTACCGCGTGGAATACCGCCAATACCTAATGCAAAATCTAGCGTAAGACAACCAGTAGAAATAACTTCTACCGGCTGTTGAATGCCATCACCTAATTTCATAATTGAACCTTTGCCAAACTGCTTTTCTATTTGTGCAATCGCTTGTTCTAATACTTTCTTTTTATCTTCCATATTCTTTTTTCCTTTATATAAATACTAATTAAGTATAGCATAAACACACAAAAAACATAAATGATTTGTATGATTTTTTATTATTTCTTTGCTAGCAAAAATTGTAAATTAATTTTAATATAATTATTATTTAAAAATATTTTAAAAAATATTATTCTAAATATGCTGATTTATTTTTAATTAAATAATTTGCACCAGAATATATTGTCAAAAATATTGCAATGGCAAAAATTGCATATGTAAATATTGTAAATCCTACAAGCCACATTCCGCTCACAATATTATACTCGGTATTAAATGCAATAGCCATAATCATAGGAATAGTAGTATCCAAGCAAGCGGTTTTATATTTGCCCCATTTATCAGCGGCAAGAACTTTTCCATTTGCTGCGACAACTTGCCTTAATGCACCTATAATAAAATCTCTACCAATTATTGTAATGCAAGCAAGCGCCCCATATGGAGCAGGGATTGTTCCATCGGCTACAACCATAACAAGAGCAGACATAACAAGTAATTTATCTGCAATCGGGTCTAAAAGTTTACCTAAATTAGTAACTAAGTTATACTTGCGTGCAATATGACCATCAACAAAGTCGGTGCATGCCGCTATAATAAATAATATAACCGCAATAATTTTGCCATAAGGCACAAAGTCCGTTAAATAGAAGAATATCATAACTAATGTTAAAAATATCCTACTAAAAGTAATTTTGTTTGGTAAATTTAATTTCATATTATTGTTTCTCCCTTTAAATCATATTTTAATGCATCTGTAACCATAACATCGCACATTTGCCCAATACTAATTTGTTTATTCGATGTAAAATAAACAACTCCGTCTATATCTGGCGCTTGATACTCGTTACGCCCATAGTAACCATTAACAGTTGTGCCTTCACAAACCACTTTTAAAGTTTGTCCCGTAAAGTATCTATTATTTGCTATTGCTATTTTTTCTAGAATTCGCATAAGTCGTTTATAGCGTAATTTCTTAATAAAATTTGGGATTTGTTTTTTAAATGAAGCCGATGGCGTATCATTTTCACGCGAATATGTAAACACTCCTATATTACTAAGTTTGAATTCTTTTACAAATTTTAGCAACTCTTTAAAATCTTTATACGTTTCCCCAGGAAAGCCTACCATAAAAGTTGTGCGTATGGCAATAAAAATTGAACTAGTTTTAAATTTATTTATTAAACTTATTATACTTTCATATGTACTTCTGCGGTGCATTCTTTTTAGTACTGGCGTGCTAACATGTTGCAAAGGAATATCAATATATTTGCAAAGTTTTGGATTACTTCCTATTTCTGCAATAAGTTCATCGGTTACTTTTTCGGGATAACAATATAATAGCCTTAATTGTTCTAAATCCTTAATTTCACAAAGTTTATGTATTAACTCAATAAGCATATTTTTTTCATAAAGGTCTTCACCATAACGCGTAACATCTTGTGCAACGAGAATTATTTCTTTTGCTCCGTGCTTAGATACAAGTTCATTTGCTTCATTAATAAGTTCTTCTATTGATGTTGAAATAAACCTACCTCTAATACTAGGAATAGTACAATAACTACATAAATTATTACAGCCATCGGCAATTTTTAAATAAGCATAATGACTGGGAGTTGTTGTTATTCGGTTAAAACAATAATTTTTTGCAAGTTTTTCATTTTCTTTACTCTCTATGGCATTTTCCGGAAATTCAAGGTTATAAAGTTCATAAATAATCTTTGTAATTTTATTATAATCAGAAATTGCAATAAAAGCATCAACTTCTGGAAAATTTTCTTTAATTTCTTCCAAATACTTTTGAACTAAACAACCTGTTACAATCAGTTTTTCGCAATTAATAACTTTTTGCTGTATCATTTCTAATATTGCTTGTATTGATTCTTTTCTTGCGCTTTCAATAAAAGCACACGTGTTTACAATTATGATTTCGGCATCTTCGGCTTTTTCACAAAACAAAAAACCCGCCTGTTTTAAGGTGGCTAAAAAATGCTCAGTATCAACTCTATTTTTATCACACCCTAATGAAATAGTGCCTATTTGTTTAGATAGCAGTTCTTCTTTTGTAATCATTAATTTTATATATCCTCGCCATATTTTTCTTTAAATTGTTCCATAGTAATATAAACTGTGCGTGCCTTACTTCCATCAGATGGCGATACATATTTTGCACGCTCCATTTGGTCAATAATGCGTGCGGCTCTGGCATAACCTACCGAAAATCTACGTTGTATCATAGAAATTGAGGCTTGCCCACTTTCTATAACCAATTTTAATGCTTCCGGCATAATAGAGTCAAAACTGTTATTAGTATTTTCGCCATCAAAGTCATTAGCATTTTCTTTGTATAAAATATTTTTTTCTATTGATTCGTCAAAATAACCTTCGTTATTTTTCTTAATAAATTCAACAATTGCTTTTACTTCTTCGTTAGACACATACGCACCTTGAATTCTAACCGGCTCAGCAAGGTCTTGCGGAGCATAAAGCATATCTCCTCTGCCTAGTAATTTTTCTGCACCGCTACGGTCAAGTATTGTTTTAGAATCTGCAAAACTTGTAACCATAAAAGCGGCACGCGTAGGCAAATTCGCCTTAATTGTACCCGTAATAATATCAACAGATGGTCTTTGCGTTGCAATAATGAGATGAATGCCCGCCGCCCTAGATTTTGCTGCAAGCCTATTAATTTTATTTTCAATTTCACGTTTAGAAATAAGCATTAGATCGGCAAGTTCATCAACAATTATAACAATAAGCGGAAGTTTATCTTCTTCGCCACTTTCCACAATGCCCAAATTGTTATATTCTTTAATATCTTTTACGCGGGCAGTTTGGAATAGGTTATATCGCCTATCCATTTCTTTAATAGCCCATTCAAACGCATTAACCGCTTGATCGCATTCGGTAATAACTTGTGGAAGCATTAAGTGTGGCAATCCATTATAAACCGCAAATTCAACGCGTTTAGGGTCAATTAAAATCAGCCTTAAATCTTCTGGCGAAGTCTTATATAGGAAACTTATAATAATAGAATTTAAGCACACACTTTTGCCCGAACCAGTAGCCCCAGCAACCAAAAAGTGTGGCATTTTTTGTAAATCGCCAATTTTAATTTCGTCACTAATATCTTTACCTATTCCAAATGCCAATGGTGATTTATGATCCATAAATTCTTTACTATATAATATATCTTTTAAAGCAATGGTATCAATGTGTTCGTTAGGCACTTCTACCCCTACTGCGCTTTTTCCGGGAATTGGGGCCTCTACTCTTATTTCACCATACGAAGCAAGCGCCATTGCAATATCATCAGCGTGTAACTGAATGCGTTTTACGGGAATGCCGGCTGGCATTTGAAGTTCATATCTCGTAACAGCAGGACCTCTTGTAATTTGAATAACTTTTGCTGGTATTCCAAATTCACCAAGAGTACGCATTAGGGTTTTTGCCTTTTCTTCATAGTCTTCACTAAAATCTTCTGGATTTGTTGAAATAGTGTTAAGCAGTTCAAAAGTCGGCCTTACATATTTAGATATTTTATGTGCTTTTAATTCCAGATTAGAAGGTAAATCCGTTTTACTTAATATATTTTTATTTCTAAACCTTGTAGGCACTACACCATCAATAAATGTGGGTTCCAAATCGGGCAGTTTTGCGCCATAAATAGAATCATAACTCCTTTCGGTACTATCAAGCGAACTTGTTGGTAAAACGACATCAAATGGCGAATTTTGAGAGTTTTCGGCAGTAACCTGATTTGCTTCTTGCAAATTATTGTTTTGAGATTGTGTTAAACTGTTTGCCATTCCACCTTGTATTGCCGAAGTTTTAAAATCGGGTTCACTACTTCTAAAAAGCCCAGCAGTATAATTTTCTGGGGTATCAGGCGTTTTGCCAAATAAGTTAAATCTATCTCTTCTATGTTCAAAATTAGGCGAATTTCCAGCGCTAGTATTTAAATTTTCTGTTGCTTTTTCAGCCTCATTGTAACTATGCTTAATATCAGGATTTGCATAAGAAGTCGGTGGAGTTAAAATAAAATCTTTTTTAGCTCTTGAATCCATATTAGAAAAACTTTCCGTTTCTTTTTCACTTTTATTATAATTTACAGGAGGTTGACGGTTTGCAAAAGGTGAGTACGGTTTATTATCAAGCCCAAGTTTTTTCCTTGCATCGCTGTTTACAGCATTAGTTTGCGAAAGTGCCTGCACTTGCTGACTAAGCGTTGAACTATTGTTTACATTATTTGGCGTAAATTCTGTGTTTCGCTGTGATACAACTTCATATGTTTTGTAGCCCTCAGCGTTACCGCTGGCGCCACTTACAGCTTTTTCGTTATAAGGATTAAGAATGCTACTGCGAAAAGATTTTTTTGAACTGTAATGAAAATAATCTACTACAAGTGCAATACAAATTATAAGCAAAACACCAAAGAACACATACGCTCCCATAGCATATAAAAGTTTATAAAAAGGGTATATTACAAGTGACATAACAACTCCACCCGGTGTAGCCGAATTGTAAGTGTTTGTAATAAATTCACCAAACCCATCATTAATAATATTTGAAGTAAATAGTAATTGTAAAAGCGAAATCACACTAAAAAATGTAGCACTAATATAAACAAGATATTTTTTTGAAAAGGCATATTTTTTATTTTTTGTAAGTGCAATACCAATAAAAAGCATTACAAAAAAAACTATAATTATGGCCAATCCAAAAGTACCTATTAGCAAGCGCTTTATTGGTGCTAAAAATGATATTGCCAGCGACAGAAATCCTAAAAAGCCAAACAAGGCTAAAATATAGCCCGATTTTTTATCATTTACAACTTTATCTTGTACGCCATTTAATGAATATTTTTTCAAAATAATATCCTCACTAACAACATAAGTATACCATATTTAACATTAATATTTCAATTAAACAAAATCTAAAATTAAAATATTTTTTAAATTAGTAATTATACCAAATATTTAAGCAAATTACCTGATGATTTTGGACCTACAAAAGAAACGCAAATATTTTTTTGTAATAATATTTTTCGTGCTACCCTATTAACATCTGCAATTGTAACTTTTTCGTATTTTTTAATTAATGCATTAGGTGAAATTACCTTGCCATAAACCGCAAGTTCTTCCGCGGTAGAAGTCGCAAGTTTAATTGTAACTTCTTGTTTCATTTTAATAGAACTAATTAGATTGTAAACCGCGGAATCAAACTCCTCTTTTTTAACACCGTTTTTTACAAGTTCATTAGTTAAGTCATTAATCGCACACATTGCTTTCACGGCATTTTGAGGACGAGTTGCAAAGTGTGCAACAAGAATACCACCATATTTTTCGGAATCGTTTTGCGAATGTACACTATACACAAGTCCGCGTTTTTCCCTAATTTCTTGGAAAAGCCTTGAACTCATACCGCCACCAAATATAAAACTAAAAATTTTAACCGCTTGTAAATCTTTGCTATAAATATTAACTGTTGGGTAAGCAATAGCAATATGAGATTGCTCTATTTTTTTTGTCTTGCCAAAATATTTCGCAACAGGTAAATGCATTTCTTTTTTATTCAAAGGCAAAACTGGTATTTTTTTATGTGAAAAGTTTGGCACAAAATATTTTTGCACTAATTTTTCCGCATCTTCAAATTTAATTTTGCCCGCAAAAGATATTATGGTATTTTGAGCAGTATAACGATCTTTAACATATTTTAAAATATCATCTCGCGTTATTTCCATTAACGATTCTTTGGAACCTATTACAATATTTGAAGCGGGATGCCCTTCATAAAATATTTTAATTAATCCTTCTTCGCATACCGCTTCGGGTATATCTTTATATCGTGCAATTTCTTCTAAAATCACTTCACGCTCACGCACCAGTTCTTCGGCAAGAAATTGCGAATTAAAGTACATATCGCTTAAAATTTCTAAACATTTTTCTGCACTTTCTGATAAAGATTTTGTGTGGTATAGAGTATGTGTTTCACAAGTAAATGCATTTACATTTGCACTTAATGCATCAAGTTCTGCAACAATTTGCTGTGCTGTGCGTTTTTTTGTGCCTTTAAACATCATATGTTCTATATAATGTGAAATTCCGCTTATTTTAGGAGTTTCATTTATACTTCCGGTTTCTATGCTTACGGCTATCGCCACGGTTTCAAACTGCGATTTTTCTACTACAACTAATTTTAAACCGTTATCATATAATTTAACTTTTTTCATAATACCCCTTTATTTTGTTGTGGCTAATATTAAATTAAATATTAATACATATATGATATAATAAAGCATTAATTTGTGCAAGTAAATTAAAGTTATTTTAAACTTTTAAACTAATAGTATATAATTATAGAATTTAACAAAATTAAACAGGATTTATGTTTTGACTTACACTAACTATATTAAAATTTTTCGCAAGATAAAATTTTATAATGCTGTCAAGTGCCGATAAAGTGTGCGCAGTAGGGTGCATTAAAATTAGGTCGCCATTTTTAGGATTTTTTGTAGCCCTATTATAAACAAGTTCTTGGTTTTTATCACGCCAGTCAATAGTATCTTTACTCCACATAATAGTTGTGTAACCTAAATTTGTAGCAACATCAAGCGTAACGCCACTATATGAACCCGATGGCGGTGCAAATAATGTCATTGAGTAGTTTGTGAGTTCTTTTATTAACTGATGTGTAATGTAAATTTCTTCTTGATTACGGTCTACACTTAATTTTTTATGATCTTTGTGCCAATAACCGTGATTACCTATTTCAAAACCTTGTTCATAAATGCTTTTAACAGTATTCGTATTAGAATTAGCCCAGCTTCCACCAACAAAAAATGTGGCGGTTACATTGTTTTTTTTTAGCCACTGCAT
>JALOBO010000240.1 GCA_023228225.1 Clostridia bacterium
TAATTGAAAGGACATAAATAAATTTATGGGAAATACACAAGTCAGTTTGCCCGCTCTATCTGCAAAGATTTATCAAGAGTGGCTACCAAAAACAGTTCTCGTTCAAAGTTGTGATGATGCTTATGAAGGAGAATTTAATCTCGAAACTCGTGAAATCGACATTCCGGTTTATCACGATTTATCAATTCATCTCACATCGCTCAAAGAGGCAGAGTTAAAACCAGCCTCAATCGAATTTGTCAAAGCCTCAACAAAACGCGTTAGTATCGACAAAGGTCGTTATTCCCACTGGGGACAAACCGAAGTCGGTAAACTAATGTCAAGATTATCCGCAGAAGACAGCGAAGTTCGCAAAAAACTCGTTAACAAATGGGCAGTCGAAGCGGAAAAGGAATTAGCGCAATGGTGCGCTCTGCTACCAAGCGGTCAACAAATCGACCTAATTACAGCACTAACCGTCGCGACATCGAACGAAAACGGTCTACTCGGCAGTGGCAATGTTATGCAAGCGCTCGATATTCTCAAGGCTTTCGCTATTAATAACAATATGGAACCCAGCGAATTCAAATTCTTCGTAAGCGAAAAGTTTGAAAGTGTTCTTCGCGATTCCAAACTTGTTCTCGCAAGCGTTTCTGCCGATGAAGCGTTCAGAAGTGGTTCTGTTGGTGTTGTAAATTCTGTTGACATTCGCAGACACAATGTCGCTTCTATTACCACACGCAATGCTTCGACTCACATCGTTGAATCCGAATGGGGAATTTGGAAGACAAAAGATGGTATCCAATATGTTGTTCCTTACAAGAACACTGTTTCTTACGAAATCTCGCCAACCGAAGTCCTTATGGGCGGAACTGGTTATCAAACCGTAGAATATTACGATTTCTTCAACCTTTATCCGTCAAGACTATATAAAGTCAAGATTAGATATGCTGGCACTTCTAATCCACCGTCTTCATTTTAATTAAGGAGGAAAAATGATATGGCAACAAAAAATATTCCGTTAACAATTCTTCCAGTAAATAGACCTGGCATCATTTCACCCGCTATCGTGTTCTTAACACAAACGGCAAATGACGACCTTGTTATTCCTTTCCGTTATCCTTTTGCCGACATTGAGAACTACGCTTCTCTCAAAACGGCAGGGTTCTTCCGCCATTCCACCACAACTGTTTCCAGCGATTTGGGTGGCTCGGCTGTCGCAGATACCGAAGGGAAACTTGGATTCAAACTTCCACATCCAGAAAAACTTGTTCTCTTAATGCGCGTCAATACAGCCATTGATACCGCTACCACAGACGATGTAACAATCGTTATTCGTGGTTCAGATGAATACAAAATTCCGGATGTCACCATTTTCCTTGATGAAACTGCGTATGGTGGCTCTGCTGTTCCAGCAGGAACTCTCTATGAATTAGACCTATCTAATTTTGGTCTTCTAATCGGCGGAGACAAGGCTGTTAGCGCAGGTGGCATTGTAATTGATTGCGATAAAGCAACGATTGACTTTGCTCTTGTAGCCCGTATGGGTTAATCGCTATCTTGCAATAAAAAAGAAAACACTAACCACCTGATAAAAAAGGTGGTTTTTGTTATTTTACAAATAAAAACACTCGTGTTATAATAAATAAAGGAATAAAACAATATGAGAAAACAAGACCAATTATATGAAGTTGAATTAAAATCGAAATCTTTATTGCGCGAAGGCAAAAAGGGATTTATTACATATTTCAAAGGTGGAAATAAAAAAACTATTGCAAGTAATGTTAGAAAACTTTATCCCCAATGGACAAAAGAAGAAGATAAACCTATCGTAAATATAACTCCTATTTCGTATCGTGAGTATCAATCAAGATTTGACTCTGATATTATTAAGCATAAAGCACATCTTATGAAAGCGGAGGCTCACATTGTATGAAACTTGGTGAAATAAAACTAATGGCACTGAAGTTGATGTTTGTTGATACAGACATAACTTATGATATTTCTGATATGGAAGAATACTATAATAATAACAATACGCGCGATAAACTAATTCGTATGAACGATAGCATAAACCGCGCGCTAAATCTTTATTACCAACGAGTAGGTCTTCCACGAGCAAAAAAAGAAGTAACGCTTGACCAAGAAGGTGGCACAAGCACATATTATTTTAATAGTATTGCTGACCTTTCTGCGCAAATAACAGACCTCCAAAATGTTCTTAAAGTTAGAATATCATCGCCATATAAATCAACTTTATATAATGCTAATTTTGAATTTGAAGGTAACGAAATAACTTTTACTGATTTATATAGATATGTCACAAACACAGAAGCAGAAAATCTAACAATCGAAATCTTCTATGAAAAGAAACCTTTATATGTAACATCAAATGACGAAGATGCAACTTTTGATTTTGATGACTTAAATATTCCTACTGACATTCAATTAGAAATTCCAAAGTATGTAAAAGGAGAAGCATACGAAGAAGATGAACCGCAAATGGCTATGTATGCTAAAAGCGAATTTCTTAATTATTTGCAATTAGTCAAAAAGCCCAAAGTCATTAAACAGCAAAAGATTAGAAATATAAAATGGTCTGAAAAATAATATGTCATATCAAAAGGATAGAGAAATTTTTAACATCGGAGGTTTTAGAGGTTTAGATACCGAAAACCCGAAAGATAAAGTTGAGTCTTTTAGAGCAACAAATGGAAAGAATTTTCAAATTGATTCCAATTCATTAAAAACAAGACCTGGTCTAATTAATGATAAAGTTTATAATGTAGATGGTAACATTATCGGGATGTTCGTATGGAACGGTTTAGAGATTTTGCTTACAGTTGGAGACATTAATGGCAAGTCAAGAATTTATATTATTAATGACAATTTTTCATATTACACAGATGGTTTGAGTAGCAATGTTCGAAAAAATATTTTCACTAATATCAGTAATTTTTCTTTTGATTTGACACAACCTTTTTTTGTTCAAGAGAAAAAATGTTTATTTATTTTTTGTGTAAATGATATTTTGGTTTTATCTGCTATTAATAATAATGTTTTTGTGGTTTATAGTATTGACGATAAAATTCCTTAT
>JALOBO010000241.1 GCA_023228225.1 Clostridia bacterium
AGTCTTTAAGCATTCTCAAATCACCATTAGTAATAGGAGGATAATATGATACTACTCCTTTAGAACTATTTTTTCTATGTTTAATTACTTTATTAGGATCAGCAGCCAGCAATTTATTAGGACTGTTCTCATTATCCTTAGCCCCCTCTCCTAACTGTTTAGCAATATCAAACGCTAAATGAGGATCAATGCCCAAGCTAATCAACGCGTCACTGATCTTCTGACCAGCTGCTCTTGACTTCTCTGCCAACCGTTCAAACGCAGCCTGCTTCGCAGCACTCATATCCTTCAAACTTACTGACCCACGTTCTCCACCAAACAGAGTCTTAACATCTTGAAGCACACCAGGATCATTCAACTTACTAACCTTAAAAATATAACCGTCACCAAGTGGATCAGGGATAACTTGCCCATTAATTCCCTTAGCTTCCATATGAACTTTCGCAATAGTAGCATTCTTCCAGGGCTGATTACTCTTAGGATTAACTAAGTACACGTCCTTACCTTGCGTCTCATCAGGAAGAACCTTACTCGTTTCAAATTCCTGGTCGTAATAAACTGAATCAGGATTCTCTTTGACTGCCTTCTCCTTCCTCAATCTGATGTCACTAAGTAAGTTCTCAACTGCAGTTGCATAAGCATCATACTCATAAGTATTTTCAAACTGCTTAGGGTCTGACTTTTGATATGAGTTAAGGAGTTCACTTTCAAGTGTTGTCAGATCACCCTCCCCATGCTTGACTACATCCTGATATTGTTTAAAGATTTCAGTAGCTGCTTCACGTGGAGGAAGGTCTTGAGTTATTACTGGTCGAGCTTCCTCATTAATGCTACGTTCAATTTTTGAAGGTAGCATTTCAGGCTCAACTGAGGGCTTAATTACTGGTTCAATTATTTTAGGAATAAATTCAGATGGAAATTCTCCTGCAATTTCCCAATCTTTTCCTTCCTCTTGATACCACCATTTAGCAACTTCTTTATTATACTGTGAAGAAAATTTATAATTCTTATTATTAATAGTAGCATTCCATTCACCAGTATATTTAAAATCTTTACTTTTTGTTAGTGTACCATTATAAGATTTAATTTCACTTAATAATGATTCTCGTTTTGGAGGATTAATTGTCTTCTTAACTACCGGAACCTCTGGCTTAACCTCTGGAATTATTTCTGCTTCTGGCTCAACTTTAACTTCTTCAACTGCTGACTTAACTTCCTCTGGCTTAAGTATCCCTTCCTTAATCAGATCAACTGGCCCATCTTCCCACTGACCCTTCTTAGTAAGTTCTTCTTGTGGACGCTCAACTGCCATAGACTTATTTACTGGTTTAGCATAAAACCCAGAATCAAATTTTGTCCTTGCCTGTTCAGCCCTACTAATAATCCCGTCAAGCTCAGTCATATCTCTCTTACTCAACTTAGCCTGGCGATTAGGAAGCTTTGAGATATTAATCCTACGCTTAGCATCAATAGCTGCTAATTCCATCTCACGTACTTTCTCAGTAGTCAGCAAGCGATCAACTCCTTGACGTTCCTCACGAATGGCCAAGTCTTTCTTAATATCAGTAATGAACTGCGGAGTAGGCTTATTCCTTAACTCCAGCAACTGTTGTTCAATAGCAAGACGTTCAGGATTAACCTTCTCCCTAAACGTTGTAGGCTGTGGTGTCGTAGGTTTCTCAGCTCCAGTGCGCGTACTAACTTCATATGGCAAGACTTTAGGAGTAACTGTCATCGGCAAGTCAATTCCTAATTCCTTAGCAATCTGATTATACTCCTCTGCATTTGATAAGACTGCTTTAAATTGCTCAGGATGCTGTTTGATTAATTCCTGCATACCTCTCGCCTCAATAGTATACTTATCAGGCATTTTCTTCTTAGCCTTCTTAGCATCATTAAGTTTAATCAGAGCATCTCGCATCATCTTAGCTTCGAGTGTATTAGCTGGTTTAGCAATTTGTTCGGCCTCAGCATCTTTAAGTGCACTGATGATTGTATCAGCATCAGCCTTGTCCTTAACTTTATCACTGACTTTCTTAAAGTCTGCCGCAGTCAGTTTTTTACCCTTAATAATTTTTTTACCTGCAGTATGTAACAGTCCTAATTCAGCAAACTCTCCAATAATACCTATTAAGTAACCAGTTTTTGGGTGTGTTTTTTCTACTTTACTAGCTACTTTATGTACTGGAGTAAGTACAAAATCAAAAGCTTTACCTATCATATCCATATATTTTTTACCAGCATTTGTTTTTGGCTGATAAAATAATTCTCCTGTAATCTCTTCAATCTGTCTTGCTCTACTAACTTTTTCTTCTGGAGTAATTCCTCCAGGAGCATCAAATAAAAATGATGTAGTACCTATAGCTTTCTGTGGTATATATGCCATAATGCCACTAGCAAGGCCAGCAGTGACATCAGCAGTAGCTACTGCAGTATCTTTAATAGTCTCAAAAAACCCAGGATACTCCTTCGGTTGTTTCCTCTGGACTAAATCAGCAGGCTCCTGAACTGTGTCTGCTTTAGTAAGTATTCCACTCTGTATTAAATCCATAGTTATTCAGCTCCTTCCACTTTAGGTGGGAGAACTTCAAGCATTCTAAGTACATCTTCGATTGTAACAGCATTATCTGGATTGTTAACTGTTTCCATAACGTCAGCAGATGTCACTTGTCTACCTTTCCATATAGGTAAATTATACTTAGTACCTTTAATATTAGATCCATAAATAGATCCTGGAACTTCCTGCTGATGATAAAAGTAATTATTTTTAGAATAAGTATTTACGAAATTAATATCTCCAATCCCAGCAGCATCCAAATCATCTTCAATATCATTCTCAAGTTTCCCTGCATCATAAGCAAGATCAATCTTCTGCTTCTCCGTAAGTCCACTCAGTGGTTTAGTCGGAAGAGTGTAACCCTGAGGAATCTCTGTCCCTCGTTCAACATCTACTAAGTTACCTTCAGGATTCTGCAACGTAATAAACTTCCTCATGCCAGTTGCTGGAGGAGTAATTCCTGCTGCCACCATTAAGCCAAGGCTGACATTATTAAGATCC
>JALOBO010000242.1 GCA_023228225.1 Clostridia bacterium
CTGTTGTAAGTCTTATAGAACTATAACTCTCATTATCATAAAGAGTATAATAAGTGTCATTGCCAATCACTTCAATTTCGAGCCTTGTTAACGATAATGCTTTGTTTAATAATTCACGACTAACCTGAACCATGCTCCACCTCCTTTCGTGCTTGCTCTAAAAAATACTCTTTTTCTGTGTGTAAATTTTCATAACCCCAATCATCCATATGGCAATCGGAGAGTCCATCCATCGCCAAATCAATTTCAGATACTGCTTCACTTAACGCCCTTTTGTAGACCTCGAGTTCGTGTTCTAAATCTGTAAACTTTTTCTTGACGGCAAAATCAATAAGTTCACTTTTATCTATGTGTTCTAATTGTGTGCAAAATCTTAACCATTTTTCCAACTTGGCCCTATCAACCGTTACCGCAATTCCAGCGGACGAGATTGTTCTTTTTGTTTCTTTGTACACTTCATCAAAAATAAATTTTTCTTGAGCTCTCAGAACCCTTATCATATTTTTGTCGATAAAATTATCCCTGCTGAACATTGTCAACCTACTCATCTAGCACCTCTCTTTTAATAAATTTTGGATTGTAACTTAAATCAAACTTTTTATAAATTGAGTGCATTATTTTTGTATATTCCAAATCAAAATCTTCGCTATCCTCATCCTGACAAGATTCGCATTGATTTGATTGCACCCATAATATTTTTTGCAGTTCGTCAAACTCTTTTTTAGTTAATTTAATTGTTTTCACTCTCCACCTCCAGCAGTTCAGGGTTGTCGAACTTGTTACCAATAACTTCAAAACAATCTGATGATTGCAACCAATAACCATATTTTGCGATTGAAAATTGACCTTTAACAAATTCAACTAATGCAGGTTTGTTTTCTGCACAATGTTTAACAATATTATTCTCCCAAATCTTATTGCCGTTATTGTCCGTCAGCCCGGTAAACTCGCAAAGTGTTTCGGGGTCGATTTCAAAATCAATAGCGTTTATAAAATTGCCGTCTTTATCTTTTACAACCCTTATAAAATGATTACCCAATTCGTTTGTCCAATAATAACCCTGCACCTCTTCGCCATTATCTAATCGCTTCGCCTTAAACAGCCCTATGTTCTCTCTCATATTTACTCCATTTCCTTTGTTGCTTCAAAAATAATTTCATTTTGTTTCTCCTCCGCTCACCCGATTTCTTCGGGGTGTTGCTAAATTTATAAATATTTCTTGGTATTGCAAAATGTAGAAAAGTGTAAAATATATTGTTTATCTTTGTCATTCTCATCGCAATAATCATTGTATGCTTTTATTCTTTGTGTTATATAATTGCCTTTGTTTGTTAGTTCGGAATATTTTTCCACACCCAACAACTTATAAAATGCCTTTTTGCCTAATTCTTTACCAACTTTTAGTGGATATATTTTCCAAGCATTTTCGAAATATTTTTGCAACTTATAATCTACCAAATAAGCATCAAATTTTTTATTCCCTGCAAGAATAGTGTTAATCTTGGCGTTATTTCGTTTAGACAAGCAATTTTTGGTGTAAGTTATTTCTTCTTCTGTTAATGGAATTTCGTTTTTTAATTTATCCACAATCGTTTGTTGATATGTGGATAACTCTTCGGTTTTTATATATTTACCCAAAATTTCTTCTTGCAAGTCTTTATTTTCAATCATTTCAAGTAAAATATCCACTATTTCATTTTTCGACTTTTTGTTAAGTTCAACTACAAAATCGCACATTTTTTATACTCCTTTTAATATAACTTAATTATTTATACATAATATATAATATTTATTAAGTTAAATGAATTATTAGTAATATAGTAATTCTAGTTAGTTATACTTATATTTCTTGATGGGTATAATGTAAAATATATATTATAACTAAAGTATGTAATTTATAGTATAGTTTATATTTTCATCTTCACCACGAATTACGATAGTATTTTCGTATGTAATACATATGTATAATTTGTTTTATTTTTTATTTTTCCATCTTGATTCAATACTTTTTTGCCTTGATTTGCAAAAATTGTCTCTTTTGGTTGTTTCAATCTCGAGTCTACTATTATAATATAATCCATTTTCATCTACATTAAATTTTTCAATTATATATGGAATTTCTTTTATGGATTTAACTCCCAATGTCAAACAAATTATTTTTTCAGTTAAATGTCCTTGTTGATGTTGAATACAAAGTAATGTTATGTATTGCCCTCTTTCTTCCATTGTCATCCCAGCAACTCCAGTATAAAAATCGCTTGTGTAAAATAGGAATGCAGGATCTTTTTGTTTATATTGCATCATCACATTCTCCTTTTTGATGAGAGATAATTGTTTCAAAATAGAAATTAGATAAACTAGGATGTTTTTTTAAAAATTTAATTCTAAATTCATCTAAATTGTATATACTTTTAAGTAAATTACATTCTCTGCAAGATGGGAAATAATTTGATTTATTATTTATGCCATTTTGAGATTTTGGTTTTATGTGATCTATTGTATAATTTAAAACATCAAGGATTTTCCCGCAATATGCACATTTTCCATTAAATAACTGATAAATTTTATCGTTTTTCTTATCAATTGTAAATAATTTTTGAGATATGAGGATTTTTTGTTGTAATAGAGTTTCAATATAATTTCTGAATTCAATAGATTTTATATGTGATATTTCTTTTTTTATTTTAATAAATAATGTTGTAGATTTTGCCCAATTATGTTTATGCCAATTTAATATTAAAACTTCTTCTTCTTGTTTATTGTATTTGATAATTTTTAAGTTGTCTTGTAGGTTTGTTATGCTTTTTTCAATTTCTTCTTTTTTTAGTTTAGTTTCAAAAGCAATCATTGATGTACTGCATTTTAGCACTCCGCAAATATTTGTGTGTGGACTTGTTAATAAGTAGAGCCATAAGTAAATATCATTTTTTTCAAAGTCGTCTATTATTTGACCATCTATCCACATATCAGTGTCTATCATTCTTTTTGGCATACTAATCACACTTACCCTTTGTGGCAAGTTGTACAACATAGTCATCTCCACTTTCTTGCAACC
>JALOBO010000243.1 GCA_023228225.1 Clostridia bacterium
TAAACCAACAATAACATTAGGTATTATAGCTTATAATGAGGGTAAAACTCTTATAAACTTATTAACACAAATTTCTCCATTTGTAGATGAAATAGTAATAGTTGATTCTTATTCAACTGATAATACTGCCGAACTTGCAAAACAATTTAATGCAAAATTAATAGAAGAAGTATTTGTTAATGATTTTTCTAGAATACGAAACAGTGTGATTAAAAATTCGACATCGGATTATATTCTAATGATGGATTGTGATGAAACTTTAGAATCCCCTGAAAAATTTTTTGCATTCGATTTTGTTGAAGAAGCTTATTGGCTAGCACGAAAAAATATATATAAAGGAGAATGGCGCAATCCACCACCAGATTATGATTATCAGGCGCGTATGTTTAAGAATAATGGAATTATTAGATACGAAGGATATTTACATGAACCATTAGTTGGTTATAATAAGGCTGAAAAACTACCACAGTTTTCTATATTACATCACGAGTGTACAGAAAAATTTATATCTAATAAGGTTAAATATGAAAACATATTAAGTATAAAGAATAATAGTCTGAGTAAACTAGACATGGCAGATGATGAAATTTTTAAAGGGTGGTATTCATATGAGAAGTTCCCAAATGGAGCTGCATCTAGATGGTGTTCCGATAATGGTACAGTAACATTCGAGTGTGATGATCCATCAACACAAGCGATAGGCATGTATATTTCTACGGTTGGTAAATTTAATAAAGCTAGATTTACAGTAAAAGCTGGTAGAAAAGTTGTTGGTAAATTAGAAGTTGATCTTGAACGTGGTAATGTCTTTATACCAATTAATGTTTGTGAATATGCACCATGTACACTAACATTACATATTAAATGTTGGGATTTACGCGAATTTACACCAGAACCAAGAACCCTCGGAATATTTGTAGATAGTATTTCATTAGAAATGCCATGTAAAACAGGGGAATTAAAAATATTATTCGATCCTACTGCATCATACTTCATGAAAGGTGATGTACACGATGATTGTATTATACAAAATATAATTAATTCTGGCTATTGGGAAACAGACACACAAAGAGTTATTGATAGATTCGTAAAACCGACAGATGTATGTTTTGATGTAGGAGCAAATATTGGATCAATTACTATTCCGTTAGCTAATAGAGCTGAAAAAGTCTTTGCCTTTGAAGTTGGGTGTATTTCATTTGGATATTTACGCCATAATATAATGGTAAATAGTATACAAAATGTTGAACTTATTAGAGGTGCAATATCAGATAAACCGTGTAAGTTATACTATCATTATACATACCCAAATACGGGTGGCTCATTTGTATCTACTGAGATATCAAGTCAAGAAGCAATTGTAGAACAAGTAGATTCTATAACGCTTGATTCTGTTGCTAATAAAATAGATAAATTAGATTTTATCAAAATGGATATAGAAGGTTATGAGCTCAATGCTTTACATGGCGCAACCGAACTATTATCTAAATTTAAACCAAAACTTTTTATTGAGTTTAATCCGTGGGTAATAGAACACGTACATAATGAAAATCCAAAACCATTATGGGATTTTTTAGCTAAAGAATATGAATTCATATACATAGTTAGAGATGATAAATTAAATCGCGTATTATCCTATGAAAGTATTATGGCTGGGATAGATAATAAAACTAGAATAATGGAAGATCTTTTGTGTTTACATGAATCAATGGAGATTTAAATATGACAATTATAATTGAACAAATTTTAGCAGGAGCAGCAGCCGGTGGCGCAGTCGTTGGCGGTGCAGTGTACGGATATTTGCAGCGTAAGGCAAAGAACGTTTCTGAAGAAGAATTAGAAGTTATCTTCATAAATGTTATGGCAGCTGTCGCAGATGGCAACCTTAGTAAAGATGAATTGAAAGAAGTTATTAGTGGAATATTTCTGGCAGCCAAGAATTGAGTGATCCTCATGACTGCTACATTTGCGATCCCAACAGCTTTGTTGGGGTCAACCGATAATGAAATATTTGTTAAAACTACAGATGATGGTAGTTCATATGAGTTATTTGATACTATACCTGGTTATCAAAAAGAATATATGTCTACCGAAATTGCAACATCTAGTCTAATAAAAGTTGGCACGACTAGCGTAACTACATTTGAAAAAGATTTAATTTCCAGAGTACGCCTACTTTGTAAAATTACTACTACTGATTTAAGTGATGATTCTGTTGTTGAATATGTTCCAGTTGCTAGACGAGAAGTATTACTTGAAATCGGACAGTATAAATATGGTGAACAGCTGAGTTTAATAATCGACAATTATTACACACTTCCAAACAAGTACTTGTTTGACTTTAATTGTGGTGGAGTTATTTCACCATTAGATGTTGAAGTATTTAAACAGACGCTCCCATTATATGTATTCACAACTAAAGAGCCAGTTACTATTATAGATATGAATGTTAAAGATGCATGGATACAGTTAGATACAGAATTAGATGGCAACGAAATTCTCAAGATTAACTATTACTATCTACAGCGTGAAGCACAGTATGATGATATTATTACACTCATAGCTTGGAAAATAGCTAGTATTCATTATGCTGCAGCATACACTACATATAGCACTGGGATTGGTACTGATACCAGTCAGGTTAAGATTGGTGATATTACTGTTAAAAGTGCGGCTGAATCAACATCTGTTAATTTTATAAAAGATAGGATGGCTAAATCTGAAGCTCAGTTTAAGAAAGCTGTTAATTATTTTAAGCAAGGATTCTATAGAGTTAAATGAGTAGATAGAAAAGTTTAAATACAACCCTTTTCTTTGGAGAAACATATATATAGTAGGAGATACCATGATTTATGATTTTACAAACTCGATACGCGCTATCGGGCAGCCACTTTCTAGAGTTATAGTGACTGACTCACTCGATAGTAATGGATTTCCTACTAAGGGAATCGCTTCTGGTTCCTTATTCAGTGGTTCGCTGCAGCCTATGACATCTGAGGAAGTGGCTAGATATCCAGTGGGTTATATAAAAACTGGCAGTATG
>JALOBO010000244.1 GCA_023228225.1 Clostridia bacterium
TAGTATACTGCCCCCCCTGGATAAATGAGAAGTATAAAACATCACCGAGGGTTAATCTGGCGTCACTCTCACCTTTGCCATAAGCATACACGCGATTCACAATATCGTTATACTGTGGGGTGTATGACATCGCCTTAAGGTTCTTGCGTCGCTCTATACGCCTCTGTGGTGTGTCTGTGTTGTCTGCAAACCAGTTGAGGCGGTAACTACTATCTACCTCAAACCACCCGCCATAAGCATCTCGGATGGAATTTAATGCCGAGTAGATATTGCCGGATTCAATCGCAATTGCCACGTTTGGCGTTATCTCAAGCGTGCCCACAGTGATCGCCGGGCTGTTGACCTGGAACGCCAACAGGTCGGTGATCACGTTTGCAAAGGTATCACCTACGCTGGTGGTGTCGTATGCCTCGATATGCTCATCGGATAACCGGGTTAGTATGCCCTGATATGTTGCCTTGATCTCCAACGTGCTGCTGCTGTCGTCAATCTCTGGATTGAGCAGTTTAAACACAGAGAACTCATACGCAGAGGTCTGTGTGTTCCAAACCTTAAGATAGTAGAGTGGTGAGATATACGCGGACTTTGGATCATCCACCGGCAGCGATAGTGTCAGAGATGGTGCTGCATCCGTTGATGTGTCAAGATACAGTGTGGTCAGTATCGCCTCTTGCAGTATCGCAACCCGTGCGCCGGTTGCATCAAACAGATCAATCCTGTAACTCATATCCCCCTCATTTTTATCCAGCACACGATAACCGTAACCAGCACAATCGATGCATATTTGATTATAACACCTGCTGACTGCGCCAGTGCCACACGAGTGTCATCAGGATTGTTGTTTTTAATCCGATCTATGATCTCCCCAAGTGACCACCCCAAAGCATAGTAATGCGCTTCATCTTCATACTTTGTGCTGCAGGTAAACTTTGAACCTTCGCTTAACCCATTCGCAAACCCAACCATTATAGAGTGCCGCTCGTGGGGGGTGTTGGCAAATGTGCCAACCATCTCCTCCTGCGTCCACTCTTCTTTTTCGTCTTTCATATTGCCACTTTCGATGGTTTTGCAAACCTCAAAATTTCCTCACCATTAGCATCAAGATATGCCTGCACATCCTCACGTGTTTCAAAGTCACCTTCAAGTGCCCACTTCATGCGGCACTCTTCATACTGATACATGGTCTGGGTTTTTTCACTCATCTCATCTTCGCGCTCAATCTGAGTGATATCCCAATGCACGAGTATCTCAGCAACACCTTTTTTGATCGTGTTGATTTCTATGGCCTGTGGCCTGATGGTACTTTCTGTCATGATAGTTTTCCAGGGGATTTGATATCCCTAATGTTGCAGCAGCGTTCCGCATTACGGCCTGTAGATCTCGGGTGAGCAGACAGGACTGTTGCAGATTATATGAGTTGCAGTGTTCCAGCCATCCGTGATACGCCATCACAGAACTGATGATAGTCTGTGCATCGTATCGTTCTGGATGTGAGACGATACTGTGGAGCCTGCGTTTCAGTCTCCGGGCAGAAGGTGCCCTCAGAAGGGTATACCCCCGGAAGTGCCGATATCCGAGGAAGTCTATGCCTCTTGTATCAACCGGAAAGATCTGGGTCTTTTTGTTCAGCTGCAGTCCCATAGGTGCAAGGAGTTCCGTGAGCTCATCGAGGAGCTCCTTGAGCACGGCCTTGTCACTATGCAGGACGACAGCGTCATCACAATATCTGATATAATATTTCATCTGGTGCTTTTCTTTGATGAGATGATCCAACTCAGATAGGTAAATATTGCTGAAGTACTGAGACAAATAATTTCCGATCGGGATGTTGGTCTCACCCCCCGGTGAGCGGATGATCTCTTCCAGGAGCCAGAGCGTGTCCGGGCACTTGATCGTGTGTTTGATCTGGTCAATGAGTACGTCATGTCTAACTGAAGGATAATATTTAGCGATATCCATCTTAAGACAATAACGTGTGTTAGGCACATCCTTCATGAACCCACGCAGGCGATATGAGCCTGCGTGTAGGCCTTTGCCCGGTATCGCAGAGTAGAGATCATAAATAAACTGCTTGTCCCAGATTGGTTGCAGCACCTGCATAATTGCATGATGCACAATTCGGTCAGGATAGTAGGGCAGCTTGTAGATCGTGCGCTGCTTTGGTTCATATATCTGTTTTGTCTGATACTCTGCTGTGCGATATGTCTTGTTGACCAACATCCCATGCAGGGCGTCAATGTAATGTTCTGGGTCCGCATTGACCGCTTGCACCTCCATATAGTGTGACTTACCTTTCCGTGCGTTCAGGTGTGCTAGGTAGAGATTGTCCTTTGCGCATATCTGAGGATAGAGGTTGCCGTATCTCTTCATACGATGCCTCCAAAATAGGTGCTCTGCCTCACGGCCCGAACCGTCGGCGAACCTACCAATACGGGCCAGAGGGAGTGTAGTGTGTTTGACCGGATAACCCGGTGCTGGATGTGTTGCTGTTCAGAGCCGCTCATTTGTCTGAGCTCGAGGTGGGCACCGATATTTCGATTGGATTTCGAGGAAACGTTATTCGCATTGAGGTAACTGGGCCCCGCTTTACCGGCATTATTCCAATTGCCACCGCCAAGGAGGAACACCAAAACCGCCCACCATATGCAACAGATCCAAATAACCATCATCACACAAAACTATAATACTTGCCAATTTTTTCGATGGTGGCAATAAACGGAAGCTTTTCTTCGTACTTCCTGAGTTGCTCTGATAGTATCGTAGATCCTGTAAATAATACGTGATTATCACTACCGAGCTCATACTGAAACTGTATAGTCAAATAATCGTTGTTGTATTTACTTGGTCTGATACAATAAGTTTTGATAGTTAGTTCTTTTCCAAGAACATCTTCTATCCTAACTTTTTCGCCATCTAACCGCCCATCAGATTCTGCAAAGTCCGAAAACCGTGCCATTTCGTGTTGCGTGTTATCGTCCATCGTCACACTTCCTGCGGTTTGAACTCGAGGCGGGCACCGATACTTCGATTGGATATCGAG
>JALOBO010000245.1 GCA_023228225.1 Clostridia bacterium
TCAATGTAATTGCTTATTGTCGCACTCCAAAAGAGGCATGGACTAAATACAATGCTAAATTTGGTGATTGCAGGTCAAGAAAAGCAGTTGCAAATAAATTCAAAAGAATTTAACTTTTTTTTTTAAATTTAGATTAGAGTATTTTATTTTATAATAAATAGATAATCTATAATTGTAATTACGAGTTAATGATAAAGTTATGCTGTTAAGTCATTTGATATATAAAAAGATTTATCTAGTAATGTGACTAATATATAATGTGACAATTGACAAACTTTACATTTGCATGATATTGTTTCTGCGTGAATTACTTTGTAAAATTAATAATAAATGATAAATATAATCTCACCTTTATGGTATTGAATTTGGTTAGTTTATTTTATTATAATTTACGCTAGGCTAAAATATCCTTAGATGATTATAATTAAGTCGTTAATCATCTAGACTCGCCTGTAACTTTGTTACTTTGGTTTCTTATTGCGTTTTAGATGCAATTCACCACCGGAAGCAACAACTGTGGCGGTCTTGTGGGTAACGGTGCCTACACATCCTCCGTCCTTCCCCCCCCCCCATAGAGGGGGAAATTACTTTTATAAAATTAATATGTGAATGTATAAATAGTATTATATTCAATTTATAGTAATGAATTTTATTAAAATTATATGTGAGGTTTATTTTTGAGTTTTAATGAGTATAGACTTTTTTTAAACCAAAGTATGGCTAGACACATGACCGTTTATAATATAAAGCCTATTATTAATGGAACAGAAAAGCAAAATGAATGGGCTAATGATAAACGCACAAAATTAATTAATCTTATAGAAAAACATTTAAGTGAACATACTGTTGAGTTTGTGACAAAGATTAAAGAAAAAATAATTCGTATTGATGATTTCAATTGGTGGTTATATTATAGTGACTTAAAAGAGAATGCATTTGTAACATTTTTAATCCAACACATAGATGAAGTATCTAATGGTGAACAAATTTATTATTCGCATACTTCAATTAAAGATATCAATTCAAGCGCTGTTACTACTATATCTAATGATTTAATGTTGCCGGTTCAAATTAACTCGGAAATATCGATTCCTAAATCTTCAGAGGTAATTAGTGAATCACTATCTAAATTACAACCAGTAGGGTGCACCGTCGAAACTGTAATGATTAATGATAATGATGCTGATTATTTATTTATTATTTGCAATCCCTCATTAAAAATAGAACATGTTTTAAATTCGTGTAAAGTATGTAATGTTGATTATGTGAAAATAGAAAATGGATATAAATGTGCAATAGCTAAATCAGATTTAGAAAGAAGTGCTTTTGTTAGCGCAATCATATGCCAATTTGTTGAGTTGTCAATTTGTGTGACAAAAGTAAAATCAAATTTGTCATTACAGCTATTTGACATATATGTAACTATTGAAAATAATAAATTGATATGTTTTACTAAATCTCAATCGGCATATAAAGAACTTAGTAGATTTGGGTATCGTAAAATTTATATGCCTAATAAAAACGTTGTTCAAATGATTGATATTTTCAATAATTATAATAGTTTCATATCGGATGATGCGTATTCTTATTTAGAAAAAAATAAAGGACGGGACGTTTGATGTTTGTAAATAATATAAGTTGGGATAAATTGAATTGGAAAAAAATTCATTATACTGTTGAAAAGCTACAAAGTAAACTAGCGAAGGCAACAAAAGATGAAGATTGGGAACGTGTAATGCGTCTTCAAAATTTAGTTTTTAATTCGTATTATTGTAAATTAGTAGCAGTTAGACGGGTGACTGTTAAAAAGAGAAAACGAACTGCTGGTTTAGACGGAAAATTTTGGGACACGGATGCTGAAAAATATGAGGTAATTAATAAAATGGATTATCGATGTTATAATCCATTACCATTTAAACGTATTTATGTGCAAAAAGATCACGATAAGACAAAATTAAGGCCTTTATCTATACCTGTCATTTACGATCGAGCTATGCAGGCGTTGTTTTTAATAGCGTTAGACCCAGTTATAGAAACATTGGCAGATAAACATGCGTATGGATTTAGATTGTATAGAAATTCGCAAGATGCCATTCGTGATATGTTATATAATTTTAATTTTACAAATGGTAATCAGTGGCTAATGAAAGCTGATGTAAAAGAATGTTTTGATAATATTTCGCACGAATGGTTGATGAATAATTTAATTTTTGACAAACGATTATTACATTCTATTTTAACATGCGGTTATATACATCAAAATAAATTTCATGCATTATCTGCTGGTATTCCACAAGGAGGTGTTTTATCTCCAGTGATTGTTAATTTCACTTTAACTGGTTTTGAAAAAATTCTTCGTTATAAATATCCAGACGCTAGAATGATTAGATATGTTGATGATTTTTTATTTTCAGCTCCTAATAAACAAATGTTAGATGAAATTTTAATTGATTTATCTAATTTTTTAGAAGTTAGAACATTAACTTTATCGTCTACTAAAACAGAAATAAAGCATATTACAAAAGGTATTAGCTTTATCGGTTGGTTTATTAAAAAATCTGGTAATGAAATTGAACTTTCTCCTACGGATTTGTCTTTGTATGAAGTATGGCTTAGAATTTTACATACAAAAGAACAATCTATACATTGGTCTCCTACAAAATTCGTTACAAAATTAAATTATATAATCCGTGGATGGGGAAATTACCACACACATGCATGTAAACCTCATCATTTTATTGATTTAGATATTGCAATTGAAGAAATGTTATGGGGTTGGTTGAAAACTAAATATCCAAAATTAACTGAAAAAGAATTAAGATATAAATTTTTTAATGATAATTCAACTGGAGATAGAAATTATAATTTTAATGGTATTAAATTAGAAAAAGTGGCAGATATAAGATTGAAAACGGCAGATAGACTTAGTTTGGATAAAAACCCATATGTAGATCGATTATATTTCAAAGAGCGGCGAAAGAGTTATAATGCCCGGTTATTGACTTATTTTAATTGATGTTTTTTTTTTCAATTA
>JALOBO010000246.1 GCA_023228225.1 Clostridia bacterium
ATTTTAACTCTTTCGGCTTTAGTGGAATTATACAACTCCTTTTGCGCAAGCTCAGAGACTATGTTATAATCACCCTGAGTTTTAACATAGTCAGAGAGGTTATTTAATGCGTTTGCAGGAATCTCCCATTTTTTAGTCTGGTTATTGTATTTTTTCAGGTTTGAAACTCTTGATTTTGCTGAACCTCTTTGAATAAACTTAGGTGCCTGTCTAACTGTAACACCTGAGCCTGATTGTCCTACACTTCCAAAGCTTTTTTGCGCTTGAGCTTGCTTGTACTGCTGTAACTCTATTTTATTTAGCCCTGAACTTCCTGACCTGTTAGCTCTATCTGTGGTTACATTAGAGTACATAGATCTAAGCTGTGCCTTCTGTGACTCGCTATACTTGTTTATATTATTGTTAACATTTGCAGCCTGCCTTTCATCTAACTGGAGAGCTTGAGCTTTAGTAAGCCCTAAAGAGCTTGAGGCTTGTTTCTGTATGGATGAAAGGTTATTGTAAGCCCTTTCAACCTGTGGGGTAGTGTCTCTACCAACCGTTTTATTACGTGAATAAGTAGCTCCAGGTGCAGAACGCTTGCCGCCTCCTGTCCCTGCCGCTTTTCGTTTGTCATTTACAGATGCCATGTTTACACCTCATTAAATTTTAGTAACTGTTACCTGTGCTTCGGGTGCAGCTTTTTTAAGTGCTGCTACAGCTTTTATTTTTTCTGTCAGTCCAGGCGCTTCATAACTGGTGCGTGCCACAAAAATAAACCCTTGGTCAACCTTTTCAATTTTACCTACTGCTGAGGCTTTCACCGCACAAGCCCTAGCTTTAGCTAAGAGTGCTCCAACCTTTGTAGAGTAAGGACCGTAATAAATGGTAGCTGTTATTAGGTACGATGATTTAGTTTTCATTTACTTGTACACCTCAATTTATTTATATGTGTTATAAGTATATTATGTCTGCAAATTATATAAACTTTTGTAGTCAAACAAATAAGAATAGGTTTAAAGCCTATTCCTACTCATCAGATAGAAATTCGCTGCAAATGACAAAATAACCGCAAACGTGATTAACGTTTTATATTGTTCAGGTACAAACCCTATCAGTAAAGTACCAAAGAACATAGCCACTATTGCAGGTATTGTCATTGTTTCCTGCTGTTTCCACATTAAGACAAATGGAAGAATAAACAGCACAACATAAAACATTCTACCCATTACATTAGTAAAGGGAGTTGTTGCAGACTGTGTTAATCCTTCCCAATTCATATCAGTGAAATTGTCCATTAAATTATTATAAGCCTCATCATCTCCTATTGTTGCAATTGAAACAGTTGCTTTTTCTCTCGGAATTGTTACAGTCCATGTTAACATATTTGAAGGATTACCGTCTGAGGCAATCACAGAAACATTATGGTAAGTGTTATCCTCCGTGAAAGTGTATGCCTTACTCTGTCCTACCACAACTGTTTTTACTCCATCAAGATAAAAATCTGCTGAGTTTATTGCAGTTGTTGAATTGAAACTAAATGTATGTGAGTTTCCTACTGTGATAACCTGGTTACTGTCTCCTACAAAGGAAATTATAGGAGTTGCTGCAGTTACTCCACACAACATTAAAAATGAGAGTAAGATAAAAATAAACTTAGCCCTCATTAATCCATTCCCCCTGTGCTACGATTCGTTATTAGTTGCATTAATCCCCATACCTCTGCAAGTGTAACCATAGCCTGTATTCCATATGCAAATGCAACAGGTATTCCAATTGAAGCAAGATAAGGACCTGGAAGCACCAACACAGAAAACACTGTTTTAACTGTGCTGTACATACTGGCTATCATTGCCCAACCATCAAAGGCACTTGCTATATCTGACTCTGACCCTGTGGATCCTGCCTCAACTATACCATCTGCTAAATCTGCTCCTGGCATTGTTGCCTCTGGAATAGTGACAGTATCAAATATTCCAGCCCCGTTTATTATCCCTCCTGCCACTACAAAAGCAAGAAGGAAGAAGGCTATCTCTTTAGCCCACATTAGATATTCGCCCCCTTTCTAGCTTCGTTAATTACTGCTAACAAAGCAAAGACCGTTCCAATTACTAACCCTGCTGCCATAGTTGTATTTGTTGTAGCTCCAAAACCCGTGAATACATCCAAATACCACAGGAACCAAGAGAAACCACAAACCATTAACCCGCCTACTGCATGTTCTGCTTTCCCAAACATCATTGCAACGATAAACACAAGGAAAACACCAAAGTAAGCCAGTGCTTTTCCTCCGATAAATGGAACTGTGCTTCCTGCAAATGTTACAGTATAAGTTTTCTCTACAACTCCGAAGCTGTCCTCTGTAAATTCTACTATGACCTTGTAAGACTGCCCTAAGTAATCATTAACTACAAAGGTATGGTTGCCTGACGTTCCCGAAGGTGTTTCTGTGTAATCATCAAGCATAACAAATGTGCCGTTATTAGCTGTTTGTCCTATCTGATAATAAACCTCCGTCATGTTTGAGTCTGTGCCGTTCCAACTTACTGTAACACTTGCAGCAGTTGAGTTAAGCACTAATTTATCTACTGAAACATTAACCACATCATAGAATTGTGAGTCTGGTAGTAGAGAAGCTTCTGTTAAATCCAGCACAATTATAAAGGACAACTCAGAGCTTGAAGGCATTATATACTCTGTTTGTATCCCAGCATCTGTGGTAAGTACTACTTTATACCTAACGCCAATTTCAACGTCAGACATAGTGAATCTTCCTGTGCTGTCAGTGGTGCCAGCTCCTAATGTTGCTGTGTCACCGTTCTGGTAATATGCATAAGTTATACCTGGGACACCTGAGAAGCTGTACCAGTGCTGTTTAACTTTTATTGTGCAATCAGTAGGCGCAAAATAACTCTGTGCTGCTTGTATGGCTATGTTTTGTATGGTAACCTCACTGGCTGTAACATTTACAGGGGTAATATCTGAAGTGTCATAACCTGTTTTCTTTACACTCACGTAATAAGTA
>JALOBO010000247.1 GCA_023228225.1 Clostridia bacterium
GGATTAAAAATGAGAGAAACTAAAGATATTATTATCAATGGAAAAACGTTAGAACAAATACTTACAGACCATAGTAAATGGTTACGAAATGAAAACGGTGGGATTCTTGCTAACTTAAAACTTGCTGACTTACAACTTGCTGACTTACAAGATGCTGACTTACAAGATGCTAACTTACGAGGTGCTGACTTACAAGATGCTGACTTACAAGATGCTAACTTACGAGGTGCTGACTTACAAGGTGCTAAATTACGAGGTGCTTACTTACAAGGCGCTAACTTACGAGGTGCTAAATTAGATTTTAGTTGCTTACCATTATGGTGTGGTGGACTTAATTTCAAAATTGATGAAAAACAAGCAAAGCAATTAATGTATCACGTTATTAATTTAATGCAATATAGCGATATCGACACTTCAAAAATTGTCAAAAAGCAAATATTCAAATGGCTTGAAAATAGTCACTTAGTAACAACACACGGATTGCCTATTTTGAAAGCAAAGGAGAATGAATAATGCCAGTAGTTAAGAATTTGCCTAAAGAAGTCGAAGATTTCAAGAAATGGTGTGAAGAAAACAGGCTTGATTATCGCAATCCAGATTCAGTAAAAGAATGGTGCATATTGCACGGAAAGGAAGAAGAATGAAAGAAATAAGAAAGTTAGAACCACAAGAAATTGATTTAAGGGTGGGTGCAACCACTGCGAATGGCAAGGGTATGCTACTACTTTACAAAGACGCTCGTTGCGATATGGCGTTGCTTGATGAAGTATTTGGCATTGGAAATTGGCAAAGCGAGTATATCGAAATCAAAGGCGTTTTATTCTGTAAAGTCGGTGTAAGAGCGAGTGCAACTGCAAAAGGAAATGAACAACCGTTGCCAGTAGATGACTGGGTTTGGAAGATGTCAAACGGTGTTGAAAGTCAAGGCACTGGAGATGATGATCCAAACAATGTCAAGGGTGAAGCATCAGACGCCTTTAAGAGGTCTTGTTTTATGTGGGGTATTGGTCGTGAACTTTATGAGTGGAAAAACATTTGGATTAACTACGACAAAACAAAAGACAAGTATGAAAAGTTTTTTGTTTCAAAGATTGAATATACCGAAAACGGTCAACCAAAATACTTGCAAATTGTGAATTCAAAGAATGAAACTGTCTATTCGTTTTCATTAAACGGCAAAAAGCCACAAGACACAAAACAAGACCGTAGTGAAACTTTACCACAATCCACTAATCAACATACAACTATACAAGAAAAAGCGCCTACAAGCGAAAATAATGGTGTTAAACCGAAAGATACGCAGTATGTAAAAGAAACAACTACAATTTTAAGTGAAGAAGAAGCAAAAAACGAAGTTAAAAAGACAAATCGCCAAATATGGAATTACTTAGTTGATGTTGTCGAAAATTATTGTGCAAAAGAAAAAATCAACGATGAAGAAAAAAATGAAGGCATTAAAACTGGTATTACAAAATTCTTTACTGACAAACTTAAAATTTCAATCAAGCAACTTGAATTGTCAGAAACCAATCGCAAACCACTTGTTCAAGGAAATGTAGTTGTCGTTTATGATATGAATTTATTGAAAGACTTCCAAGATTTTTTAGGTAAAGAAATTTTCTTACCGTTTTAGAAAGGACAAAATATGGTATTTAACAAAGTAGAAATACAAGGTGTTATCAAACACATTAACGAATTAAAAACAAGCAAAAAAGGTACTACATATTTAAGTGGGCTTATTCAATCTTTCAACGAAAAAGATGGCAAAAAAAGTTTTTATATGTCTATTGGCTTTTCTGCATTTGGAGATAAAGCCGAAGAACTTGGTGCATTAAATTTGCAAAAAGAAGAATGCGTTTTACTTCGTGGTTCGTTGCAAGAAAATGAGTACAAAGGCCAAAAACAACTTCAATTAATGGTATCGAGTTTCGTTGATTTAAACAGAGATGAACGCTATGCTTACGTTAAACAAGATTCAGGCGAACAAACAGTTTACCAAAAGCAAGAATATAAATCGCCTAAGCAAGAAAGTGCCAACAACGAAAAATATTTAAGCAACCCTTTTGATGACTAGGGGGTGTCTTAATGATTACATTTGGAGAAATCGCTAACGGAGTCTGGCTTAACGGCTGGATTCCACACGATTTAGTTTTATCAGTTAACGGTGCAAATGAATATCAAATGCGCTTTAACGTTCAAACTCACAATATCGATGGCTTGCTTTCTGTTGTTCCTTGCATTTGTGAGAAAGAAATGGCTAAGTCGATTTACGAGCAGTACAGAAAAATGGATCACATCAGCGTATTTGGGCAACTTCATACGGTTTACAACCCAGCTTTACCAAGCGGAAGAATAAGTTTGTCAGTTAAAGTGCTTTCTTACACGATACTTCAACAATCAAATTCTTTTGCAACCAATCCTGAATTTGACACTGAAAAGCAAGAATTTATCGAACTTGTTATGCGTAAAGCCGCCAAAATTTATGACGACACAAGGCAAAAACCCACAGATGATGAAATTAAATATTGGACTGAATATTTTAGAAATGCTTACAAAAGTAAAAAGAAATGATTAAAACTGTTTACTACTTAATATTAAAGTTGTATAATGGAAGTGAGGTGAAAATATGAAAAATGAGAAAATATATACAATTAGTGAACTTGCTATAATGTTTAGTGTTCACGAAAATAGCGTAAGACGTTGGATTAACCTAAACAAATTAGAAAGCATTCGTATTGGTGGTATGATTAGAGTTACCGAAGAACAATTACAAAAATTCGTTAAAAAGAATAGTGGTGTTTAATAATGGCAAGTTATAGAAACTTTTATATAAATTTTTGGGAAGATGATGACATACTTTATTTAACCGCAGATGAAACCTATATTTACTTTTATCTAATAACACACCCAAAAGGCTCACAATGTGGAATATTTGAAATATCGTTTGTTCTTGCTGAAAGCCACTTAAAGATGAAAAAAGATAAAATAG
>JALOBO010000248.1 GCA_023228225.1 Clostridia bacterium
GGATATTTTAATATTAAAGTAATATATGACCCAGTGTCATCATATACAACATTTGTCTGCTCTTCTTCGGTATTTTCGGTGTAATAACTTAAAGTATTTACTCGACCATACACCACGACTTGATTCTTTACATTTGAAAAACTAACACTAAGGGTGTCAGTTATATATTTGTCAGTTTCAATATCATAAACAATATCTCTCAAACCACTTGGGATTGGCTCAATTCTTAATACCCCATCAGTGTCAAAATACATTTGCCAAGTTGCCAGAATATCCAACATTTCTTTTAATATATTATATACTGTTGCACCAACTCCCACTTTTATGTCATATGGTAAATATTTTTTTAAAGCGGGTATAGGATAAATTGCATATTTGGTAAAACCACCGAGTTCAGTGATAATGCTTGCTAGTGCTTGAGATATCTCAGTTTTTATATAAGTTTCTTTTCCATCTATAATTTCATAATAGCCTTTTTCTATGAGTGTTGTGGTACCAGTTAATTGTCCTTGTCTCTTGCCAGTGAGTTTTGCCATCAAATCAATGCACTGGAAAGAAATTATATGTTGGTTCGCACTAACACTCCGAACTGGCTCATCAATTAAAAAAACCCCCAAACTATACCATTCGATCCCATTATCGGAACTGTCAATGCCAACATATATTTTTACATATTTATCTAACCAAATTTTGCCACCGATACTTATCGTGAAACCACTTAATAAATCAAAAAAGGTGCTTGCATCACGGTTTATAGGGATTGCTAGTTCTATATTGCCAGTGCGTCGGATATCACTATTTGCATCTGCAGTTATTGAGCCACTTATCACATTGCCCTCAATACTGTCTATCTTTTTTAGGGTAAAGTCAAGAAGTTCTATTTTAATTCGCTTGCTACGAAAATTTTGGCTCATTACATCAATTTTTGCCTGTGTTAAATCCATAAAACTTCTCCTTTATAAAATAATTATCAATCATCAATGATATTGTTTGTTTTTTTATTCGTTATTTTCTTCTTCCAAAAAATAGTTTATATTAAATTTCTCTAGCATACCTGTTTTATTTAAGTTTGCTTGTGTGAAGTTTGAAATTTCAACCCAATCAAAAGAAGTGCTTGATAGTCCATTCCCCAACTCCGAAAAATAATCGTTTGAGATAGGATTATATACAGCAACAACTCGGATATCCCCATTTAATGTTTTAAGTATTTTGCCTTGCCTATTTGCCAACCATTCATTAAATTCATTTTCAAGGCGGACTTGTGCCATTCTATCAATGTAGTTAGATATTTGCGGTTGACTTGTGTCTGCTAATAATATTGCAGTATCACTACCTTTTTTATATTGTGTCAAAGCATTATATGCCACAAATGGATAAACCGAACCATAAGGCTCATAAATCGCACTTTTTTGGACCGTTTCTGCATTGCTTTTTTTCCAACTTTCATACAATGGATAGATTTTTGAAACATCTGCTATATATGACTTGCTAAATGTGCTTACAACCGTCTGCGTGTATGAATTTATTTGCGACCCATTTTCTCCAAACAAAGTCATTCTAAAATCATATACCGTGTTATTCGCACAATATGGAAAATAAAAATAAAAATGGAAACTCGACAAAGGTGAGTCATCTTCCAGCCTATACAATGTTTGGATAGTAATCCAATCACTAGAATCAGTTTCTTTATATTCTATTATTAAATATTGTGTTGTTGTGTCTGTGTCTGGGACATTGCTAAAAATCTTGAAAAGCCCTTTATCGTGTAAATTTGTAATCTCAAAATTCAATGAAGAAGAAGCAGTACTATAATAGCATTGCAAATCAGCGGTATTTTGTGCCCATTCAAAATTATCAGTTGTAATACCCGTGATAGAAAGTGTAAAACTTGAATAAATTGCATCAGGGTCTACTATATTCTCGCTTGTTAATGTTGGCAAGAAACCTAAAATTATTTGTTCAAGTGGGACATTATATAAAGGTTCCCCCTCAAATAATAAATTACTATTGCCACTTTGGTCTATGCCATAAAGGGTAATTTTTGCCTCGTTAAGTACTGCTGGACTATCTATATCATTAGTTTTAAATTCCAACTTTAAGTTTGCATTCGAAGCCAATATTTGAGGTGCCGACAAAGTAGTTATATCTTCATATTCATTATCCACCAATAAAAAAACATCAAAAGATGGCTCAACATAGCACTTAAACAATGCTTGTGGACTAAATGGACTATATGTGTAATCATTAAGGTCGGGATTAAAAGTTTGTGCCATAATATAATAATAATTATTATTAGTGCAAGTATTTGCTGGGATTGGCAAGTTAAAACTTCTAATTGTTTCAGCAGAGATATCAGTTCCACTAGGGATTAAAACTGGCGATGTGTAAATCAAAGAATCATTTTCCTGTAAATATATTCGAAATTGATAACTTGTGATTTTACTGCCACCCAGCACATTCAAAGTTAAATTGTTGCTTTTGGTTGAATCAAATGCTGGTATAGAATTTATGAAAGGCTGTGTAAGTGCCATTTTTACCTCCATTTTTTTACTTATATGCAAACCATATCGTTTTTTGCATTTCTAATTGATCTATTTTAAAGTTTATGTATTCCTTGATAAAATATCTGAGGAAACTATATACATCGAAATTTGGTGCTTTAAATACTAAATTATTGGGCGTTGTTGTTTACCCTCTATATGAGCCCTCGTAACTCTTTAATCCTGCATGCCTTTTCTATCGCTTGACTATCTAAAACATTTATATCTTTATCAAATGACAACCCTAATCGAATTGCTCTTGAATACTGAATTGCTTGCAAATCATAATAATTAAACCAATTTTCAAGTTCTTGCAGTTCGGTTTGTGCTAGTTCTTGTGGTGTCTCTTCGTTAATTATTTCATTATTATTTGTTTTTTCAAATGTTTGATTTTCTTTTAATGATTTTTTTATATTATTTACAATATCATCATCGGGCGAATAAATA
>JALOBO010000249.1 GCA_023228225.1 Clostridia bacterium
ATCATCTATTCTCTCCATACATTTCAAAGCTTTGTTCAACATTAATATGATTTTCTTCATATCTTGAACATCTACAAGTATTTCTGAACTACATTCTTTGTCTTCACCCCATGCATTATGCACTCTTAATTTTGTAGAATAGCTGTCTTTTGAATTATATGTTGCAGATATTCCTGCTTCACAACCTGTTACAACATTGTCTTTAAATTCAGTCATTTCCGTGTCCTCTCTAATATCTCTGATAAATCATACCATTCATTCTTTAATAGATTCCCTATCCTTTTCATCTAAATATTCTTGAGTCCTAACGACCCATTCATTCCAACTATCTTCAACCCTTTTGATAGTGCCCTCTCCACTCAAATCATATAACGGTCCGAATGAACAATGATTGCATCTGACATGACCCCAATATATCTCGCCTTTGTAAGTGGTCTTGGGATGACCACAAATAGGACAATTTAGAAAACTCATCTAATTTCCTCCATATATTTATATCTATATTGTATGAATTGAACTTCGTATTGTTTCAAATCACAATGACAGTGCACATCTTCAATAGTTACCTTTCCAGGTACATCTCTGATAGTAACAATCATACTCTGACATCTATCTCTGTATATGCACGAACCCATATGTTCACAATAATATTCTATTTCATTTGTTTTTGTCATACTCCATCTCCCCTCACACTCTCCCACCCACTTCTACACATATATACTTTCCCCCCTTCCAATCCCCTCTTTTTCTTCAAACATATTTTTCAGGGGGATATGATATATGCCTTACCGCATCCTCCTCTTATCCACTCTGCACATCACAGTAACGCCCCCCACCATCACGCTGTAGCAATCCCCCAACGCATCCTCCATCAATTCCACATCGAACAAGTATCTGTAATGAACATCGTCAATCAATATCTCCAACCTCTTCATCTCCTCGTCATACACATAGCTGTCATTCATGTTTCATCACCACCGTTATCTTATCATCATACACATATTCGTTCACAATACTCATTGAGAACGCTGTCTGTTCCTCTATCATCTTTCTCATCTGCTCTTCGCTTTCATACTGAACCACTTTCGAATTATGGAACTCGTACAGGAACACTATCTCGTATCTCATATCAATCATCTCCTTCATCGAATATCTTTAATTCATCACCGTATATCGACATCATCTTTCTATCTCTCACACATACTCCCCCTGATATATTCAATATCCTCAACACCCCGTTCATAGCATCTCTATCGGATGCACTATATGCCCTCTTCCCTACTTCCCATTCCCTATCATGTACGCGTAATATCTCCACTCCGTAATGATGCAGATGATACATCCCCTTCGTATCTTTCAACATGGAATATGATTTACTATCTTTACTCACACCCACGTCATGCTCTGCTCTATCTACAAGATTCTTAATCAAGTTGCTAGGTATCTGCGCCATATCAATCACCCTCTCACTATATTCTCTACATACATCTTTCTTACATCCTCGTACGTCATGTCGCATATCCCCCTCGATATGCAGAATATCATAGAGGGGATGTTGCTGCTCTTGGCGTTCCCATCCTCCAATATCCTGTACATCATCCTCCCTATCAGTACGCATCTGTCCTCGTCCGTGTATTGAGGGTACATCTGCTCTATCGTCTTTACAACAGCCTTCAATTGAGTAAGATGCATGTTCACACCTCCAATATCGTTATGACTTCGTCCGTGTAAGGAATAGGGAACTCAACGCCTATCTCATGAGTGCGTATCACATCGTTCTTTATCTCGTCGCATATATACCATATGTCCTCGTTCTTGTTCTTCAGGAAATAGTTGTAATCCAACTCCATCAGAGCCCTTCCAGGGGAATACTTGTTCCCCATGATGACAACCACATCCTCGTATTCGTCAATCTCTTTGATATATTCTTCATCAGTCAAATTCTGTTTCATGTCCTCTCCGACAGCCTCAATCAATTGTTCTACGTCTGCATATTCATTATCGTTATATTCGTATTTCATTTCAATCACTCCTCTACAACTTCAATATTAAAAATGTTTTCGATTTCAGAATAATAGTCAGTCCTATTAACTCTGTCGAACTCGGAAATACAACTCCATACGTCGTAATCTTCTCCGAGGTCAGGAATTGCAATCGCCTCTATATTATTTGTTTTCTTGTTTTCGTAATGAATCTTTATAGTTTTCATTTCAATCACCTCAATATTCCTCTCCGTTCTCGATGTGGACATCGAATAACAGACTATCCCACTTTCCGCCATGTGTTAATATCTTCATACTGTCTTTTCCCAGACGATATACGAATAGCTCTCCATCCGCATATTCGGTAACGACTGTATATTTTTTTCCATGTTTCAATGCTTCTATTTCTTGTTGGTCAAACACTTTTGTCATTTCAATCACTCTCTTATTTTTCAACTAGTAATAGGTTTATGAGTTTAAAGATTTTGTTGAATAGGTTTTTCAGGGGGGATTTATATATACCCTGACGGTAAAGGGTTTATAGATTGTCATGCTTATTCGGCATCGAGCCTAGGCGCGATGACAACCTTGCAATCATCCATCTTATTGCCATGACATTCCACTATCAATGTTCCATGTGATACGCCTGTCAATATCAATGTAACATAATCATCACACATGGATAGAGCTTTCTTAAGTAAATCCACAGATACCATGACCCTAGCACATTCAGTAGTGTTTATCTTTAACTCATTTCCTCTTTCATCATTCTTATATTGTGTCAATCCATCCATAGCAATGCACATCGTACGCGGATAATTTACGAATCCCTCTGTTTTCTCTCCGTTGATACCGCAATCAATTATCGTCCTGTCCTTTTCTTTAATCTTCAATATCGCTTTAACTGTATTATCTTTCATATCAATCATCCCTCCGTCTCTTCCTCGTCGTTCAATACTGTAATCTTATCATTACAATAAGGAACATCGAATATACATCCCT
>JALOBO010000250.1 GCA_023228225.1 Clostridia bacterium
ATATGGTAAGGCAGATGGTCTGCCAGAAGATTGGATTGACGACATTAATAAATTCTTGTTGAAGCCAGATGTCACATTCCTTTTTGAAGGTGAATCATTTAAATTAGATAAAGATATTTATGGATCGGTTGAACATCAAGCAAAGGTTGCGGAAATATATAATACATGTGATGACCCATCGATTGTACATATCAATGCTAACAGAGACATCGACGCAATTCATAAAGAAATATGTGCAAGAGTATGAAACTAGCTGCAACACAGTATTCATTACAATTTAGAGCCTTAGAAATATACATTAGTGGTTGTGATGGATTCTGTGATACAATAAATTGTAAATATATAAATAGTGGGATAGATGCCGCTCGCTGCCATAATCCAGAACTATGGGATTTTAATATTGGATCAGATTCAAGGGATCCTATATTTTTAAAAGCATTAGAAGAAAAGATCCATCAGTTTGATGATCTTATTAATTACATATTTATTTTTGGTGGCGAGCCATTATTACAAAATAGAAAAGATTTATATGATTTTCTGATGACAATCTTTAAATACAATAAGCGCGTAGTATTGTTTACAAGATTTTCAGAAGGTCAGCGTAATATAGAAGAATTGTATCCATTATTATATGCAATTAAATATGGACACTTTTCTTATGAATTACGTAGCGAAGACTATGTCGATTATTCACTTGGTTTTCCAATGAATCTTGCAAGTATAAATCAAAAAATAGTGGTGATCAATAATGTTTGAAACGATTAAGGATTTAATAGTACTTACTGGAAGCGCCATATTGGCAATTCCTGTATCAATTATTTTAAGTTTAGTATTAACCACAATTCTTGTATTATGCATTATTGTGGCATGGGGAATTAGTATTTTAGATATACTTACGAGGTAAAATGATGATTAACGAAGTAGACGACGGATTAATTATTATAACAGCTGATGCGGGAATGTTTGTACCAAAGATGTTATACGAAGGTATTGATAAGAAGTTAACTGATAATATGGAATCATTTCATTTAATGTTCCTTTCATTTTCAGTAGATTCAGAAAATGACTTAATTAGTATAAGCGATGATGTTGAAACAGTTACAATTAATCTATCTGAGTTGACACCGTGGATTAAAACATAACGCAGGATGTCTAAGTTTGTCAAAAAAGGTTCCAATAATAGATGATGGTAAAGTATTCGAAGATTGGTTATCCAAATATATAAATTCATGGCTAGAGACAAATAAAAAAAGAGGGCTATGCTATGCCTTTCCAGACGGCGGTAACCAAATTCAGAGAATAGATTTAATTATAGATAGTGTAGATATAGGTAATATAGGAATTGAATGTAAGTCCATTTTTGAATTGGGCGGCTCATTCAGCAACGGAAAAATAGAACTTAATATGATTAACAGAACTGGTGGAACAGGCATCAGTCAGATTGAACGGCAACATCAATTTTTAAGAGATACTGGTAGATTTGGGATATTTGCCATAGAAATGCGGCACTCACAAGAACGATACTTACTCCCTCACTCATATCTTTTTGATAAAATTGCAGCCGGCGATCAAACACTTACATTTGAAGAGATTTATCAAAATTCATATAGGATTGGTTCTAATGGAAATTTAGAACTATTCATTCAGCATAAGTGTGGTGTAAACTAATATGATAGATATGCTTCCAATAATCAAAGGGCAGACAGGAGATAAGTGGCCAAGAGGAATGGGCAATCCATTTCGAGCAGATGCGGGCGGAAATTATTTTATTGCACATTCTGCAGAAGATGTATTAAATTTTATGGAGTCTAATAATTTCAATACTGTATATGGAACGGTCTATAGTTTTTCTTTTTACGAAAATCCAAAAGAAGACAGAGAAAACGCTATAATAGATTGTATTCCATTCGACCTTGATTCCGAGGAAGCAAACGAGGATGCATTAAAGGAACTTAGGTTCATTATTAATTGGTGTAGTAGACATGGTATTACACCACGAATAACTTTTTCTGGATCTAAAGGTTTCCATTTAATAATAGATTTTGATGATGTCGAGTTAAAGAATCCCAAAGAAACTATTAGAATGTTTGGGTCTAAGTTAATTACGGGCGGCCAATTGAAATGTGTAGATAATCTTGTATTAGGAGATCTTAATCGTATATTAAGGTTTGTTGATACACAACATAAAAAAACGCAATTGTATTGTATACCACTCACAATCGATGAAGCGCTAACGCTTTCAATAGAAGAAATTCGTACATTAGCAAAAGAGCCGCGAGATATGATTCCCGTAAGAACGCCAGCACCGGAGATTGTACGTGAGATGTTAAAAAATATTGATGTTGAAATAACTAAAGCAAAACGGGTATCTCAACTTCAAGGTTCTGTATTGCAGAATATTTGGTGTTATGGACCAAGTCATACGGATAGAACATGTAAAGCATTCGAATATATAAAAGCGAATGGTGCAAGTAAGGGTAGTAGAGACTTAGTTCTTGCTGGACTCATTCATTATTTTAAGTCTAAACAATTTACAAAAAAACAGATGTTAGATGAAATATTGGTTATAAATACATTGTTTGTGCCACCATTAGACATACGCACTATAGAGTATAAAATTGAATATCATTTACGCAATGATTATTCATTCTGTACATTTTTTAGAGATGTGTGTTTAGATGAATGTTCGAAATGTTCACGAGGTAAAAAATATGATATTAAAATATAAACAAATGATAATTATTAGAAGAGACTTAAACATGAGTCCGGGAAAAATGGCAGCACAAGCCGGACACGCAGCAGTAGGTGGTGCGTTTGATTCAAATCCATTTTGTCTAGTTAATTGGATGAAAGAAGGATATAAGAAAGTAGTGCTAGGTGTAGATTCAGAAGAAGAATTGATGGCTCTATTGGATCACGCAAATTCTTTAGAACTGCCAGTTTTTTTAGTTAGAGATTTCGGGTTAACGGAACTTGAG
>JALOBO010000251.1 GCA_023228225.1 Clostridia bacterium
TTTCCATCACGTACACGAACATCGGTGCTTCGCTATCTTATTTTATTTATTGCGTTTATAAAGCCTTAGCTCTTGCTAAAAATTCGCCGTTGCGACAGAGGTTAGTAAAAAATTGAAAACCTTTGAGGTAAATAAGAAAGAAGTTTTAATATCAAAAGATATGGGAATATATATGAAGAAATTTATAGCAGGGAGAACATAGAAAATGCTATAAAAGAAGCTTCAAAGCGAAAGAAAAATCGGAATATAGTTAAACGTGTTTTGGCTAATAAAAATGATTGCATAGATGAAGCTCAGCATTTATTAATAACACAAACTTATAGACCGTCAAAGTATATTGAAAAGACAATAAAAGAGGGCTCTAAACAAAAGGAACGTAAAATCAGTATCCCTAAATTTTATCCCGACCAAATAATTCAATGGGCTGTATTACTACAAACAATTCCGTATTTTACTAAGGGCATGTATGTTTTTACATGTGGCTCTGTGCCAAACAGAGGCACATCATATGCAAAACGGTATCTTGAAAGATGGCTGCATAACGACTTTAAAGGAACGAGATATTGTTTGAAACTTGACGTACATCATTTTTACCAGTCTGTTAATCACAATTGCTTAAAAGAAATGTTAAAGCATAAGTTCAAAGATGGAAAATTGCTTAAACTGTTTTGCCAAATTATAGACAGCACGGAAGAGGGTTTGCCTATTGGAAATGTAACAAGTCAATGGTTTGCAAATTTTTATTTGCAGGGTTTAGACCATTATATCAAAGAAAAGTTACATGCAAAATATTATGTGCGCTATATGGATGACATGGTGATTTTAGGTTCAAACAAACGTAAACTTGGTAAAATGAAAGCTGCCATTGAGGAATATTTAAATAATATTGGCTTAGAATTAAATTCTAAATGGCAAAAATTTAAAACAGATTCGAGGGGCATTGATTTTTTGGGCTATCGGTTCTTCCATAATAAAACTATCTTACGACGTTCAATTATGTTAAGAATATCAAGGAAAGTACGAAAAGTATATAAAAAGAAATCCTATAACAAACATAATTGCATGTCAATTATATCTTATTTAGGGTGGATTAAACATTCAGATAGCTATAAATTTTATCAAAAATGGATTAAGCCATATGCAAATATAAAGCGCATGAAAGGGGTAATAAGGCGTGAAAATTTCAAGTACAGTTATGCCAAACAAAGCGTTTGAAATCCTGCGTAATGGGACTAAATGTACAGCAATATTTTATACAAACATAACTTCAAATGCTGTTATAGACGGCATGACAGGGCAATCAGTTAATTCGTGGGATTACGAAAAGTATGAATTAAAAATGAATTATAGTCCGTCGCTTTCAGCACAGATTACAGCAGATTATGATACATGGCTTGCAAAAGCAAAGGGCGCTGAAAAAAATATGGAAGCGCAGAAAGTACGTGATTACCGCGACAACCTTTTAAATGAATGCGATATTAAGCATTGTAATCCAGAAAAATGGACGGCTATGACAGATACTGAAAAATTAGCATGGGCTACATACAAACAATCTTTGCGAGATGTCACAGTACAAGAGGGGTTTCCGTACACAGTTAATTGGGCGGTAATGCCTGCGGATACTACAGGGAAATTAAGCGATGTTTTAGCAGCTGCGGCAGGCGAGAAAAAACAAGGTGCATATATGCAATCCGCTTTAGCCGCTATTCAATCATCTACAAAATAGGGGGTATAAAATTATGACATGGAAGAAAAGGATAGAAAGTCTTTTCGCGACGGGGGTATTTAGCATTACAGAAAAATTAATGATGATACTATATTATTGGATACTTGGGAAAATAACCGATGCTGACGCGGAGGAACTTGCTGAAGAATGTGACTATACTTTTACAAAGCCTACAACAACTGGCGTAACAATATTTACAAATGGCACAACTACATACACAATAGTAACTCTTATAACGGCTTATCATGACAATGATTATGCTAAGTCTATGATTGTCCCCGAACAAATTATTGATATGATAGACGCTATTTATACCGCCGGATATATCACCGCAGAAGAGCAGACCGCACTTAAAGGTTTGGGGTGGAACAACTAATGCAGAAATTCACAGCATGGCTAAGGCGGCATAAAACAAAATTCTTAGACTTTGGCATTATAATCGGCTTCACACTTATTGTGTGGGGCTATTTTAATGCTCCTGTAAATATTAACCGTATGCAAACAGGGGATTGGCAGGATACGCATATATCTAAAGTTGGTACGGTAACCGTACAAAAGCTACAGGATAATGCGCCATACACAGATATACGCGACGTAAATAAAATAGACGGTATAGGCAAAGTAAAAACATCACAAGTAGAGCATTACTTTACTACTTGGGACACAGCTAAAGCCGATATGTGGTTTCCACTCGTACTCATAGGATTAATAATCTTTTTCGGTTGCATTTTTGCGCGGCATGTAGTTACATCAGATAAGCACTATCGGGCTAAAAAACTTGACGAAAAATATTTCAGAGATGATAAAAATGTAAAGCGGTGACGTTATGACGGCAGATATTAGTATTTTAATAGCTATAATTGGGTGTTTTGTAGGTTTGGCAGGCTGGCTAACGCGGCGCGATACAAAAATATCCGACGATGCCGAGTGGAAAGGCGGCATTAACAAACAATTGGATAATATCGAAAGCGGAGTTGTAGGAATCAATGACCGCATGGCAAAAATGGAGGGCAAACTCGAAGAACATGAAACAAGGATAACGGTTCTTGAAAGTAAAGTTGACAGAAAGGAACATACAACATGATTAAAGGTATTGACGTATCTAAATATCAAAAGCAAATTGACTGGAGAAAAGTTGACGCTCATGGCATTGACTTTGCTTTAATCCGTATTGGCATGGGTAACGATATAAATCAAGTAGACCCTTACTTTAAGATTAATGTTGAGCAGGCATTAGCACATGG
>JALOBO010000036.1 GCA_023228225.1 Clostridia bacterium
AGATGAAATGTAAGGAAAGTTTAAAAAAAATTCGTAGGAGATTCGTAGGAAAACCTAAATTTTTGCTGTTTTTTGCAAAAAATAAAAATGGCTGAAAGCCCTATAAATACAGGGGTTTAAGCCATTTTAAAATTGTTATTTTTGCAAAATCGTCAGTCCCTTAGGAGGGCACTGCTCTATCCAATTGAGCTACGAGAACATAGAATATTAAATTTTTAGGTAAATTTTTACACAAAGTATGCTTTTTATATACTTTTACGCTTTTAGGGATTGAACAAAAACACCAACAAACATAGTATTCAAGCCGTTTCAAAGCAAAAAGAGAAAGGTAATACTTTGTAATTAGGAGGGCACTGCTCTATCCAATTGAGCTACGAGAACATAGAATATTTAGTTTTTACATTTCATAAGGCTTTGAGTGGCGAATAACGGAGCTATTTTGATAAACAATATACCCACATTAACGCTACGATATTACTCCGCAATTATAGCAAAGTTTAAACTTTATTTCAAGTGTTATATGTATTAAATTATTTTTATATAATTTTTTTATTAATTTTTAAGTATGGTTTTAGTTAATAATTATTGTAAATTAATACATAATAAACTTACATTTTATAAAATATTTTAGCGAAAACACAAATTTACAGAATTAGTTAGTATTTATTGTATATAATATTATTGACTGTTTTATAATTTGAATATATAATAGTATTATTAAGGAGGAATTAAAATGGAAGATATGGAAACAAGTTCCCAAACCGAAGAAGTAAAAGTTCAAAAGGCCGTTGCAAGCAAGCCTAAAAAGAATTTTTTCGTTGATGCTAAGAACTGGATTGTTAAAAAAGTAAGCAATCAAGTTTTTATGGCTGTTTTCCTTACATTATTATCGTTGGGTCTTTTAATTATTGAAGGCTCTTTATTGCACTTTGTAAATTTGGGCAATGTGGGAAGCGGTTTATTCTTTATATTTATTGCACTTTTGTCATTTGGCGGGTTTTTTTATTCGTTTAATAACAAATTAAAAGGCAATAAAAATATGGACTTTTTACTTGCCTTAAATGTAGTTATTTTATTAGTATTATTTTAGCATTTTTTAATTATTAAATTTAAAGGTAACTTAATTTTTTAGTTACCTTTATTTTTATTAAACAAAACGACACTGTTTAGTGTCGTTTTATTTACATACAATTAAATTTGTTAATCCACTAACGTTATAGTTATCTTGCCAGTACTAGAAATTATGCTAATAAATGAGTTTGCCGCTATAACATCATCAGAATAATTATAAACCGCATTTGTTATTGTTTTGTATTCTAAATCGACGAGATCTGCAATAGTCTTTAATATAGTTGCCAGTGTTGCGTTGGTCTGAGAAGACATTGAAAAGGTAAAGTTTGAATTAGTTTTAATTGATATATTTACCGCACCTTTTTGAGTAATTATTGTGTTAACCTTAACAAGTTCGGCATCAGCCGGAGATTGTGCAATTTTTGCAAAGTTTACCGTAACATCAGCGGTGCCCTCGGTTAAAACTGCTAAATCCAAAAAGCCTTTTACATTGTTCACTAAAATATCGCCATCTTTTCCTCTAATTTTGATATCATAATCATCAGTTGGAGTTGTACCTGTAATGTATAATGCCATAGTTAAATCAATTGTTCCATATTCTGTTGTAATGTCTATTTGGTTATACATTTCATCAATTGTAATATTTCCGTATTTTGTTTCAATTATGGTTACACCGTAAAGCTTTTCAATGTTTATATTGCCACGATAAGTGGTAATGGTAGTATCGCCGATAATTTCATCAATAGCAACACTGCCTAATCCGGTTTCTTCGCCACCCACGTAAACTGAGCCATCAATTCTACCTATAATCGTATCGCAATTAAGCGTAGTGTAAATTGTGTAATCGCCATCAATTGATGTTGCAGTAATATAACCGCTTACGCCACTATAAACTAAATCGCCTATTATTGTAGTAGCCGAAATACTGCTATTTTTAGCCTTCACATTAATGTCGCCTGTTACATTTGCTAAAAATTTAATAGCCGAATTAGTAACATCTACGTTAATATGCCCTTGTAAAGCCTTATTAATTTCAATCACCTTTGGATTACCTGTGATATTTAAGCCTGTTTGCTCACTTAGTAAAGTGGCAAGCCTTATAGTTGTATCATCGGTAGTTTCGCCTGGTAGTGGGGTTTCATCAATTAACGCTGGAATACTGGCGCTTAAAATACTTGCATCATCAATTAATAAACTTCCCTTTGTTAAATCAGCGGTTAATTTTTTAATTGCAATATATTCTGTTGTGTCATTTCTATTTGCAAAATCAAATCCATAAGGAGTAATGAAATCATAACTTAGGTCGCCATTAGTTGCATCAACAACATATTCTTTATCAGTTAAAGCGCCCTCAGGAAGATATACTACAACTCGTGAAGTGCCATATAAAACAAGACCAGTAGGTTCATTAATATTAAAGGTGAGTATGCCGTCGGATAATGAAATATCTACACTTATTTTAGAATAATCAATATCATTGGTTTCATCTTCATCATTGTTTACGGTTTCAGCGGTTTCATTGATTTTTCTAAATCCTTTAATTTGATCATCAATTTCTACATAAATTGCATTTCCATAATCTACATATGGTGAAAATACGATATCTGCACTGCCACCATTAACTACAATCGTATCGTAATTATTTGGATCATAAGCATCGCCAACATCACTTAGATAATTTGTTGGGACATTGTGAGTTGTTGTGTTATTATTAACATAAGAATAACCAAGAATTGTAGTTTTTGGAGATATAATCAAAATACTCGCCATTATAAGCACAGCAAAAACTGCCAACCCCGCTAAAATTAATAGAGTTTTTAACATTGCTTTTACAAGTTGCATAATTATTCCCCCTTATGTTATTCTTTTTATTATTTAATCACAATAAGTATACAATATTTTTAAGGTTAAATCAATATGCTTACAAAAATTTATTTTATGGTTGCCTTTATGCGTCTTATTCCGCTAGAACTTGATTCTTCTTTAATGATTTTGAACTCATTTAACTCGCCTGTGTGAGCAACATGAGGTCCTCCACAAATTTCTTTACTAATATTGCCTATTGTGTATACTGATACTATATTTCCGTATTTTTCATCGAATATGCCCGTTGCACCCGATTTTTTTGCTTCTTGCACTCCCATTTCTTCTTTTATTACGGAAATATCAGATTTAATATTTTCATTTACAATATTTTCTATTACAATAATTTCTTCTGGGGATAATTTGTGGTCAATATTAAAGTCAAATCTCAGTCGCTCTGAGGTTATATTTTGCCCGCATTGATGAACATCGTTTCCATATATTTTTCTTAGTGCGGCAAGAAGTAAATGTGATGCTGTATGTAAACGAACATTATCATAATTGTCAACATCAGCAAGACCACCTTTAAATTGACCAGCATTTGCAGTTCTAGACAAATCTTGATGCAAGTTAAACGATTCAACATATTCTTGTTTATTTACAGATAGTCCTCTTTCTGTGGCTAATTCTATTGTCATTTCAACCGGAAATCCGTAAGTATCGTAAAGTCTAAACGCAGTTTTTCCATCAATTACAGTACCAGTTAAATGAGATACAGCCCTATCAAATTCTTTTAGTCCATCATTAATAGTTTTATTAAATTTATTAATTTCCTTTAATAATTCATCTTTAATTTTTTGTGAATTTTTTAAAATAATCGGATAGACATTTTTATATTTTTCAATATATTCATCGCAAACTTTTGTAAGTTCAAGTGGTTCTATTCCTAATCTTTTTGCATAGTTAATGGCACGCCTAATCAATCGGCGAAGCACATAACCTTGTCCAACATTTGATGGTGAAATACCTTTTTCGTCACCCATAATAAAAGTGGTGGCGCGTAAATGGTCAGCGATAATTCTAAATGCTTTAATCGTTTCCGTATCCTGTTCGTATGATTTACCACTTAACTTTTCAATTACTTTTATTGCACCTACAAATAGATCACAGTCGTAAACCGATTTATATCCGTTTAAAATACATAGTGTGCGTTCTAGCCCCATGCCCGTATCTACATTTGGTTTTAAAAGTTTTTCTATTGGTCCACCGGCTATATTAATTCGGTATTGCATAAAAACATCGTTCCATATTTCTATATATTTACCGCAACTACATGCAGGCGAGCAATTTTCACAACATTTTTCTTTACCTGTATCAATAAACATTTCGGTATCAGGTCCACAAGGGCCTATTCCACTACCCAATCCCCACCAATTGTTTTCTTTTGGTAAATAAAAAATTTTATCAGCTGGAATGCCACATTTGTTCCATAAATTATAACTTTCTATATCGCGCGGAGCGGTTTCATCTCCGGCAAATACTGTTACTGCTAATTTTTCTACTGGTATGCACAGAAATTTACGACTTGTTAAAAATTCGTAACTCCACTTAATCATATCATCTTTAAAATAATCACCCAAACTCCAATTGCCCAGCATCTCAAAATATGTGCAATGACTATTGTCACCTACATCATCTATGTCACCTGTTCTAATGCAACGTTGCGAATTTGTAAGCCTTGTTCCTTGTGGGTGTTTTTCACCTAATAAATATGGAACAAGCGGGTGCATTCCTGCTGTTGTATAAAGAACAGTTGGATCATTTTCGGGTATAAGTGATGCTGATGATATTATCTTATGTTTATGTTTTTTAAAAAATTTAAGCCATAAGTTTCTAAGTTCTACTGAATTTAATTCTTTCATAGGTCACTCCATTAATAAAATCAAAATATTATACCACAGTGCAAATTTATTATCAACATAATTTATCAAAAGGTGTTTTATAAGGTTTTTAAAACTTATAAAAAAAATAAAGACTGGCAATCTTTATTTTTTTATATAAATTTCTATTTTCATTTTCTTTAAATTTCGCATAATCTTATTTTGTAATTTCTTGATCTATTTTGGCTTGTTCATTATTGCAATCTTTAACGCAGTCTAAAATTAGTTTACTAAACTTACTTTCAATTTCATCTTTCAGTTTAAATGCTTGATTTTCATATTCTTCGTAACTAATCTCATTTTTAGTTAATTTTTCATCTAGATCAACATATATATTGTTTAATGACAAAATTAATTCATCTAATAATACATTAGTTTCTTTATCTAGTCTTGTTTCGTAGTCATCTACGCTTTCATTTTGATGAATTCCTAAGTAAATGCTATATACACTTCCGGCAAATTCCAATTTTGCTTCTTTCATACGTGTCCTTCAAAAAATTCAGTTTATTATAAACAAATAGACTGAATTTTCACTAATAAATTTTTTATTAATAATTATACTGATTGTTCCTCAGCATATTTAGCAGCAAATTCGTTTATCTTTTCAGATATTTTTTTATCAATAAATTTTACAACATTCTGAAATTGTTTTTTATATTTTGTGGCTTTCGCAGGGGCTTTTTCTATTTCTTTATTTAAAACAACTTCTAATTTTGCCTTGATTTGTTCACCACAACTAATAAATCTTTCTCTGTAATTATTGCACATTTCTTTTTCATTATTTGGACAATAAATTGAATACTTTTTTTCTAAAAATTCTATAACAAAATCTGGCATTTTAATATCTCCCTTTTACTTGTTAATTAATTGTACATCTTTATCAAACAATTGTCAATACTGAAAAATCGAAATCAATAAAAAAATACGCAACTAAACAAATTGCGTATTCAAACTTCTACATTATTTGCACATTAATATTATCTGCGACTTCATATTGTAAATTTGATATTGAACAGGTTGCCTTTAAATCAATTTCTGCTTTTTTAATAAAATCAATTTCAGGTGCTTTTATAGTAACTGTGTTTAATGGTTCTTTCATGGAAAAATTATGTTCAGTTTTGTATCGCCTAATAAGCGAAAGTATGTCAAGGAAAACTTCACCTTGACTTAATATATTTTTTTCAAAGGCGACTTCAATATTTTGAATTTTTGTTATATGAATAGATTTAGAATTTTCAAACTTTTCAAAATAATCTTTGTAAACTTCTTCGGTAATGTGTGGCATATAAGGCGCAAAACATTTTAAAATACCAAGTAAAACATTATAGCAAGCATATTGCCCACTTTCACGTTCTTTATAACCGTAAATTTCGGGTTTATAAAGTCTGTTTTTAACAATTTCTATATAGTTATCGCAAAATGACCAGAAAAATTTTTCTATTTCGTTTAATGCTAAACCAATTTCAAATTTTTCTAAATAATTATTGTATTTTTTTAATACATCATTATATTTTGCTATAATAAATTTATCTATTGGCAGTAAATTGTCTGGCATAGTGTTGTTATAGTCTTGTAAATGCATTAATACAAAATTTGATGCATTAAATAGTTTGTTTACAAGTTTTGTTCCATTCTTAAATTCATCTTCTGAGAAAATGATATCAGTTCCCAAACTGCCATTTGCCGCCCAATATCTTGTAACATCGGCAGAATAATTATTAATTACAAAATTAGGTTCCATTTTTGAATTGTCTTTTCGTTTAGATATTTTTTCATCTTTGTTTGCCATAACAAAGCCTGATATCATAACATTTTGCCAAGGAATTTCATTAAAATGGTAGAATTGCTTTACTATTGTGTAAAAATCCCAAGTTCTAATAATATCGTGGGCGTTAGGGCGTAAACTCATTGGCATAAGTTTGCGTGATAGTTCTGGGTCCTTTACATATTTTGTACAAATTAGTGGAGTAAGTGATGAAGTTGCCCAAGTATCCATAATATCTTTTTCGGGTTCAAAATTTTTTCCGCCACATTTTGGACAAGCGGATTTTGGCAAACTTGATAATGGATTAACCGGCAAATCTTTTTCACCGGGTACAATTATTTCTCCGCAGTCTCGGCAGTACCAAACTGGAAAAGGAACACCAAAGTAGCGTTGGCGAGAAATACACCAATCCCAAGCAATATTTTCTACCCAGTTTGTATATCGGGCTTTCATATGTGTCGGATACCAATTTATTTTATCGCCCTGCGCTAAAAATTTTTCTTTATTTTCTAATATTTTAATAAACCATTGTTTTTTAAGCATAATTTCCATAGAAGTACCACAGCGTTCGTGTGTTGCTACATTATGCTTAATTTCTTCTTGTTTATATATTATTTTATTTTCAAGCATATCCTGTATAATCATAGTTCTTGCTTGTTTTATTGTAAGTCCTGCATATTTACCGCAAATATCAGACATTCTGCCCTCTGGAAGTATTGCTTGAATGTACTGGAATTTATATTTTTTAAACCATTCTAAATCAGTTAGATCGCCAAATGTACAGCACATAACTATGCCCGTGCCTTTTGTTATATCTACTCCTTCATCGGCGAGAATTGGAACAACTACATTTGTAACGGGAACAATTACTTTTTTACCAATATATTTTTTGTTTTTTTGGTCGTTTGGATTTACAAACACGCATACGCAAGCAGGCAATAGTTCGGGGCGAGTGGTAGCAATTTGTAATGTGTCAGAACTATCTACAATTTTAAAATTCATATAATTAAATGTAGATGCTTGTTCAACTGTTTCTAATTCTGCTTGTGCAATTGCCGTACCGCATTCGTGGCACCAAATGGCCGGGGCTTCGGCGTAATATACCTTGCCTTTTTTTAAAATATCTAAAAATGATTTTTGAGAGGTTTTTTGTGCATCAGGGCTAATTGTAGAATATTCATAATTCCAATCAACACTAAATCCAGCAGAAATAAATAAATGTCTAAACTTTTCTTCTAACTCTTTGGTTTCACGCAAACAAAGATTTGTAAATTCTTCACGCGTATATTCGTGCGCACGTTTTCCGCTAGATTTTTCTACCAATCGTTCGGTTGGTAAACCATTGTCATCAAAACCAAAAGGATAAAAAACATTATACCCGTTCATTCTTTTATATCTTGCAATAATTTCGGTTTGTGTATAAGAAAAAATATGTCCAATGTGAATTTTCCCATTAACTGTTGGTGGTGGTGTATCTATTGAAAATGTAGGTTTATTGGAATTTTTGTCAAATTTATATATTCCTTCTTGTTTCCAATAATCCTGCCACTTTTTTTCTGCTTCTAAAAAATTATATTTTTGCATTTCATATAAATCCTTTTAATCAATTGAAACATCAAAAGTATAGCATAAGCTAGAAAAATTAACAACTATTAGAATAAAAATTTATCGTGCTTATGCGTATTTAGTGCCAAAAAATAATGATTAATAATTAACGCTTACTCTTCTAACACATCAATTTTTCCATCGCCATCTTTATCAATTTGTGCTAAATCAGTTTTTGTAATTTCATACCCCGAAAACATTTTAATTGCTGCAAGTATTGATAAGATAATACCAAAAATAAACATTACTGCAAGCGATATTTTAACAGATTCCGGTTGATTTAAGTTATTAGCAGAATCAAATTTTATAACATCTAATAGTACACCAATAACAATTAGTGCAACAGCATTTGAAATTTTATAAGAAAGTGTCATAAAACTGCTGTATGTAGCGGTTTTTTCGGTACGGGTTTTATAATAATCTATTGCAATTAAATCATTGTACATTGATGGCGATACTGAATACATTGCACCCATACCAACACCGCACATAAACAGTAACGGAATCATACAGTAAAAAATTGCCTGTCCTAAATAATTTCGGAGTAAAAATATGACAAATAGCACTATCATACATAAAATAACAATCCATAAAGATTTTATTAGTGCGGGCTTTTTTTCGGTTTTTTTGCTTATGTAAATCCAAAGCGGTTGCGATACAATACTCCCTAAAATTAGCATTGCCATAAGTGTTGCAATTTGTGCGGATTTAAATCCAAAAGTATATGTAAAAACATGCATTCCCGTAGATGTTAAAAATGCCGAGCTAATAAGTGCCATGGCATGTCCTAAAATAATTGCACGATAGTTTTTGCGTTTAAACATACCAAAAAACTCTGATATTACTTTTTTAAAATTTAATTTGTCAGATGTTTTAGCCTCTAATTCGGCTTTTGCTCTAAGTCTAGGAAGGTGTGAATATGTACCCAAAAAGCAAATTACTCCGCATACAAGACAAATACACGATGTTACATAAGCGATATTTAGGTAACCCGCTGGGTTTAATTGCCCGTTAGGAAATGCCGGCGTGTCTTTTAAAAATATGCTCATTAATATACTAGGTATAACTAACCCTATTAAATAAAATACGGATTTATAACTTTGAATTACTGTCCTTTCGTGGTAATCACCTGAAAGCTCTGCGCCAAGTGCGGTATAAGGCGTTGCTACAAAAGTATTAAATGTTTCCATAATAAGTAGTGCAACTAATAGCCAAACAAATTTTGCATCAGTTGTTAAAGAATTTGGCACAGACCAAAGTAATATATTAAAGAGTGCCATACCAAATATTCCAATTATGATAAACCCGTGTCGTCTACCCCAAAGATAACTTTTTTTTCTGTCCGAAACATAACCCATTACTGGGTCTGTAAATGCATCCCACATTGTACTTAACGCTATAGCAAGCCCCATTAATGTCCCCGAAATACCAAGTATACTTGTACCAAAAAACATAATAAAACTACTCATCGTTTGTGAAACAGATGCGTAGGCAAGGTTGCCAGCCCCGTAAAAGAGCTTGCCATACCATTTTATCATTGCGGGTTTTTTTGCGGTCATACTTCTCCTTAACACAGTGCTATTAGTTTAAATTAAAAGTTGCCTAAAAGTCAAGGCATTTTTAAAAAGGAATGACCCCAATATATATACTAATAAAAAACGGAACAGCTGTTTAAAACTGTTCCGTTTTTATTAATAATTAAATATTATTCGTCTTGACTATTTTCTTCGGATTTTTCTGATTGTTTGGTCTCGATTGATTCTACTTGGAAAAAATGCTTAGGCTCGTTTTTAAATGTATTTGCCAACTTCGTTGCCCTTGCTATATTTCTGATTTCAGCTTCTACGCTGTAAATTTGCTGTTCAATCACGGCTAACTTTTTTTCAGTTGCTTTAATATTGCCTTTTAATGATGCCTTATTAATCAAAAATACACTACCACTAACTGTGTTATCAACTACCCATATAGGAGTTGTTGCAATAAGGAATGTCACCGATAATAAAAGTTGTAATAAATCAAACGCCTTATTTATAACTCCACGTGGAAAGTCTGGGCTCACTAAGTTTTTCCAAGACTCTTTAACCCATTTAAATGGCATATGTGTAGCATCAACTTCCTCTGCATAATTAATACTGGGACTATCATTACCAGCACGAATAGCTCCGCCTATAGTATAATACCTCATTTTATCTACTCTTTTAGTTGTATTATTTCTTTTTTTTGAAAGATTCTCTCTAATATTTTCTAAACTTTCTAGTTTTTCTTTTAATTCTTCTAATTCTGCCATTTTATTACTCCTTTTTTTTACTATTAAATATATTATATCACAGTACAAATATAAATGCAATGCCCAATTTGAAAAATTAAAAAACACAACACTTATAACAAAAAAACGGAACAGCTGTTTAAAACTGTTCCGTTTTTTATTAATTAATATTTAATTAAAAATTATTCTGATAATATTTTTGCTTTTGCTACTTTAAAATCATCTTCATCTATAAGCCCTTTTTCTTTTAAGGCTGCAAGTTTTTCTATTTTATCAATTTTTTCTTGCATAGGATCTTTTTTTGAGACCGTGTATTTTACATTTTCTACTGTATCAATTTTATCTGCATCAAGATTAAGATATGGTATTAATGCAACCAAACCAAAAGGAAATGCAAATATGCAAAAGAATATTGTCCAGCCAAACATTGATTGTGCTTCATTTTGTAGTGCCTCATCTGACATTTTAGCCCAATAGGCATAACGGTTGGCACCAATTATCATTGGAATTCCAATTATTAATCCTATGACTGTAACACATGCAATAACTCCAATTATATATCCCAGTATTGCAACAAGCATTAACCAAGTGTAATTTTTGTTTGCCATTATATTTCTCCTTTATTTTGAAATCAAATCGCTAATCATTTTTTTATATTCTTGTTCGGTAATAATACCACTTTCTTTCATTTCTTTTATTTTTGCTAGTTCTTTTTCAATTTTTTCTTGCTTGTTTGCTAAATCATTATTACTATGGTTATTATTGTAATTGGCCTTTTTGTCAAATAGAGTAATAACAAATCCAACAACAATTAGTATTGCGGATAAACTAAAAATTGTTGTAAAAGAAGCAATAACCGCCATAAATATTAATGGCAATAATTTATCTTGAATCTTGTCATCTTCAAGTTTTGAATAGTTATTAAGTTTAATTGCTAAAAAAACATTTATCGCACTAGCAATTGTAGCACCAATTAAAAATATTATTACTTTCGTTATTCCATATTCAAAATTCTCGGAAAAAAAATTGTTTAATGAATAATTAAATAATAATGATGGAATTAAAACAATCAAAATTCCCAAAATCCATAATCCAGCCGATATAATAGCAGAGATGCCCGCCCATTTAAAAAACAATCCGCTTTGTGATATTTTTTTTGTTTCCATTTTTATACCTCTAATTCTCTATACGATAAGTATACTACTGGCTTTTAATTAATACAATATATTTTATCACTTTTTAAAAAATAATAGATGGCTATGTAAAACTGTTATTCGGGTTTAATACAGGCTATCTCTTTTTCGGTTTTATAAATATAATACCCGTTTAATAGCACCGCAAAAACCGAAATATATAGCAAAATAGAATATGAGGCAATGCCAAACATTATACTAAATATTAGCATTAACCCATAAGCACAAACTCTACCAATATCAATAAATAATTCAACAATACTTTGGTTTTGTGTAATGTATGAGTTCATTGACATTAACTTTACTAAATTATTTCTTTGCACTGTAAACAAAGTTTCTAATAGAATTGATGTTACTACATAAACTATATTAAATATAATTAGTGTGACCGGAGATAATTTAAATGCCACTATTAAAATACTTATGGTTCCAAGTATTACCAATGTTATTGTAAAAGGTTTGTGTTTTTTTGAATTGTAGAATTTTAAAAATAATAATAGCGCAATAATAGTAAAAACCGCAACAATGGAAGTTAATACACCTAATTTAAAAGTTGTAGAAAAAACAAAAATTGTCATAATTATAATTAACGCATTTAAATTGTTCTTTAAACCATAGAAAAATGATGCTAAATATAAATATTTATATGGCCTAAACGTCATTTTATCTTTTTTAATGGTTTTAACAAAACTTTTCAAATTTGTAGTTTCAGTATTTTCATCTTCATTTTTTATATAAAATGATACCAAAATTTGCGCCAAACTAAATACACATACTATAATAGCGATACGGCTAAAAGAATATAGTTCAATCGCCGCGCCTAATGTTATAGGTATTGCTACATTTATTATTTTTTTTGTAATTGCTTTTAGTGATATTTGTTTTTTCATATTCTGGCTACTAACAAGTTCATTTTGCAATATATTAAAACTGGACCAAAAAAACGCTTCCGAAATGCCTAAAAATAATGCTATTAAAACAATATATTCTGCAACATCAGATTTTAAAAGAGCAATTAAAAGTATAAGAAAACATTTTAAAATAACGCCGATTCTAAAAAAAATTACTTTTGACCTTTTAGTGAACTGCATACTAAGTAAAAAATATAAAATGCCAATAATTGCGTAAACAATTATATAAAACAGAGATATATTTACAATATTATCAGAGTTAAGTTGCAATAAATAAGCTACTAAAAATGTATTTATAAATAAACCTATTACATTATTTATTCCACTGCTAATTAATAGAAGCAAAGCATTTTTATTAATTTTTTTCATTAGTACTGCCTTTTAAATTTATTCTACTACTTTTTTATTAAAAATTGCATTTTTAGTATAGTGCTAATTATAATAA
>JALOBO010000252.1 GCA_023228225.1 Clostridia bacterium
ACCCAGCTACTAGAACCCCACTCTTATCGCGTAGCATTGTGTCTAAGGCGTTTTTTTGGTAGGGGTATAGATTTACTTCTTCTTGTAGTTTTCGTGTGCTAAACCCTTTAAATTCTATTTGGTATGTTGCCCCTTTACTTAACTGCCATACATCTTTTAAGGCGCCATAAGGCAAAGTAACAGTGGAAATACCATTAGTCATATCTTGCTTAAATAAATAGATTTCTTCGCTAATATTACCAACAAAAAAACCCATGTGCTTTTTCTTCGCATACTCTGGGTTTTTCATGACTAAATTATTAGCGCAATATTCTAAAATATCGTTTGTTGGTTCAATTATCTTTATATCTTTGCCAACGATTAGTTTCATTATATCTCCTTATATCTCCTTGATAAACTTACTAAAATCTTCTAGGCTATCGACTTTTATGCTGTTCACACCATTTTCGGTAGCGGTTTCAACAATATGGTAAGGCAACCATTTTAACACTTGATAATCTTTAAAAAATATCACAAACCCACAATTTTGAATACCGTTATTGTGAGTGGCTAACTTAAAACAATTTGCTTGATTAGGCTCAATTCTATGAAAAGAAAATGAATCACCATGCTCGACATTTTTCGCGTCGCACAAAACATTTTTGTTATTTCGAATTGCCACAATATCACAAGGTTGCCCCCCAAAATCCATCGGCATTAGTTTTGCCCAATAACCGAGTTTGCTAAATGCCATAACGATATAACTTTCGGTAACATTTCCTAGTGTTTTGTTGCTAGGTCTTTTAACAACCTTTTTCTTCGTAAATAGCACTTTCTTCTTCTTTCTTTACTTGCTCAGCGATAAACTCTTTAAAATGCAAGTAATAGTTTTTGTATGCTTTTGCGTCGACAACAATCTTATCGTCAATATAGGTGTATTCATAGTGACCAACTTTGCCATCTTTAATATCGTAGTCAAGTTTAGCTGGATCGGGTTTAATTTCTTCAACAAAATTCTTTAAAGGTCTTTTGATAGTAAAAGTAACTGCCCCCTTACGACTTTTTTCAGCACTGACTAGAATATTCTTTTTCTCATTTTCTTCGTCTTTAACTTTCCATAAAAATCTTACTTTGCTTTCGCCATTATCGTCGGTATAGTCTTGCGTAAGCCCACGCTCTAAAACACTAAATAAGATACGATATTCCATAGGAATATTTTTTGAATAGTCGTCTATTTTAGGGTCAAAATACTTTTTCGCGCACGCAAGGATTTCAAGGTACAACCACTCGTCATATTTCTCGTGTTCTTTTTTTTCTTCCCTAACATTTTTACGACTTAACAACTTTCTTTGTTCTTCTGTTAATTTATAATTTTGTGCCATAATGACACCTCCTTTATTGTTCTTCTTCACTGCTATTAAATAGACTTAATTGCTTGTTATTCAAATCTTCACTAGATACGGTCTTATATATACGATATGATTTATCATGCTTCTTTAAGCATATTCCCACATAATACATATAACCATAAATTTTTTCTTTATAGTACTTTTTTTCGCCACTCAACTTATCAATGCTGTGTTTATCAAGTTCAAGCGAGAATTTAGTTTGTGACATTTTGTTATACTCGTTAGAAAGTGTTGCCCACTCTTTATACTCATAAAACAAATCACTACTTTTTTCTCGTGTGCTAGGCACAAATATACAATTTTCGTCAAGGAACTTTTGCACCATATCCATATTTTTCTTATATTTTTCGGTGGCTTCCTTAACTATTGCTGGCATACCTAGACCCTCATTTTTCCAGCGAATACAACCATCGACACACCACTTTAATATTGATGGAATTTCAGCTCTTAACTTATCTTCAAGTTGCTTATCAATCTTGTTGTCGGGTATGATATTTGAAAATGGGATTTCTCTTACTCTTCGCCAATCGCCATTCGTAGTACCACGAATAATTAACTCATTATTACAAGTAATCCATAATTTTGCTTTGCTCTTAAAAGTAAACTCATTGCCATATAGTCTACGCCCCGAAACCTCACCACCAGCTGAAAGGCTTTTAATAAAATCATTATTTAATATACTGCCCTCTTTTGGCTCTTCGGTACTTATAAAACGCACCCCCACCATAGCGGCAATATTTGGACTTGCTTCTTTCCCATTGCTGCCATATTTAGAATCGAGAAAAGTCTCGATATTGCTATGAATTGCGTAACTGCCCATATAAGCAAGCATGATACTTACCATAACACTTTTACCATTACACCCGTCCCCCAAGCACTCGAAGAAGCATTGTTCTTCGGCACTACCAGTCAAGGTATACCCTAATGCTTTTTTTAAATATATGGCAAGTTCTTTATTCCCACAAGTAGTTTCGTCGATAAACTTAACCCACCTTGTAGGTTCGTCAATGGTGTTGTAGTGGGTATAGGTATTCCTACTCATCATAAACGCTGGGCTGTGTTCCATTATTTCGCCACTTGCTAAGTTTATGACCCCGTCAAGGGTATTGAGTAAAAATCTATCTTTGTCAAAATCTTCATTTATACAAGGTATTTCGCCCATATGCTTAACCTCTTTTAGCATCGCCTCTTTACCCCCACTACTTGAAAGGTGCTTGATATTTGCATTATAGTCGCGTTCGTTATAGTTTTCGGGCAAGTGCGCCGCAGTTTTGTGCATAAGTTCAATCATTAAATCGGCATAAATCTTTGCACGGATACTTTCCTTATTATCTCGTTCCCAAGTACCGTTACCACTATTATAAATCATAAACACACTATCGTCGGTGTTATATTTAATTATGCCCTTATATAAGTCATAAAACATTTGCGCGTTGCCCGTATCATTAAGTGGGTACATTTTTCTTTCTTTAACTGCGCCACTCTCGTCAGTATAATAGTTTTCTTCTTTATAAAATGTAGGGTCATAAATAGTTGTGGTCTTGCTTAAAGCGGAGTTGATAACGATTTTTCC
>JALOBO010000253.1 GCA_023228225.1 Clostridia bacterium
CCGCAACTTTATCGACTTTGCCACTTAAAGCATTTACTAAATCAGCACCTTCGGGATAAGCACTGAAAATCGCTAATACTTCGTTAATCGTATTAACAACGACATCGGCATCACTTTCAACGCCTAATAATGCGTGTAAGGCATCTAATCTTGATTTATCGGTAGCACTCATTAAACCACTTAATATAGCGGTTGCTTCGCCGATTGCGGTTTTGAACTCGGCAAGTAAAATATCATCGACTAAATCAATGCCGAGTATCTTGCGAGTTTGCGGAACTTTGACTGCTAATGCACCATCTAATGCCCCTTTGGTGGGTAAATCAGTTAACTTCACTTTATCGGAAGATGACATTAAGCCGTCATCGGTTGCGTTAGCGAGTGGCAAAGTAATGTATTTGGTATCAAGCAAAGTGTTATCGCTTGAATGTAAGAGAATAGTAATTTTATTAGTGTTTTCATCATAAGATAGCGAAAGAGCAACACCATAATTAGAAGCAATGACTAAACCATTGCCATCACGAGTCGCTTTATATGCTGTGATCGTGCCATCTTCAATATTGCTTTCTAATGTAGCGAGTTCGGTTTTTGTAGCTTTGGTATCGTTAATGGTGTCAATGGCAGAGTTAATAATAGCGATCGCCACATCGTTTAAGTCAAAAGCGGTATTAGTTTCTGCTTGTAATTGTTTGAGCCACTCATAAACAACCAAGTGTCCCTCATACATTTTTGCTTTGATTTGCGATGCCGAAAAACCCTTATTACTTGGGTTATCAGGTAAAGCATAAGGTGTCTTTGATTTCAAAAACTCCTTGTCGATTTCGTTTAATTTTCTTACTTTGTCTGCCATATTTGTTCTTCCTTTCTCTTAAACTATCATAGTTTAAGAAATAATGTAGGGTAATGATTTGGTAATTATTTAACTACCCCTTTATCGACATTACTAATTTCGCTTGTGGAATCAATTAGTAATTTTGGCTCTAAAACTTCGGGCGAAACTACACTATCAAGAGCTTCTTTTTGTTCTTTGACTACTTGGGCGATATATTCTTCATAGTGCTTTTTGGCTAATTCATTAGCACTTTCGGGAACAAACTCTTTATTGTTAAAAGCACACTCAAAACGAGTTAAAATGTTATATTTGTTTTTGAGTTTTTTGGCTCTTAATTTGACATCAATAATACTTGAACTCCAACCACTCAACAGCGATGTAAATAAGGCGGTAATTCTCGAAACAAGGTTTATCCACGCTTGGGCGTCTTGGGCGTCCATAAAGTCTTTAACGGTCAATGTTGCCCATATTAGCGAGATAAATACCGAGATAACGATTTTCATTGTGCGATTAAAACCCTTGTTAAACTTTATTTCTCGGTCAATTTGTTTGCCTACTTCAAGTTCGGTTTGGCAATTTGAGTTTTCAAAAGCATTAAGATAATAACTCGCATTGGGGCTATCGACTTTGATTTTGCCTTCTAAAACATATCTAATTGCTTCGATTTGTTGCTCATTTTGTTTTTCAATATAGATTTCTTTATCGCCAATAATGAGTTTCAAAGCGTGTTCTTGAAGTTCTGGTAAGTGTTCTAATTTAATGTATTTCACGACATTTTCAACGATGTTGCCATCTATATCGTGATTGATGAGATAATTGACTTTTTTGTTATATAATTCACGCTTCTTAAACCAATGATAAAATTGCGAGAAAAAGATAATGATACTCTCTAACGCTTTGCTTTTATCGTTATATTCTTTGAGATTGGATTGATATAAACCACCAACCTTTTCTAATTGCTTATCAGCACCAATGCTTTCACCCATAAGTAAGCCAAAGACCATAATGCCAAGCAAGAGCAAGGTATTCGATAGCCAAGACCAAAAATCAAGTTTGCTGGGGTCGATGGCAAGATTTACCACCGTCATCACAACGATTAACGCTAAACCCCATATGAAAGTAAAACCTTTTATTGCTTTTTTAAGGTCGAGATTTTTAATTTTTTCTTTGAAACTACTCATTGTTATATTTCCCCTTTTTTGCCCAATACCAAAGAACAACTACAATCAATAATGCCAATACAATAAAGGCATAAACAAAGTAAGCGTTAGGTGTAATAAACCACGCAAAAATGTCCCAACCTGTCATATATGCTCCCCCAATGAAAGCAACAATGCCGATGATTAAAAACGCTAATGTTCCAATAAGCACTAACCCACCATGTTTCTCAAAAAACTTTTTTAACTTCTTCATAACTTCCCCTTATTCAACGGGTTGCCGAGCCGCTTTTTCCCTTTCAGCTTCTTCTTTGGCTAATTGTTTTTGTAATTTACGCTTTTCGGTTTTGCTATCTAATCCAACATCGACAATAAGTTTCTTATAAAACGCCAACTCTTTTTTAACAAGCGAACGATTAACTTGATCGGCACTCGCTCCCGCTAATAGACCTAAACAAGTCCATAAGAGCATATAACCAAACTCACTTGCGATACGAGATAAAAAGAGTAGAGAGAAAGCCCATAACGCCAAGATACCGGCAAAATAGAATAGTGGCGATGCTATCTTATTGATAACTTCATCTTTTTTGGCAATACCTAAAATAGTAATAAACACGGTCAAAAGCAACATTCCAAAACCAAGACCAATCGACCATGCGTTTCGTGATTGTGCTACCCACTCATCCCAATTAACCCCAACCATAACCATAGCGGGAACTAATGGCAAAGTGTATGTGCCACCATATAGCGACCATTTCAAAGTTCGCCATTTGTTATAAGCACTTCGAGTTTGCGATTTAATTTTTGTTTTCTTTGCCATACTCTACCTCCTATAAGTGTTTGACTTGTTCAACTAATTTACTAATAGATTCCCCTATGCCACTTGCCACGAGTTCTTTTGACGATATAGCAATCTTGCCTTGTATTTCCGCAAGTGTGATAAGCACAGGTTTAAGTCTATTAAGTTCTT
>JALOBO010000254.1 GCA_023228225.1 Clostridia bacterium
CTTAAAAGATATTCAAAGGAACTTGAAAGCGGGGTGCAATATGGAGCATAAAAAGGGCGAAAGGTATTGGTTTTACGAACATTACAATTTTACGGGGCGAATTTTATCGGGCGAATTGATATATGTTAGTTCGAAAAACATAGCGAAGTTAAAGGTTGGCGAAGATAATTATTGGAACCTGGACGCAGATTACTTGTTTACGAATAGGGAAGAAATAATGGCGACAAAAGAAAACAAAATGAAAAAGGAGAAAATTGATGAACTTTGAAAATAAATATATAACACTTGAATATGATTTTGACGGAGATAATTGGGAGCATTCGGTTAATGTAAATGATTGTTTTGATGAAATTTGTATGGCGATTGAAAAAGAATATAAAGATAAATTTACGGATGATGGGTTTGTGGCAATTGAAACATATTTGGCAAAATTATTTGAAGATGGCGACATTGAACTAAAAAGACAACTTGCAATACACTACAAAGAAGATTTGGAAAATAGTTTTAGGGAATTTGCATACGAAGATTATTGGGAAACTATTGGCAGAGAAAAGCAAGCAGATTTGCAAGCGGAAGCAGAAGATTACGAAAACGAACGAAGCAGAGACAGGAGGGAATTGTAATGAAAATATTTAGCAAAGACAATTTCTATAAAAAAGTAATTGGCGAAAATTACAAATATGGTTTGTCTGAAAAAGAGAAAAAAGACAAATACAGTCAAATAGGTTTTGTAATTTATTTTGAAGATTATGTTTTTAGTTGTCAAATAAGGCGTGAACCTTATTGGGAGTGCGATTGCCAAATATGTAAAAAATATTATGAAACATTAAAATACAAATACATCGCACCCGACTTGCATATAGATATGAGAAAAGAAAGATTAAACAGCACACATAAATTATACAAATATTTAGAAAATGTTTACAAAAAAATTTAGCGACAAAACGCAGATAGCGTGTGAGCGGAGGAGAGAAAAATGAATAAAAAAGAATTTTTAGACAAATACAAATGTAAAGCAGTACATTGCCCTACCGAAGAACTCGCAAACGAGTTCTTAAAGTTGGCGTATGATTTTGGGATTAATTGGATGAGTGGAGATAAAGCAACTGAATTTAATTCTTGGTATATGCATAAACAAAAAACTTGTTATATAATAGGAATAGATAATAAATTAACTTTTAGTGATGTAGATTATTTTAAAAGTGAAAATATTGAAATTATAGAATTTGGGAAGGAGAAGACAATGAAATATAAAGACTTATTAAAAAACAAGGCACTATTAGAAAAAGAAGTGCCAGCAGAGATTTTGAAAATGCTGGGCTTGAAAAAGAAAGGGTTTGAATATGGGGAAAGGTATTGTTTTATAGACACTATCGGTAATATTCGTTGTGAAAATTGGGATAATTATGAAATCGACATTTATCGCCTAAAACACAACAATGCATTTCACACCGAAGAAGAAGCGGAATTTGAATTTGAAAAGCAAGAAGTACTCGCCGAATTAAGACAATTTGCAGAAGAGAACAACGGAGAAATTGAGTGGAAAAATGACAGACAAGGAAGATGGTATATTAAATTTTTTTTAGGTAGCGGAGGAATTTGTTTTGATTTTGATAGTTATAAAAGAACAAACGAAATTTATTTTACCAGCGAAGAACTAGCCCAACAAGCAGTTGCAAAAGTCGGCGAAGAAAGACTGAAAAAGTACTTGTTTGGCGTGGGGGTGTAAGATGAAAATATTAGTAGCGTGTGAAGAAAGTCAAGCAGTCACGATTGAGTTGCGAAAATTAGGACACGAAGCATATAGTTGCGATATATTAGATTGTAGCGGTGGACATCCAGAATGGCATATAAAAGGCGATGTTTTAGAACAATTAGATAAAGGTTGGGATATGATGATAGCACACCCACCTTGTACTTATTTGTCTGCGGCTGGTGCTAGATGGTTATTCAAAAACAAAGTACTTGATAATAAAAGATATCAAAAAGGTTTAGAAGCAAAAGAGTTTTTTCTAAAACTTTTAACTGCACCTATTGATAAAATATGTGTGGAAAATCCTAGATACTTAAAAATATTTAATATGCCAACACATTCACAAGAAATACAGCCATATCAATTTGGAGAGCCATTTAATAAACCTACAAGATTATGGCTTAAAAATTTACAAACATTAAAATCTACAAATACAGTTAATCCAAAAGAGACGCTTAAATATAATGATGGAAGAACATTAAGTGAATGGTATGGAGAGCCAAGAGACAAAAATGGTAAAAAGATAGGGTGGAATACAAAAGAAATGCAAATACATAGAAGTAAAACATTTCAAGGAATAGCGAAAGCGATGGCATTGCAATGGGCAGGCAATATAATAAACAACGAACTATTAGGGGGAGAAGATGAGTAATTATGATGAATTAGTTGAGTTTAGAAATAAACTAACAAATGACACTGATTGCGTTATTTTTGAAGAAGATTGCCAGTTGCTTGATAGAATTTTAGATGATTTAGAGCAAAAGGACAAGTGCATAACTGAGTTGGAAGAATACTATTTGTTATATGAAGAACTATTAGAGAATAAGGGGACTGAGGCAGATAATATAAATCTTAAAAATGATATTGAAAATTTGAAACATAAAAATTTTGGTTGGTTAAGAATACAAAACTTAGAAAAAGAAGTCGAGCAGTTGCAAGCAAAGTTGGAAATATGGAATAGATTTAACAAAGAAGATTATATTCATAAAGGTGAAAAGGCGACAGAGAGAGATTACTATTACTATACTAATGGTGCTTCTTCTGTTTTGGAAAACGAAGTCGAGCAGTTGCAAGCAAATCAAAACAAAATTGCTATTGAGAAATTGGAAGATGTAAAACAAGAAATTGAAAATAATGGTTATGGTGGTTATTCTAATAAAAAATTTTATACAATACAAGATAAAATTAA
>JALOBO010000255.1 GCA_023228225.1 Clostridia bacterium
ACAAGAGTGCCAAAGGACTTCGTGGGCGAGATTCACTTGGCTTGCACGAAAGGGAAAACAATCACAGTTAAAAAAGATGATACTTGGATGAAAAAATATAAAGAATATAATATTGTTTACCCAGTATATACAAACAAACAAGGGACAGTAAAAATGAGCATTGGTAGCGGCAAAGTAGTCGCAAAGGTTGACTACGATTACAAGAACGTGGAACGCATTAGTTATGCTTCGACTTATATTTCAAATACAGATGGCGCAGAATGGTATGAAGAATATGAATCTTATTTAACACCATTAAGAGAGATATTAAAAAAAGCAGTTTTATCTTATGCTGAATTAGAAAACTACGGAAAAGAAAAAGATGTTTTCGCAATCCCCCTCACGAACCTCGCCATCTTCAATAAACCTAGAGAGTTGGGGAAATATTACACTTTCAAAAGAAAAACAATTTATTCAGGAATGGATTGCCCACCTTACGATGATGAAGTGAAAACAAACATCACTCGCTGTCCGCAGTCATACCAATTCGCTTATGTGGAGGAAGAATGATGAGCATAAACTTTATTATTCAAACACACGAATTACATTATGTTATGGATTATTTAATGGATGAGTATTATAAAACATGGAATCCTTTCAAGAAGAAGAAGTTGAAAGTCATTATGAATAAGTTTCACAAATATATGTTTCCTGATGATAAAGTTGACTTATTTAAAGTTAAGAAGAAAAAGGAGAAAAAATAATGATTAAAATAACAGTAGAGGACAGCGAAACGAAAACCACTGAAACATTCTTCGGAGATACCGTTTTAATGCTTGCAAACAGAAAGAATTTAGGCTTAATGCACGGTAGAATGTTTACAAGTGGAACTTATGGAGATTTGGCAAGGGCTTATTTGGCGTTAGGGAATATGATTTTACAAAACTTCAACGAGCAACTGGAAAAAGAAAAACCTGAACTCTTCAAGCAAGCAAGGGAAGAATACCAAGCTGATGAAGAACGATTGCAAGCAACTGTGAAGAAAAAAAAGAAAGTAGGTAAAGAGGAATAATGGAAATAGTCATTTACGGAATCGGCTTTCTCTGTGGGGTGTTTGCAACGCTGTTAGCGGAGTTGTTGATATACTCTACTCCAAGAAAGCGCAAGAAATGACCGCCTACTACACCGCCTTGCGAGAGAGGTTAGGCTTATGATAACAATAGCAAATGAAAAATCAATTATGAAAGGAAACTACAAAGAGCCAAAAGAGCATAAATTCATTCAAAGTGGTACAAGACCATTTGAAACAAAGATATTGACTTCACTAAGAAAAGGCAACGAAGAATATGTATCAAGGCTTGAGCAAGCAAAAGCCATTCAAAGCCTTGCAAACGAAAATGAGCGAGTATTGATTCTTCAAGTCGATGGAATGTATGAATTAAGAATGAAAAGGAGAGGTAAATGACACTCGATAGCATTGTTAAGCACTTAGAACTTTACAAAGGCAAGAAAATCAAATTGAAGATTTACGATGACATTTTTGGTGTATATTTCGATGAATTCGTTTTAGATGATTTTGAAGTAAAAAATGTTTCAGTGATATTAAAAAGTGGAAACTACACTCACGATTTTCACAAAGGAGATTTGCTTGAAATAAGTCTTGTGATTGATGAAGAAGAACGGATCGAAATGATTTACAATGCAAAGTCGCTTGAAGAAGCATTTAACATAGGCAAAACGCAACTGACACCGAGAGTCGAAGAAGCGCTTGATTATGTCAAAGACAAGTTCAAACCGACACCGCAAGAGCAAACTGAACGCTTACTTTCGTTAATCAAGTCTAAAATCGAGTTTAAGCACCAAAATTTAAGCGCAGAGAGCGTTTTAACGCATTTGCTTATCAATACCATAGGCGAAAGAAAAATCACTGAAACGCTTAAAAACGAAGTATTCTTTGAGATACACGATAAGATTGATGAAACAATAGAAAAAATGACAAAGGAGATATTTTAATGGACAAAGAAACTGCTCAAAAAGCACTTGATTACATTAAAGCACAAATAGACAGCGGTATTGATAGCGCTTATTATGGTAACTATACTTCTGAAAGTTTAGATGTTTTGCAAAGATATTTAGATGAAAGTGAGGGAACAAAATGAGTAAAGAAATAATAAAAGACATTCTTGAAATTATGCAATATGATGAAGATGAGGGCATATATTCATACGTTATAAAAGAGTTTGATGAAAAATATTTATGTCTTATTTATGTAATTGCAGAAACAACATTTTATATTGAATTATGGAATAATTACCAAGATTATACATATGGTAAATTTTCAATTACAAGGGAGCAAGCAACAAGATATATAAATGAAATCATTCCCAAAAGCGAGGGAACAAAATGAACGAAATCGCATTAGTGGAATTTGAAATCAAGTATGAATTGCCGAAAGTAAACTATGATTTAAGCAAATATAAAAAGCAAATTAAAGAATTAAAAGAAAAATATGAGAAAAAGCCTATTACAAAAGATGATGTTCCAGTTACAAAAAAAGAAATTGCAAGATTGAATAAATTTTCAAAGGCAATTAATGATAGGAAAATTGAAATCACTAAAAAGATAAAAGAGCCTATCACAGCGTTTGAAAGCGAAATTAAAGAGTTGTGTAAAGACATTGATGATGTTTCAAAGGGTTTGTCAACCAAAGTTAAAATTTTTACAGATAAAGTCATTGAAGATAAAAAGAAAGAAATACTTGCTCTTGATGAATGGGTTTCTGAATATATGACTTTTGACGAAAACTGGTTAGCGGTTGCTTACACGATTGCAAAAGTTAAAGCCGATTTAGCAAAGCAAAAAAATGACTTTCAAAATCATTCGTTGCTCATTACAACCACTTGCAAATCGCTTGGGCTTGATGAAGTGAAGTACCTTGAGTTGCTTATGAAAAGGCA
>JALOBO010000256.1 GCA_023228225.1 Clostridia bacterium
TGAAAACTAAAGGCTTGCTGAAAGCTTTCCCAACAAGGTGTTTCACTGTCATAGAAAAATAATTGGTGAAAACAGATCGTTTCACCCTTCCTTGGTAATCGCTAGGTCTTTCTGCAGGGTACATTGGCAGCATCTCCTGGCAATTATCCCTCATTGATTTTGTGCCCCCCATAACCCCTCTTAGCATGGATATAGGTTCAAGCATCTTCCTTTGTTTCGCTGTTACAAACGAAACATCATCACCTTTGTTGTCTACCATGTATTACATCTCCTCTCCATTAAATGAATAAACTCTGACTTTCTTTTTCTTGTTCTTTATCAGCTTGTGAAGGGCATATCTTATAGCATCCCAGCAATGGTTATTCTTATCAATTATTATCGGGGTGACATCTCCTGTTTTGGGGTCTACTTTATACTTGTAAAACTTCGCTTCATCAATTATGTTCTTGCACCGTTCATGGATGACTATCTCTTCAAAGCTTCGGAGGTAAGCAATTCCATCTTCAACAGAGCCTGTCCATTTGTTTGCTGCTTCCATTCTAAAGTTACCCTTGCTCCTAACGTGAGATATGGTTTCAGGTCTTGATGAGTCAGCATAGATCATCCATCTTTTATCCAGACCAGGCATAGACTTAAACTTTGCTGGAATATCATCCAATTCTATTCCAATTCCGTGAACCTCTTGGTCAATATACAGAACTTTATTTTTTATCCAACAGCGGACAAGAACTGTCGGGTCTTGGCTGAACCCCCAGTCAGCACCATAGTATAGCACAGTATCTTCGCTTGGAGGGGCAAATACATCCACCCTATATTTACCTTTGAAAATGACAGCATCAGATAAGGTCTTAGGCTCTCCTTCCCATACGTGCATATACTTATCATAATCAACCTTTTTAAGATATTCAAGTTCTGCCTTAAGAACATCAGGAAAGAAGCTGTTGTCCCTCCAGCTTACCTTGTGAACCAAAGCTTCTGGAGGAGGATCGAAAACAAATCTCATATAGGTCGGGTCAGTTTCTTCTCCAGGGTTAAAGCTTATCCATATTTCTGAATCTTTTTCACGGATAGTAGGAATAAGAGTGTCCCATGATTCATCAGACACACTCTGTGCCTCTTCTATCCAACACACATTTATTCCTTCTGTGGATTTTATTTCCGCTATGTTGTACTTAAGCCCTTTGAAGATGAATTCTGTGCCGTTAAGACCTTTTATGGAAGTTTTAGTTACACTGTAGAAATCAGATAATCCAAGAGCTTCAATCTGTGCAGCCAAGAGCCTAAAGACGGAATCAGATATTGAGGTTTGTATTTCACGAGAACAAAGGATCGTCATCCTTTTTGTGGAGCCCTGTAATATTAAGGCTCTTGCCATAGCCCAGGACTTGGCTCCACCTCTACCTCCATAATAAACTTTGTATCTGGCAGGGACAAATAAATCTTGGAAGGGTTCATCAAATACAATTGAATTTACTTCAGCTTCTTCTGGTTCTCTTTTCCCCTCACTCTCTTTGTGTCTTGTCCTTACTAGGGCTTTCCTGTGGTTTTTGCTATTAATCTTCATTTTCGTCACAATCTTCTGACTCTGCGTCAATAAAGTTTTGTTTCTTTTGGCTACTGATTAATATGTCTGCATCCTTAGTCTTGAAAATAATATTGATGGGTCGATGAGGAGTTCCATTTGGAAAGCCCTCTTCATTTTTCTCTAAGAAATCTCCTTCAGACTTACCAAGAAGCTCAGAAGCCCTTAACCTGTGAAGAAGAGGTGCACATTCATTCCTTATTATGTTTGTCCAAAATTCCTGGCGTTCTTTCCTGTCTGCTATTGTTTTGGATTTTTCCCTTAAATCCCTTTCATATAATGCCTGTTTTACCTTTTCCATCTTGAGAGTTAAACAGGCAGCAACACCAGCAGAGCCTTTAGAATAGCCAGCCTTTAGTGCTGCTGCCGTGCCGTCACCATAATAATACTCCACAAACTTAGCCTGTTTATAAGTTAGTCCATATTGCTCCATTATGGCTGTGGTAAGGGGCATTGGCGTTCCATCTTTATTTATTACTTCTCCAAATTTACCCAAATTAATCCACTCCCTTCACCCTAATCTTGGAGTGAAAATTCACTTTCCGTGAAAATCAGATTTAAGGCTTTTTCCATCTCAAAAAACAACTCAATTATTTTCAACTCTGGAAGGTCAGGAAAGTTTTCCACCACCAAGTCAAACTTTTTATGTCTCCAATAAAGCCCCAACAAACAAAGATCCAAATTGGAAAGCCTTTTCACCCACCTATTATATATATCTAACTGTTTACATACAGAAATGTACCCTTCATCTTCTTCCTTCGCCTCTATAACTCTCTGCTGTATATAAACCTCTTCGCCACCCCTGATGATATCCTCTTTCAAACTACACTTAACCAAAGAATCAGAAACATAATCACTTTCATACCAGCCCAACTTCTGCTTTGCTTCATTTACTCTTTCCAGGAATGATAATATTAAAATGAACTCCATTATTATTTACCCCCTGCACTTTAAGCATAATTCTTCCATGACTATTGTATTGTAGATAGTCGGTAAAGTAAAGGACTGCTGTTTTAAGCCTATGTCTTTTGAAATTATGATTAACTATACTAACTTTTGAAGTTTGACCTGTTCCTGTGGCTCCTAGTGTGAGATAACACATATCTGAAGGGTATAATCACGATGTGAAAATTGAAAAACAGTTAAAGTGTGGGCAAGAGAGTAAACTTTAGTTAAAAAACCCCCTTATTGGGTACTAGAGTTTAGTATATTTTAGTCGCAAAAATATAGAAAGGTTTATTTTCCGTAAACGGAACTTTATTATATTCTCAAGGCCAAAAGGGAACTTTAGTATAAACCGACTTAGATATACTTTAGTTTATTTCCGGCCGTAGATTAAACTTTA
>JALOBO010000257.1 GCA_023228225.1 Clostridia bacterium
TAATATGTCATCTAAGATATATATACTTAATGGTAATAACCGGCATTTGGTTCACTTCATACAAATAAGTAATAAATACTAAATATGCCAAACATCAAAAGGATAAATCCAGCTAACCAGATACTAACTATACTTGCATTCAATAGCGCCTTCAAAGTTTCATTTTTACACCGTATGTTTTCCTGCATAAGTATTACAGATATTACACGCTTCAATGTTAAATCTTCCATTTCTACCTCAAATTCCTTTTATATTGTTTCATTAACTGATTTTTCAAATAGCATACCTGTATTCATAGAGTTTTTCGCACGCATACGAGCCGCTGTCAGGGGAAAATTGGTGTTATTCATTCCCAATGTTCACCGTATAAATTTTCCATCTTCTTGCAAAACTCCGCGTTTATACCAGCAATAACATCATACTTACCATATTTGGCGTGAATCTTATTGCATTCATCAATATTGAGTATGCTCTGTGCGGCATCCAACATTCCCTCTATTTTGTATGAGTGCCACTTCAAGTTCTTCCGGTCTAATTCCTCAATAGCTCTCTTGAGTCCGATAATTCTCGCATCGAACAGTTCGCAGAATTTATCATAATTTCTTGTCATTTTTGCTTTGCTCCATATTATTATTAGTCAATTAAGTATATATAGATTACGATATGATATTAATAATAACTAATCTAAAATGTGTAAATTAATATTACCGCTGTGAAGCAAACAGAACCTTCTGATATACATATTCACGATTATACGGTTCTGCAATAATAAGATTATAAATATCTATATACCGATTATGTTCATCTATTACATCATCGTGATTCACATATGAAAGAAGATATTCCGCATGATATGCCTTATATTCAGTATAAAGTGCTTCATACTGTGCATAATAATCATTTGCCAAATATTCAGCATAAGATGAAGTGTTCATTAATGTTTCAAGTGAAGAAAGCCTACACTCATAATCAGTTAGTGTATCTTCCATTTCATTAACCGTTTCACTATTGTTGATACACGTTTGTGCTAATTGGTCAATTAACGCAGAACATGTATCCTTATATTCCAAAATAACAGTTATTTTACTACCGGAAGTATATGTTTTCACACCAGTTCCTACACTAATAACAGTAGGTATACTACTCAATGTTAAATTATTTTCAAATTCGATTGACTTATCTGTTACATAATTATAATTGGTTGTCTCAATAATGGCATATCCTCCAGTATTCGGATAAGCGGTTGCATCGTTTGTTCTTATCCCAACGGTAGCGTGATTTTCCGTATCGAAAATCAAAAGAACGGCGTCATACCCTGCACGAGTTAATAATCCGGCTAATAATATACTTTTATCATCACAATCACCCCGTTTCTCGACAATAGTCTCTACAGGATAACGGAATTCACTTTGATGATAATAAGAAATATTTTGAACAAACGTTGAAAGCAACTCTACATACTCATCATCCATTAAATTAAGAGTCTGTTTTACAGATATCAGTTGTGCCAAAATATCAGTGTATATACTTTCTTGAAGAGGGTCATTAGTAAAATCCGAATAATATGTATAATTATCCCATTTCATATACGGAATACGTTTAGATTCTACAGATATTGCCCCATAATAAGTAGATGCGGGAATAGAAACAGACACGGTTACCGAAGTATTTTTAAAAGGAAAAACATAATCTACTGAAAGTGAATCTGTATAGGAATCATTTGAATATATTTGAGGATTCGTATTATCCGAATAGGAAGACCAACCAAAAAATCCGATAATACTAATTAAAACAAACAAAGATATAAAACCCGCAATCAAATTAGTCGTTTTCATGATAATACACAAATCTCTTTAAATTCATTACTATTCGACATATTTTTAATAGCTTGTAATAAATTCATTTGGAATCTCCGTTACATACCAATCAGTAGCATAAATATCATCTGTAGTAAAATGAGATTGCATTCCATATTTAGCATTATATTTAGCAACACCATTAAGCGAATCCTCAGCATTCATATACATCAAATACTCAGCACAATCCTCGTCAACATAGGCTTGTCTACTAAATACAAGGTCATTATTAATAAGTATCATTTTCACAGCGTTAGCAAACGACATATACTTTGTAAACGGAGAGTGTTCGCATTGAGTAACTTCAACACTTTGATTCTCACCCCAACTGATTTTACTTAAAGTAAGTCTGATATTCTCATTTTGTAATATTATATATTCCAAAAATCGGCATGAACCATCATATTCTAATAAATTACACGATAAAGTATGAACAATTCCAAATTCACACTTTGTTTCCATCATATCTTCATGCAAATTTATAACAAGTGGCAGTTCAGCTTTTGAAATGAAATTCATTGCTTCATCAAAACTCATTTTAAAATCTCCGTTACATACCAATCATTTGCTAAAATATCATCAGGCATCAGATGCGAATACACCCCAAATGTGGCATTGTATAATGTAATACCACCGTCTACATCATCTGAAAATATCAAATAGTTATTATATTCACCACGTTCATTACCATAGTCATCTTGATAAGACTCCGTATAATATTTTCGAGTAAAGGTAAGTTTAGGATTTGACTTTAGTAACTTCATTACTTCAATAAATGACAAATATTCAACATGTGGTTCATATGTGCAACTTAACATTTCTTCTAAAATATCTACCGCAGACATTTCAACATCACGCCATACTCGTTTACCATTCTGATAAAAACGATTATGTTTTAAACAAGTATATCCTCTAGTATCCCATGTTCCAAGTTTATATTCAAAATCTGATACATAGTTTGGGTTTTTTACAAAAACCGAATTTCCAGTCTTTCGCATATAAGCAATAGCTTCTTTAAAATTCATTTCTTTACCTCCGATACATAGAGCGTGCCATTTGCATT
>JALOBO010000258.1 GCA_023228225.1 Clostridia bacterium
TTTGAATACTGAAACTACAAGTTCTGATGGACTTGTCAATTTAGCTAATACTCTTAACTTACAGACTATAGATGGAACTATCAACTTCCATTCTTTAGGAGCAGGTAAATATCCTGTATTAACAGGAGATAGGATAGCTGAATATTTCAGAGGGTTTAACTTAGCATTTGATTCTTTCGAAGCTGCTTTGTTTGGAAACTTCCCTGTGTTAGGAACTAACTATGCATGTTATGAAATATGCAGTGAAGGTAAAGAACCTAATTTACATGGAGCTTCTCATATGGATGGCTACGAACAACGCTTGTTGATTTATGTTCCTTTGACAGCGGCTACAACAGCAGCATGGGATGATCCAGATACTGATGATGATTGGACAGTCTTTAAAGCAGATTCGGCTACGTCAGCTGCTATGACTTTTGAACAATTATTATTGTACTTCTCTGGAACATTATTAACATCATGGAAATAGTTTTTTTTGTTTTCATAATAATTTTTAGTTAATTAAGTTTGGTGTTAAGGGGAGGGTCTCCCTCCCCAAGGCATCAAAACAAAAAGGAGGTAATATGACAACGGTAAATAAACATATAGCGATGATAGAGGAACATTTGCAGGCATATAAGCCTACAGATGATTTTAGCATACCTAGGAAACTTATTTTATCATACATGAATATGATACGCTCTGCTCTTATAAGGCAGATGAAAGGTGCTATCAATAGTAGTTATTATCAGTTAGTAGATTGTTTAGAGGTGCGATGTTTAGAGAGAGGATGTAGCTTAGGAGGATATACTATAAAAGCTGATGATTTAAAATATATAGAATTACCGTTATTAGTTAGTGATATGTCTCCTGATGACATTAAATATCTAGGGGGTGCAGATTTGAATTCTAAAGCTACCTATTTAGGTATTGATGGATTTATGAATTTAGAGTATAGTAAGTATACGAGTAAGATGTTTCATTACACACAAATAGGACAGAAGATATTATTACAGAATTTACCTGATGAAAACATGAAGGTGCTAACAGGAATATTATTATTAGATAATCCTGTTGATGCATGCAATTGGGATGATGAAACAATATATCCATGTCCTAGTGATTATAGATTGCAGGTATTAACTATACAACATATATTAAGTGCTTATAATATATATCCTGATGAATTTAATAATGCAAGACAAGATTTACAGAGTATGAATGTAGCCAAACCGGCACGACAACAACAACAAACAGTAGAAGATGAATAGTATAGAAATAGGATTAGTAACGATAACATGTGATTGTAATTTTGTAGGGTCATTAGGCAATACAAGATATTATAAGTTACGTGACCAATTTATAGGCGAAGGACCGATAAGGGTGTTGTTACCTATAGAATTGAATGGTGCTAATGTAGCAGGGAATGTATACAAAGACATAGATGCTGTTACAGGAGAGTATTGGCTTATTCCTGACAACATAGCAATGAGAGATTATAAAGTTATCCCTGAGTCTGAGAAGAGTGTTAGGGATTGGTATATAAATAAGTTTTGGACTGATTGGTCTGTAAACGGAGGTGATATAAGAGGATTAGTATTAGAATTAGAAGGGATAGATATTCATGGTAAGATAGAACATAACGGAGAGGCTTTGTATTCGATGATACAAGCTAAGTATCCTTCGCAATATGTTCCTAAGTTTAATGCAGCACAACAGAGTGTAGTAACAATGGACAGGTGTTGTCATGAAGGAGAAGAGGATGTATATATAATTAAAAACACATAACTATGTTTATAAGACCGGAAGAGATAATGATGGACTTGTCCAGAACATATAAGAATAAGAATTTCTCATTACATGATATTATAGAGTGGTGCATGCAAGTAGAGACAGAACATATTTGTGATGTAGATATAATGAACAAGTATGTATTAACAACAGAGATAGCAAATGGAAAGATAGTACTTCCTAATAATGTTTATAGGATATTATCTATTTATGATGAAAATAATGTTCCATTAAGGAAGTCTGCTATATCGGGAGTTTATATACATGGGTTATCGGACTATAATGGAAAGATATTAAATGTTGAATTTTTAGGTGTTCCTTTAGATGATGATTGTATGCCTCTTATAGCTGCTAGTCATAAGATGGCGTGTATGCAATATGTGATAATGCAATTGTTCGCTGAGGAAGCAGATTATGATATATCCAAATGGAAGATGCAGTCTTTTCGTAAGGAAGAGTTCAGTGCTATGGTAACGGCAGCGAAGCAGGGATACAGAGAATGGAGTGAAGATGCAATTAATAGTTTGTTAAGATTCAAATATAACGAGCCTTTTAAAGACTTACAGACACGATATAATCAAAGGATAGGAATGATAGGGATAGATGCGAACTATCGTTACGTGCAAGGAAAAGGGCTTTATTTGCCATCAGGACAGTATTGCGGACATGTTCAAGAGAGAGATATACCAACAAGTACTAATGTAAGAGAAATAATGGATCAGTATGTAGCGTTGATAAATGATAGATTAGAAAGTATAATAACAACTAAGAGTATGACATTTATATTAGGAACTGACGGAACATTTATTTCTGACATATGGACTATATCATTACCGGCAGATTTATCAATACTTACCTATGAAAGTAGTGTAGTAACATTATTTGAGAGTAATAAGATGATTATAGCACCTATAGAGTGTAATGCTACAGAGATTAAAATAGACCTTACTAATATATATGATAGCACTAAAACATATACAATAGCAGTAGTGCCACCTTCTAATTAAGATAATATGGAAAGACAGATAAATGTTTTTAATAAAGGAATAAATAGTGATTTATCTCCAATGTATCATACTAATGATATGTGGACATTCCCTACCGTAAATGCAAGATTTTATAATACAGGAAAAGGGTTTGCTTGTC